>DASYZH010000223.1:0-13140 GCA_035946435.1 Puia sp. | reverse complement strand
ACACCTGGAACGTATGAATGACCTGCGGGTCGTCCGCGTTGTGGGAAACGCCCAGTAAGGCATAAAGACTTCCTCCCTTGTATAAGATATAGTGCCGGAAAAACGCCGGTATAAGATAGTTACGAACGATCTGCCCATCTTTTATTCTTTCCAGGATCAGCCATTGTTTCAAGTGCTGATCCACAAAACCCTCCGCGAAATCGTCGAGTATCCCCGTGCTTATTTGCCCGTCATCCGCGTCATCGTGCTGCTTCAACAACGCCTGTGGCCTGGTCCATTGTTTCGCCAAAAGCATCGCCTCGGTGTTCGGATTAGCCGGCGCAGCAGCGACATCAAACCAATAATCGATCCGCTTTGCCTTGTCCCAGCGGATAACGCAGGCAGCAGCGGTGGAGTCTTTATCCTGTACCTGGCAGATCGCCAGGCAGGGGCAATCTCCCCTCGTCCCGTCGAGATCGGTCGTCAACCCCATCCAGACCATATGCTGTGCAGACGTCCCATCCGGGGTGACCAGCTGGCAGCCGGGAGCCGAAAAAAGGAACACCCGTTCCGCGTCCGTGATATTCGCCGTCGTCAGCCACGCGGCGGTGGTAACCCCATTGACATCCCAATCGTACCAATCCCCTTTGTCGCTTAGTCCCGTGAGTGTCGCTTGATTACCCAGGTACAGCAACGGATCCGTCGTCCAATCCGGCTGGTCTGCATACCAAAATTGATACCCGGACCAGTCGCCATCCTCCTGGTCCTGGGCCTGCTCCGGCCGCCTGTTTCGAATAAACACCCCGCCAATCCCGATCCTGGGTAGCTGCCGCTGCCCGGCCGAAGACCTCGAACTCCGCATCCACAGCGCTTCAGCTGTCGCCGTATCGCTCACGGGAAGCAGCCACAGCGGATGGTTAAACCCAAACGGGATCTTGATGTCATTGGCCCCATCCCTCACCGTGCCAACCGCCACCCCAGCAGGCGGCGCCTGTCGCACGCCGAAACAAATCGCCCATTCGGTCTGGTTGGGGTCCGAAGTATAGATGGTAGCCATCAGCTTCAGGGCAAAAACATCCTTGCCGGCCCTGATATAGGCCGTTAGACTCGAAGGAATAGGCATAAAAGCTTGGAATTATTAGCTACCTCTAATATAAAGCAGCCCATCGGCGGAAAAAACGGGGAAAACACCCATTCTTGTCATTATCCGACCACCTCTTTTCCGACAAGGCAAAAAAATGGGTGTTTTTCCCGGTAGGACCCATCCGGAAGAACGGTATCTTGTTTGACTATGAAGCAGGACCTCATCAACAAGCTGCTCGACAATAACATCTCCATCGCGGAGCTGGCCACCCTTTGCCCCCTGGTGAACGAAACAGACCTCGCCGATATCCTGCAACGTATCTACGACCTCAACGAAAGGGACATTCTCTCGCTCGCAGCGCTCACTGGTCTCATGGCCTTGTTCGACAATAATAAGAACAACCGCCGGAACGCCCGATTCACAAAAAAGATCCAAAAAGGCTTTCGCGACAACTCCCTAAACAAAATTGTCCTGGCCGAGGGCGATTCCTGGTTTAACTACCCCGTGGTCCTCACCGATGTCATCGACGCCCTTAGCATGGACGAAAACCTGGCGGTCTTTAGTCTGGCCAAAGGCGGCGACTGGCTTCTCAACATGCTCACGGGTAGAAAATATGTCGAAGAGCTCTCCGTATTGCACCCCGATTTCTTCCTCATCAGCGGTGGCGGCAACGATATCGTAGGCGCCCGGCGCCTCGCCGCTATCGTAAAACCGCCCGACGGCGAAAACGAATACGAAAAAAACCTGTGGGCAAATGCGCTCTGCGATAAAGCCGACAAAACTTTCACCGAATTTAAAGAGGATGATTTTCTCGAAGGCACGACCTATCTCTCAAAAGATTTCTTCGCCCTGCTGATGTTCTTCCATCTCCAGTTTTATTTTATGATGAACGGCATCCTCAATGGAGGCCATTCCGGCGTGACCAAGTTTCCCGGCATCACCATCCTTACCCAGGGCTACGACTACCCTATTCCCAGTACAAATAAAAACTTCGGCTGGAATCCTTTTAAATGGTATATCCCCTTTGTCCGGCTGCTCCTGGGACACGGCACCTGGCTCAAGATCCCATTGGAGATCCGCGGCATCTACAAGCCCGAGAAACAACGAAAGGTCATGTATGCAATGATCTTCCTGTTTAACGAGATGATGATCCAGACCGGTGCATACTTCAACAAAACGACTCGCGGCCGCGTCTTTCACATCGATTCCCGGGGTTCTGTGGGCGAAAATGGCTGGACCGATGAACTACATGCCCAGCCGCCACATTTTATAAACACGGGTAAAGTGTTCGCCTATTGCATCCGGGACGCCGAAGACCAACACAAAAACGCCTCTTACGATCACGTATACGTTGTAACGGACATCCTAAACAAACTAAAATGAAACTGGTCCATACGCTGGCATGGCTTTTCTTTATCGGCGTCCTCGCCTTCGACATCGGTCAGTACCTCGACCTGGTAGTCGCTCAGCGTATACCCGGCAACCTCTTTGGTTTGCCCTTCCTTCCCCCTACGGAAGCAGCTCATCGTCTTTGCATCTGGTCAAATATCGTCGTCCGGCAGGGCGGCACAGCGCTCGATCAGGTGCGGCTCAACACCCGCTGGGATTTTCTATTCATCGTTGGCTATGTCACCGTGCTCATCAACCTGAGCTACGCCCAAATGCAAAACGAAAGCCGGTCATGGGCCAACACGCTCCTCCGCTTCAATTTCCCACTCGCCATTTTCGCCGGGCTTTGTGATGTCACGGAGAATTTCATCCTGCTACGGGATATGCTTCCTTATATCGTTTGCAAGGACAACTATATCTCCCCATATTACTTTAGCAGCTTGAAATTCATTTTTGGCGGCGCCGCGGTGATCATCCTCCTGTTTTCCGTAACCTCCGCGCCAAAATCCTTCCAATGGAAAACGAGAATTCCGGTTCCACCTCCACCCTCTCCGAAACAATAATGAACAATTATGTTACTTATGCCTATAAACAAACCTTTTCTTACGGCGCTGGTATTTTTGGCGGCCCTGGTTTTCGCCGGCTGTAAGCCGCTGAAAGCCGTGAACGATCTCTCCTCGGCCGCAAGTACCAATCTACAGGAGTTCGACGCCTTCAACACTTCCCTTACGGGTATTTATCTCGACGACTGCCGGATCCTGGCCTATAAGGATTATAGCGATTCTTCCGTCAGGCTGAAAATAGATACCTTGACGAGCTCGGACCTTTTTCCCTTTAGTTTTTCGGTGGCCAAACAGAAGGACACCCTATTGCGGCGGATCTATACAGCCCTCCACGGCTATTTTGCCGCGCTGGCAAAACTTTCGGCCGACAGCCTGGTAGACTATTCGCTCGACACCGTGTCGACCTCGCTATCCTCGGGCGCCATCATCGATACGACAAAGATCTCGCCCGGCACCATCGGCGCTATCGGCGCCATTGCAGCCAAAATCGGCGAATTCATTTCCAACAGTTACCGCCTTAGTCATATCAAACAATATGTGGTGGAATCGGATCCATATGTCCAGCGGTTGATCAGGGATATGAAAAACAGCCTGGTCGATGTTCGCAACTTTCTTTCGCTCGAGCAACGTTATCTGAAGGATCATGTGTACGACTCGCTGGTAAAATATAGCCGGTCGCGCTTTGAACGAAAACAAGCGCTCGATGAGTATTTCCGGGCAACTGCGGATATCGGTAACCGGGAGCGGCGGCTGGATAGTTATCAAATCTCGCTCGACGTGATAGCGGCGGGTCATGCGTATACCCTTTCGCATGTCGATGACCTGCGATCCAAAGAAGTAAAGAAGAAACTCACTGGTTTTGCCAGCGCGCTCAAAGATCATCAATCCGAATTCAATGCGCTTACCCAGCACTCATCCAACTAAAAACTTGCATTATGTCCGTTTTAACCGCAGAGCAACTGAATTCCATCGCCTCGAACCTCCTGGCGATCGGTGATGCCATCGACGACTATCTCGATACTCCGCCGGTAAAGCTCCAGCCGGCGCAGATAACCAGTCTGGGGGCGTTGCGCGATAAGATCTTTGCCGATGTCGCAACGATTTCAGGGTCCGCGCTGTCCGTTTCGCTGGACGATGCCGCCAATGCGGTGACCGGTCTGAACAAGATCACTGCGAACATCGATACGGATATCGCGCATTTGACGGATGTACAAAAGGTCATCAATGCGGCCGGGGCGGCGGTGAACCTGGCGGTGGCTATCATTGGAGTTGCGACCGATCCCGGGGCAATACCCGGCGCGGTGGGTGGGGTGATCGACGCGATCAAGGCATTCTCCAAATAGGCTACAACAGCCGCACCCAGAAGCCCGCCATGTACGCATCCCTCATTTTTCGTTGCATAGCCGGAAGGTGCACTGGTAATTGCTATTTGGTCCGATACAATGTTCCCTTAACGCTTTTGAGGTTTCCGTATCAATTTCTGCAAGTATGCTTATGTCGCAGATGTCGTCCCCGCAAATTTCTGCGGTAATTTTCCCCTCTCGGTCGGTTTTAAGTGAGTGTATTTTTTTGTCATGGCATGTCTTAAATGATACAGTTACGCTGGGCACGCCTTTATCCTTGCAGTTTAAGACCGTGACTGTTGTCAGGCAATATTATTTTTCGTATAAGCTCTTTTTCACTTTATGAACCCGGTATTCTACAATAAGACCTTTCTCGCCAAGAGGAACTTCCTCGATGAAATAGTAGTCCTTTTCGGATTCGTATAGCAAGGCGGCGGCAATGCAACCATCATCGTCATAAGAAGCTTTCGAGAATTGACTGTTCATGACAGACTTTTCACTAGGGCATACTTTGACTTCCAATGGATGCCCTCCACCCAGGTATTGCGGCAGATTTGGATAGATCAGGTATGGAAAAAGAATGGCCATAACCCCCATGCTAATACCCCATCGAAATTGTTTCAGCGCCCTGAGAGCTTCTATGGAACGTATTGCGGGTAGGCAACACGTAAACACAGCGACTGTGATCAAAAGCGCGCACGGGATTGCCATCCATTGGGCATTAATCCACCATAGCAATGAACTGTAGAGTACTAACAGGATTCCCCCGAACAAGAAGTAATTTGATTTTTTTTTGGATTTTGCGGTCGGATTTAACCAATAAATCAAATGCAGTATGGCTCGTGGTATACCTGCCGCTAAGAGCCAGACATAAAGACCAACGAGAATGGCTGCTGGTTTTACGAGATCTACCGACAGAACATGCCATTGAATAAGATAAAGAAAATTGACGGTCAGTCCTATGACATACAGAACTACGCCGATTTTGGCGAGGTCCCAGGTAATTTCGGGCAATAGGCTGTTAGGTGTTTCGGCCATTACAGTTATTGGTTTAGCCTTTCAATTAAAAATGTTTCTTATCCGGCTTTTGCTGTCTGATTAGCGCGGAACAAAAGCACCAGGCCATAGATAAGGACGACCACAAAAAGCAAATAAAAAGGGATCGCGGCGGCCCATTTGATCCGGACGACGGTAACATAGAACCAGGAGATCGCCGGTTGTTGTTTCACTGCCGTAGCGATCAGATAGGCATTTTCGATCGAATCCATGAGACAGGGCAGGACACATAGGGCATAGATCCATTTGCCTGCCTTTAACTGAAGGGCATCCAGCGTTATGATGACCGAGAAAATGATCACGAGGGTGTAGGCGAGGAGATAGACGTAGTCGACGACCGTATTGAGAAATAACCGGTGGTAGGGCTCCGGCGCGTATTGCGAGATCTCCTGGATACAGTCGCCCAGCGTATCGTTTGTCCGGGCGAATTCGATATTGAGGATATTGTGGACGGCGAAGATCCGCGCGTTCACGTAGCTGGCTATGCTGAATAAAAGCACACTGGCGATCCAGGCGATCCAGATCTTTTTCATTTCTTGTCGTTTATATCTTTTCTTAACGCGAGATACGCAGCCCAGTCGAAGCTCGTTAGCTGCTCGATGGCGGTTTGGGCCCCTTTGCCAAACAGCGCGACCTTCGTTTCCAGCGGCATCCCGAAATCCAGCGAATTAAATTCCCGGGTGTCCACCGGCCGCGTCAGCATTTTTAGCTCTGGGTGGCCTTCGAGAAAATCGGTGTCATAAAAATTGCGGAACGTGGAGATAAAGGACAGGATGAATTTCAGTACCGATAGTTTGTTGAAATTTCTAAGGGCTGCGCTTCGGTCTTTCTCGGGTTCGGCAGTTGGGTCGGGTTTGGGAATACCTAGCAGCACACCGAAGGTGGGATAGGCGGGCAGTTCCGGCGGCGGGACATGGAATTCGCGGATAGGAAAGTTGGAAAGCATGCCCCCATCCACAAAACGCGCCAGCAAACGAACCGTTTCTGCGCTGGTGCAATTGGGTGATTGGCCATACACATAGCGATCGGCCGGGGTCATCGCGTAAAATATAAAGGGCAGGGACATCGAGGCGCGGACATACGCGGCAGGACACACCTTGTCCGCATGTTCCAGATCCCAGTAGTCTACATTTTGTTCCGGAAATTTGACGATGCGGTTATGCGTGAGATTGGCGGTTATCACTACCAGCCTGCTTTGACCGTCTATAGATTTGGGCGTTGCGCCGATAGTCACCGGCTGGGATTCGTTTTTTCGTTTTTCCTGCAGTTGTTTGGTCGTGTGGATGCCGACGAAATCGGTTGCGAGTATGCTTTTCATCCAGTTGTAGGGAGTATCACCTCTGTTAAAACCCATGGTCCGCCGGAAAAGCGCCGCCAGCAACATGATGACAAAAAGCGAGACACAGCAGGCGCCGGCCGTGCCCAAAAGGAAATTGTAGTGATTGACCTCCTTTTCGGTCAGGCCGTTCGGGGTCTTATAGATGATATTGTCAAGCAGATTATAGAAGAAATAGGAGGCGCCCAGCAGGGCCAGTGGCAAGCCGATGCAGAACCAGGGAAACCATTTGTCGGCGGTGTGGATCTTTCTTAGCATCCATTGCTCTAATTTGCCGAGGGTGCCCTTGCGGTCGAGGAAATCGGCGAAATTTTTGTTGGCTACCGCGTAGGCGAGGAATTCGGATTTGACGGCATTTCCGTTATCGTCCCTGAAGGGGGATGACTGGTTGTAGATCTCTTCCGGCAAGGCTGCAAGGAGCATGGTGTTGATGGCGCCGGCGCTGGTACCCGCCATGCTCCGGAAACGGACGCCGACCCGCTCCATCACATAGGTATACCCGAGAAGGCCGATGCCGAGCATGCTGCCACCCTGTTGCACCAGGTCGACCACGGGGCGTGCCTCTCCTCCCTCCATGATCCGCGTGTCGCCGGAGATGCGGGATTGCCAGTCTTCGGTCTTTAAAAGTGTTTGAAGGGCGGCGTTGCCGTCGATGAGCTTGTCGGCCGTCTTGAGAAGTTGTATGGTATTTTCGCCGCGTTCGGCCGCGTCTTTTCCAACATCACACAACTTGTCCAGTTGGTCCCGAAACTGTTTTAGATCCGGCATAGCGTAGTTTATGGTTGTTTAAGTGCGGGGTTCACGTTAGGATCGCAGAATAGACCGATCATATTTTCAATAAAACCTTTGAAGTCCCCATCGGGGCCGCCCGTCGCAACCTTGAAACCGTCCCAGGCCATGCTTTGGTCGATGGCTTCAGCTATCTTATCCCCCACGGCGCCGATACACTCCGCCGCGCCGCCGTCCGCTGTATATTTCCATACGGCCTCGCAGAAGAACACCGTGGCCCCATCGGTCGGCAAGACCGAAAGCGCACAGAGTATTGAGGAGGCGACCGAGAAACAGCCCGCGACTTTTTTGACCGTATCGTACGCCTGGTAGATCTGGCAACCGGTTTGAAACGCAGCCTGGCTATAAGTTCCCACAGAAGGGGTCAGTTGGATGGCCATATCTCCCTCGGTGCAGGAGTCGTCCACCTGGCTGAAGTAAAGGGTTACCGGGTCCCCGGAGTTCGCCGTCGGAGCCAGCATGTTCACGTAATACACTGCGCCGTTATAGGTTGTCTGGATGCCCATGAGTTAAGGATTTAACTAAATAGATACTGCAGGTAAATTACCTCATTGGCAATAATGTCACCCCCGTAAAAACACCCTTTTTTGCTTAAGCATCCGCCGGCCAAAAAAAGGGGCTTTCCACGGTAATGCCACCGTTACCAAATTCGTAACTTTTACGACAAAACATTAACCATGAAAAAAAATTGCCATCCTCTCTATCGACGGCGGCGGCATCCGCGACATCATCCCCGCCGCGATCCTCGTCCGGCTCGAATCGCTCCTTCACGACTTCACCGGTGATCACACGCTCAAGATCGGCGACCTGGTAGCCGGCACCAGCACCGGCGGCATCCTGAGCTGCATTTATCTGGCGCCCGGTGACAACAAAAAAGCCAGATACTCCGCCCAGGACGCCCTGAACCTGTATGTCGAGCACGGGCACGAGATCTTTAGCAACACCCTGGGTCATCAAATTACCTCGGGCGCCGGATTTCTCTGTTCCAAGTATTCCTTCGAGCACCTGTATGCCCTCCTCACCGAATACTTCGGCGACCTGAAGCTTGCCGATCTCATCAAACCCAGCCTCATCACCGCGTATGAAATGACGCAAAGACGCGCCCTGTTCTTTACAAGCGTCGACGCCCGCACGGATGAGGGCAGCAATTTCTATGTCCGCGATGTGGCCCGCGCAACATCCGCCGCCCCTACCTTTTTCGCACCCGCCGGCATTCGATCGATGGACACCTGCGACTATGCCCTGCTGGATGGCGGTGTCTTCGCCAACAACCCCGCCCTATGCGCCTACTCGGAAGCGCTAAAAGTCGATTTTCCCAAACTCTTCCCCAATTGCGACAAGGCTACGCCGCGTGGCGCGAAAGACATGCTGATGATCTCGCTGGGAACGGGCTCAGTGAAGAAGAGCTACCATATCGAGATTTTTATCCATGCCGGCGAGCTCAAATGGCTCGAGTCCATCATCGATATCCTCATGTCCGGTAACTCCGAGACCGTGAGCTACGAGCTCAAAAGCATCTATAGCACGCTTGCCGCACCCGACAATGCGGACTATTACCGCCTCGAGCCCGGGTTGCTTGCCGCCTCTTCCGACATGGATCTCGCGACCCCCGACAACATCAACAAGCTCAAAGACGCCGGCTTCGCCTTTGTTGAAAACAACATCGGGATGATCGGGGAGATCGCCGCAAAGATCGCCGGCCACTGCCTCGGCAGCATGAGCTCGCGCGTCCCCTCCTGGCATGACGCGGTCGTTCAGTAGAACGCCTAAAGTCCGTAACTTCCGCATCAAAAACCTTCCAATGGAAACCGTCGACCAGGTCCCCGCAAACTCCTTAGAAAAGATCGCCCTCAGCTGCAGCGGCGGCGGCTACCGCGCGGCAGCCTTCCACCTCGGCACCATGTCCTATCTCAATCGGCTGCAATACCAGGGTCATCCGCTGCTCGAAAACGTAAAGATGCTCTCCACCGTCTCCGGCGGCACCATCACCGGGATCGTCTATACCCTGCAACGGCAGCAAGGCAAAACCTTCCCGGAGATCTACGACTTCCTGCTGGCACGCCTAAAGACACTCGATCTCGTAAAGCTCGGCATCGAAAAACTCAACCCCGGTGCCCATTGGCAAAATACCAATAAACGCAGGAACCTCATCAACGCCTTCGCGGAACTCTACGACGAATACTTTACCAGTGGCGCGACTTTCGCGGAGCTCGCAGAGATGCACTGTCATCTCGAAGCCGTAGCCTTCAACAGCACGGAATTCAACAATGCCGTCGACTTCCGCTTCCGTAACCGCGGCAGCGGCATCTTCGGCAACTACTATCTCCGCATCAACCAGGCCCAGGCCGCCGAGATCCGGCTCGCCGATGCCATGGCTGCCTCCTCCTGCTTCCCCGGCGGCTTCGAACCCATCCTATGGCCAACCGATTTTCTCCATGCCGCCTCACCCAATCTCAAAGCGCTCCCGCAAACAGCACCCGTAGGCATCATGGATGGCGGCATCTACGACAACCAGGGCATCGACACCATCCTTCGATACAAAGGCTCCGCCGAAAGCCCCTACTTTGACTGCATCATCATCTCCGATGTCTCCTCGCCCTACATGAACCCCTACAAACCCACGCCGGAAGTTCCCCAAAAGGGCTTCGGCGAGATCACCCTGGGTCAGATGTACCGCCGCGTCCGCGACATCAATACGTTGATGAACTGGATCCTGCCCTGTCTCTGTCTCTTCCTGGGCTTCCTCCCCCTCGTATGGAATTACCGCAATTGCACCGGCACGGGTATCAGCCTCACCGCCGCCGTCGTCCTCCTCCTGCTTTGGATCGGCAAGCTGCTCCTGTTCCGCAGACTGCTCCGCATCCCCGGCCGGCTACGGCGTTGGCTGCTCGAGAAAAATCCGCACATAGACTTTTACCTGAAGAAACTCTCCGGTCTCGACCTCGGTGCAGTCTCACTCCAACGCGCCCGTCCGCTGCTCCTCGATCGCCTCAACTCACTGCTATCCCTCCTCCTCAACGTCTTCCTCAAGATCGTCCGCCGCCTCAACTATAACCTGGTGTATTCCGACGAGAACTGGCGTAACAGGCGGATCGCCAACCTCATCCACCGCCTCACCCGCGAAGACTACGAGACCCAAAGCCGCCGCCCCGCCGAAGAGCGCACCGAGACCGTCCGGGCCCAAAGCCTCTTCAAGAGCGACTTCGACACGGACATCGGCGAAAACCTCGGCACCGTCGCCAGTGCAGCAGCCGCCTTCGGCACCACACTCTGGTTCACCCCCGAAGACCAACTCAGCGGAACCCTCGATAAACTACTGGCCACCGGTGAGTTCACACTATGCTTCAACATGATCCAATACCTGGAAGACCTCCTGTTTGGCGATTCACCACCTTCGCCCGAAGCCCAACCCGCCCTCCACGGTTTGCTCGAGCAATGCAAAACGGATTGGGCCTCTTTCAAAAAAGATCCCTTCTTCCTCCAAAAAAAGACGACCCCTTAGGGGGGCCGTCTTTGATGATAATTCCTGATCTGCGATCAGTGAAGTACTTCTTCGACAAGCACCGGATGCTCGACCACGGGGATGCTCAGCTCTACAGGCCCCTTGCCAAAAATGGGCCCGGCATGCCACACATTATCCCGCCAGAAATGCTGGATGGAACCGTCGTTCAGCAAAGCGATCAGCTCGAGGTCAAATCCAAAGCTGCTTTCGATGAGCCCCAGGACCTGCCGGATATTGGTGCCAAAAGCGGCATCCATCGTCCAGTGCGCGGCCGCCTCGCCTGCCGTCCACCAATGCTGGAACTGCCCGTTGACCGCTACGCAAAGCTCATAGTTGCCGGGGGCCGTCTCATTGGTCTCGCCGAATTCGCTCCGGATCATCACCGGGGTGCTGTGAATGCCGCTGCCGAATTTTTCTTCGGCGCTCCATCCGCCATTGAGCACGCGGAAGTAACGCTGCATCGTCCCATCGTTGTTGACACACACATAATCGAGTCCCCTGTCGAACCGCTGGATCAGCGTAGCGCCACCCATGGCGACGCCCGACGCGAAGACGGCGGATTGGGCCCAGGCCATATTCGCCTCGTTGCGCCACCAATGGCACATGGTTCCGTCCGTGAGCGCGGCCACCACCTCGAAGTTTCCGGGTGCGCCGAAATCTCCCTGGATGAAGCCCACTACGCCGTTTACATTGGTAGGCCCAAAGATGGGTCCGTCAAGCCACTTGCCGCTGGCCTGGTCAAAATAGCGATGGTGTAACCGCCGGGAAGTCGTCGGGTAGATCATCTCGAAATTCCGGTCAAAGGTGGTGCCGGTGACGGTAGGCATGGCGCCGATATCATTGCCCTGGGTCTCCGCGACCGACCATGCAAGCGTCGAACCGTCGCGCCAGTAATGCCGTACGGCGTCACCGGTGGGCGTTGTAGCCCATACTTCGAAATTGCGGTTGTAGGGGCCGTCGCCGCTTTCGATGAAATTGCCGTTGTGGTTCCTGCGTTTGGTCCAGGGGTCGGGGTTGACCGCGGAACCAGCCACTCCGTATTTTGTATAGGCGTCGATGTCGGCCTGTCCATAGCCCATCCAGATATAGCCCGGCGATCCGGCCATGCCCCAGCCTGCGCCCCAGGAATTTCTGACCAGCCAGGCCTGCCGGGCGTCGTCGTAACCCACGATCACGATACAGTGGCCACCTGCGACTCCGCTGGCGGGATTGCAGATATATACGCCGGTTTGCCCCGTGAAGCCAAAGGTCTCCCAATCATAGTAACAGGTGAAACAGGCGGAGATAGGCCCTACCATGTCGATCCAGTTCTTCTGATCTTCGATGGTATTGAGCGAAACGTAGTCCGCCAGTTTCACCGTCCTGCCGTCACGGTCCGGTGTCGGCGCGACAGGAGTGTCCGTAGTTTCATAGGCCCGGCATCCGGGATCGGCTACGCCATTGGCTTTCATCCAGTCGAATGCGGTTGCGGGACCGCCGGTCTGCGCACACTTAACGCCGAGTCCGTCGTGCACATCGCCTTCGGAACGCAGGCTCCAGTAACAATGTTCGATACGGGTCTGGGCTTCTACGACGCCTACCGCGCTGAATACCCAGCACGACTCGCAGTTGGCCTGGTCTTTAACGGAAGTCAGCCAGTTCCAGCCCCACCTGTTGCGCCAGTCTACGGAGCCCGCCGGAGCGCCGCCTGCCGTCACCTGCGCCCCCGCCACCTTGGCCGAAATCGGCAGCTGCTTCAGGAATCCCGCGTTGACCCGTTGCTGCCGCAGGAAGGGGTTGGAGGTCTCCTTCCTGAGCTCTACAGAGATGTCGATCCGCGGAACATCTTTTGCCTTGGGAATCTTCGAAAGATCCGCCCCATGCGCATACTTGGGCAAGGCCTTTTCATCTGCAAATTTAGCGTCGATCGTCCAATTAGCTTTATTGGCTGCGAGAATACGACGCATATCCCCAATGGTCGCTGGTGTTGATGCCATAAGAAATAGTTTAGTTGCCTACTCTTGAATACCCTTTTCGGCGTCCGGGTGCTACAGTACAGGTCTTCGGGGCCCCGGGCCAAAGCCGACGCATTTCGGGTTTGGCCCGATCCATAAACGAGT
>DASYZH010000222.1:0-4297 GCA_035946435.1 Puia sp. | reverse complement strand
CGGTCTGATCTCGCGTCTGCCGGTGCAGGCGACCGCCGCTAATACGAGCACATATAGAAAGTATTTCATCGTCTCGAGATAATGGTTGCTTGAATGGATAAAAGTTGTGAAAGGTTATTGAGATACGTATTCTCGGCCGTCAGGTAGTCCTCGAAGGCCTTCATATACACATCCAGGCTCAGCAGCCCTTCGCTATATTTCTGCTGGTCAAGCCGGACGTTCTGGCCGTAAAGTTGAAAGCTCGCGACCGACGCCTTCAGCATCTGCAGGCAGGCGGTGTAGTTCTTTAACAGGAGCCGGTCGTTGATGGCGCTTTCATCCACGGCCTTCTTCATCTGCAGTTCAGCGATATCTTTTTGTACCACCGCGCTCCGGTATTTGTAGGTATTGGTCAGGCCCGTAAAAAGGGGGATCGTGATGTTCAGGGCGACATAGTTATAGGCGTTCCATGCGTTGTTGCCGAATGCCAGGGAAAAATCGTCGCGGAATTGTTGGTCCCCGAAAAAGCCTGTGGCCGTGATCGTAGGATAAGCCTGCGACCGTTGCGACCGGCTCTGCATGCCCGCAATATCCTGCTGCTGCCGGTACACCACCAGATTCCTATCGGCCCCCAGCGCCTGCGGCTCGTCGTCTGGTGCGCCCGGTGTGCCCGGTGCGCTCCCCAGGCTGTCGGCCACCACCATCTCACCGGCAGGTTTCCCGCCGAGGAGGATCTTGAGGTTTTCGAGGCTCTGATCCAGCAGCTGCTGGCTCTGCGCCTGGTTTTGCGCGATGGTGTTGCTGTTGATGGCGGCAAGGTTGACGGTCATCCTGTCCGTACTCCCTTCCTGCAGCTTCTGCTGGCTCAGGGCTACGACACTATCGGCCAGCTGCCGGTCGTGTGCATCGATCTGCAGTGCCGTCTTCGCGATCAGCGCGGAAAAATAGAGTCGCGCTACCTGTTCTTTCAGACTTTGCAAAAAGGCCTCTCGTTGGAGATGTGCCAGCTCTATATTGCTGCGGGCGAGCTTCATCTCCAGCACGTTGGTCCAGCTGATGATATCCTGGCTCAGGCTCACGCCGGTATTGTAGACATAATGTTTGCCGAACTTTGCATAGATGGTCTCTCCGGGTCTGCCCAGTATCACGCCGGGGATCGGCGTCGTGGCTAAGCTGAGGTTGTCGGTCCCATTGAACCCCAACGAGGCATTGGGATATAAAAAACCCCGTGCGGCTTTATAGTTCAGGGACGCCTGCGTTATCTGCCGCAGATAGATCTCCTGGGTCGGATTGTTCTTTACCGCCGCGGCGATGGTCTTTTCAAGGCTGGTTAGGCGGATAGTGTCGCCCTGTGCCCGGGCCGGCCTGCTGCTACAGAAATACACCGCCGCGATAAGCATAAATAGTGGTTTCACCGTTGTCCTGTATTTACAGCGCAAAGATGTAACTCTATGGCACTAGTGCCAACCCAATGAAGCCGAAACGGGCAAAATACCCAATGAGCCGGCGGCCCCCAGGGTCCCCCCTATGCCCATCGGGGTCATCCGTGCGCGACGGCCAGCAGGCTCGTCAGCCTGTCGATCTCTTCTTCCGTATTGAATGCGTGCAGCACGATCCGCAGCCGTTCCCTTCCTTTCTCTACCGTCGGGGAGAGGATCGGCCGCACGTCGAGTCCCGCGGCCTGCAGCCGCCCAGCCAATGCTTTCACCGCCGCGTTGCCCGGCACGATCACTACCTGGATGGGCGTAGTGCTGCTGAGCCGCTCCCAGGCGATAGGCGTCTGCCGGAACCGGTCGATCAAAAGGCCCAGCCGCTTGCGCTCCGCTTCCAGCCCGGGCAACAGCGCATAAGCCCGGGCGATAGCCCGAACGCTCGCGGGAGGCAGGGCCGTGGTATAGATGAACGAACGCGAAAAATTGATCAAAAAATCGCGCAACAGTGAGCTGCCCACGACCGCGGCGCCATGACAGCCAACGGCCTTTCCAAAGGTGTGGACGCGGGCAAAACATTGGTCCGCCAGTCCCAGTTCCTGCAACAGCCCTTCGCCCTTTGGCCCCACGACACCCGTGGCATGCGCCTCATCGACGATCAGCTGTGCGTTGAATTGCCGGCAGAGCACCGCCATCTCCGCTAGCGGTGCCATATCCCCGTCCATCGAGAACACCGACTCCGTGACGACAAACACCGTCTTCCCCCGCCCCCCAGCCTCCTCGGTCCCGGTTTCCCGCGCAGAACGCAGCCGCTTCTCGAGCTCTCGCAGATCATTATGCGCAAACCCAAAGGCCTGCGCCAGCGACAACCGCATCCCGTCCCGGATCGATGCATGACTCAGCGCGTCATACAAGATCACATCTCCCCGTTGCGGCACGCTGCTGAGCAGCCCCACATTGGCATCATAACCCGAGTTATAGATCAATGCCGCCGGCACGCCATGAAACTCCGCGATCTGCCGCTCCGTCTCCTCGATCAACGGATAGTTTCCGGCCAGCAGCCGCGAGCCACCGCTCCCATGCTTATCCGCCTGTTCCGCCAGCGATTCCGTCACCAGGACCTCATTCTCCAACAATCCGTTCCTCGCTACCCCCAGATAATCGTTCGAACATAGATCCACCTTCCCTTCCGGTAACCGCAACCGCCTGAGCGCATCCTGCTCCTCGCGCTCTTTCAATTTCCTGCTCAAAAAGCCTTCGTCCCTCATAGTGAAAATTTCGGGGAAAATACAGCTTTCCGCGCAAGTGGGTGCAGCGCCCCGAATTCCGTAATTTCGCCTCATGGAAACCGCCCCCGCTCCAAAGAATATCTTAGGCCTCCAGCTCCCTACGGACCCACGCTGGGTGGACATCGCCGCGATCTCCCTCGAAGATATCCTCACGGACCACGCCTGGTGCGAACAAAAAGCCGCCACCAGCTGCATCTCCCTGATCCAACGCTACCCTTCGAAAAAACGTCTCGTAGAAGAAATAAGCCCCATCGTCACGGAAGAATGGGGCCATTTCCGGCTCGTCCTCGCCGAGCTGGACAAAAGAAGCCTGAAGCTGGGCCCGCAACGCAAAGATGAATACGTCAATAAATTGATGGAGTTCCAACGCAAGGACGGCGGCGAAGAGTCCCGCTTTCTCGACCGGCTGCTGATCTTCGCCCTCATCGAAGCCCGCAGTTGCGAGCGCTTCAAACGGCTCAACGAAGGGCTCGAAGACGCCTATCTCCGCCAGTTCTACCGCCGCTTCATGGAAAGTGAAGCCGGTCATTATCATCTGTTCATCGAGCTGGCCGAAGGCTACGTCGACAAAGAGACCGTCCGCAAACGCTGGGCGGAATGGCTGGCCTACGAAGCCGGACTGATGTCGACCCTCGAGGTCCGCGGCGACCGGATACATTAGCGCCGGCGCTGCCACGCACCGCCTCACCGCACCGCGGGTCATCGGCTCGCCGTGTTCTTCTCATGCTCCCGAAAACTGGAGACATACATCTCCGCATACTCCCCCACCCGCTTCCTGCGGTATTGCATAATGAACCGCGGATGCGGCAAGGGCACGATGGCTTTGAAGAACCCATGCTTCGCGTTCAGCTTGCTGAAGTATTTAAAATTCTCCCCCTCACCCCAGCAATAACATACCTCATACGTAGGCATGGTCCGGAGCTGTTCCCGGATACACTTGATCATAAACGGCTCACAATCCCTGAGTAGCTCCTTGTCGTCATAATAGTTGAGATTCCTGCCATCCCGCACATATCCCAGCGGCGAAAGCGCCGTGATGAAATAGTTGCCAAAAAATTCCTGTACCCCGCCATACGCATCGATCATCTGATACACGAACAAGGAAGAAAGCTCGGCCTGCTTCTTCCAGTCATTGGCGATGCCGCATCGCTCCGCGAGTCGTATCGGATCGGTAAAAGGTACACCCGTAACGCCCGCCCCATGCCGCCCCGGGTTGATCCCGAAGATCCACCAGCGGGGACGAGTATCGTTGTAATATTTCCGGTAAAATTCGCTGGTCACGGTCCAGGCCTCCGCATCCTTGTAAGGATTCATGATCGAGATGCCCGCCGGCAGTGCAAACCGCGGCTTCAAGCCCCGATAAAATTCAAGGATAACTTCGGCCTGGGTGTGTGCCGGCTGCGGCTTCGCCGCAGTTGGCGTGGATCTTTTCATTTCGCTAAGGTAATCAAAAACACCGCCGGCACCGGCCGCTCTCCCCCCTTATCGCTGGGATGTATCGTCTCCTTCCCGTTGACCAGCATACAACTGCTCCCCCCGCCGTCGAGATTGATCGCCTCATAACACCCGAGGTCAAGCAGGATATTCGCCTCCTGTGCC
>DASYZH010000221.1:0-19281 GCA_035946435.1 Puia sp. | reverse complement strand
GGCAAGCTCAAGGCCAAAAGAGAGAACCGCGTCCTCGAAGATATGGTCGACATACAGACCGCCTGCCAGCAGGCTTGTCCGACCGAAGCCATCGTATTCGGGAATGCGAATGATAAGGACAGCAGGATCAGCACCACCCGTCATGACCAGGCTGTGCGTCTCTACCGTGTGATCGAGGCTGTGCACACACTGCCGAACATCACGTACCTGGCGAAGATCCGTCACGCTGACGTCGCCTACACAGCGGGCGAGTCCGGTGATAACGAATCGGTAAACGGCGAAAAGCACTCGTAGTATAAGTAGCCCAGGCCGCCGGAGGCGGTCCGGCATGAAACACAAAATTTTTGGCAAAAAGCTCAATAATATTATGGCATCAGCACCATTGCAATACGAATCACAGACAAGAGCACCGCTTGTAGAAGGCCCGAAGAACTATCACCAGGTCACTGAAGATATCGTACGCCCGATCGAAGCCGCTCCCTCCAAGCTTTGGTGGACAGGTTTTCTGATCAGCGTCGCCTGTCTCCTCTTCGGTATCTGGTCCGTCACCGAGCAGGTGATCTATGGGGTCGGTCAGTGGAACCTGCACCGCACCGTAGGGTGGGGTTGGGACATCACCAACTTCGTCTGGTGGGTAGGTATCGGTCACGCCGGTACCCTGATCTCCGCGATCCTGCTGCTGTTCCGCCAGGGTTGGCGTACGGGGGTTAACCGGGCCGCTGAGGCCATGACGATCTTTGCGGTTATGTGCGCGGGCCAGTTCCCCATCTGGCACATGGGCCGCGTTTGGTTGTGCTTCTTCATCATGCCTTATCCCAACACCCGCGGTCCCGTTTGGCCGAACTTCAACTCCCCCCTGCTTTGGGACGTGTTCGCCATCTCGACCTACTTTACCGTATCGGTGCTGTTCTGGTATTCCGGTCTGATCCCCGATATGGCAACCATCCGCGACCGGGCCAAGCTCAAATGGCGGAAGTTCTTCTACGGTGTCACCGCCTTCGGCTGGACGGGATCCACCAAACACTGGCAACGGCATGAGGCGCTTTCCCTGGTACTGGCTGGTTTGAGCACACCGCTGGTGCTTTCGGTACACACCATAGTATCCTTCGACTTCGCCACCTCCGTTATCCCCGGCTGGCATACCACCATCTTCCCCCCCTACTTCGTTGCGGGTGCCGTGTTCTCCGGTTTCGCGATGGTGAACACCCTGCTGGTGGTGAGCCGCAAGGTGCTGGGTCTGCAGGAGTATATCACGATCGAGCACATCGAGGTGATGAACAAGGTCATCGTGCTTACGGGCTCTATCGTAGGTATCGCCTATCTTAGTGAGCTGTTTGTAAGCTGGTACAGCCAGAACAAATTCGAGAACTGGGCCTTTGCTCAAAGCCGCGCCAACATCTTCAGCCCTTACGGTTGGGCCTATTACATCATGATGGGTTGTAACGTGCTTTCGCCCCAGATCTTCTGGTTCCGGAAGATGCGCCGCAACCTCACCGTAACCTTCTTCATGTCGATCCTGGTGAATGTCGGTATGTGGTTCGAACGCTTCGTAATCATCGTATTGTCTATCTACCGCGACTACCTCCCCAGCAGCTGGGCCACCTATTATGCCCCATCCATCTGGGAGGTTGGTTTCTACATCGGGACATTCGGTCTGTTCTTTACCTGTTATTTCCTGTTCTCGAAATTCGCGCCGGTGGTTGCCGTTGCCGAGATCAAGCATATCCTGAAGAAATCCGGTGGCGTTTATAAAGAGACGGAGAAGGTGGATCATATCGAGAAAGAAAGCATCGAAGAGTTCGCTCATGAATATGCGCATGCGCACTAGTCGGAGCATTTAAAAATAGTAAGAGTAAAAAGCTATAAATATGGCAGTAAAAAAATTTGTAGTTGGCATTTTCACGGACGAGGAAGTGTTGTTCCCTGCGATCAAGAAGGTCCGCTCCGCCGGGTACAAGATCCATGATGTTTATACGCCCATGCCTATCCATGGCATGGACAAAGCCCTGGGTCTGCGCGACACCAGCCTGCACACGGCCGGCTTTATCTATGGGATCACGGGTACCACCACGGCCCTCACCGGTATCGGCTGGATCTTCAACTCCGACTGGCCCGTAAACATCGGCGGCAAATCGCACTTCGACTTGCCCGCATGGATACCTATTACATTCGAGCTCACGGTTTTGTTCTCGGCCGTAGGGATGTTCCTGACCTTTTGTTACCTCTGTCAATTGGCACCTTTTATCCGGAAACATCATTTCAACCTGCGCTCGACGGACGACCAGTTTACGATGGTTATCGAATGCTCGGAAAAGAGCAACGAACAAGAGATCATCGCATTTTTAAACAGTGTAGGCGCCACCGGCATCAACACCCAGGTGGCGGAAGCCGGCTGGTGGATAGGCCGCTACGATTCCGATAAAACTCCATTTCAACATAAAGGAACTGCTTTAGCATGAAAAAAATAGCTGTCAAAGCGGCCCGGAGGGGCGCTGACCGAAGGTCAATAATTAGCGCACTATTTGTAATACTCCTGGCCGCCGCCATTTTCACCGGTTGCAGTGAGGTTCAGCGCGACCCGGGAAAAATATATATGCCCGACATGGCTTATAGCAGGGCCTACGAGACATATGCCACTACCGAAGAACAAAAAGCGGAGCTGCTCAGCAAGGGTATCCACTTCAGCAACACTCCCGTGCCGGGCACGATGAAACGCGGAGAACTGTTGCCTTTCCTGATAGAAAAAGACAAGATCGGCGACACGACCAATTACCATGCTTCCAGGGACGTCAAGAGCCCCCTGACATCCATGGATACGGTGGAAGCGGAGCGGCTCTATCTCGTGAACTGCGCCATCTGCCATGGGCCCAAGCTGGATGGCAACGGCCCCTTGTACCGCGGCGGCGACGGCCCCTTCCCGGCCGCTCCGGCCCAGTTCGTCGGCAAGGCGCAATATGAGAATATGCCCGAAGGGCAGATGTTCTACTCCGTCACGTACGGGAAGAACAAAATGGGTTCTTACGCCTCCCAGCTCAGCACGAAACAGCGCTGGATGGTGATCGCATATATAAAGTCGAAACAAGCGGCGGGTAAGGCTGCCTCTGCACCGGCTGCCGCGGGTTCCAGCGCTTCCGGGGCGAGCGCTTCTGCCGACTCGGCCGCAAAAAAGTAATAATTTCTAAAATCATCGTTGATGTCATCGTATAAAGAACATTTTGAGATACCGGCCCGATACAAGCAATGGTCCCTGGGCCTGATGGCGGTGGGTGTGATCGCGCTGATCGTCGGCTTCATCCTCTACGGTACCCATGATCAGGGCACCCGGTTCTGGGCAACCCTCATGCACAATAGTGTCTATTTCCTTCTTATTACCAATGCGGCCATGTTCTTCTTCTGCGCCGTGACACTGTCCCTGGGCAGTTTTATCATCACCTTCCGCCGGGTCACCGAAGCCATCTCGGCAGCCGTGATCCCCATCGGCATCATCTGCTTCGTGATCCTGATGTGCATCGTATTCGGCGGCCATACCGCCATCTACTCCTGGCTCGACAGAGGCGCCGTTGCCAAAGACGAGCTCCTCAAACAGAAGAGCGGGTTTCTCAGCGTCCCCTTCTTTACCATCTGGACGATACTTACCATCGGCCTGTGGATCGTCCTGGGCTGGAAAATGCGCCAGCTTTCCCGGAGCATCGATGATACCCCGCTCAACCGAGAAGAGGGTAAGAGATATATCTTCCGCAATACCGTCTGGGCCGCCATCTATATCGTGTGGTTCGCACTCACCGTGGCCGCGGTTACTCCCTGGCTGTGGCTGATGAGCATCGACGCCCACTGGTACTCCACGATGTATAGCTGGTACAACTTCGGAAGCTGCTTCGTATCCGGCGTCGCGCTGATCACCGTCTTCGTGATCTATTTCAAAAACCAGGGCGCCCTCGAGTTCGTCAACGAGGAACACCTTCATGACCTGGGCAAGTTCATGTTCGCCTTTTCCATCTTCTGGTGTTACCTCTGGTTCGACCAGTTCATGCTGATCTGGTATGCCAACATATCCGAAGAGACCGTTTACTTCCAGCCCCGGTTCAATGGCGCTTATGCCGGCATCTTCTATTTGAACTTCATAATCAACTTTATATGCCCGCTGTTGATCTTCATGAAACGCGGGTCGAAACGCAACTGGGGCACCGTAACATTTATGTCCGTACTTTTGATCTTTGGACACTGGCTGGATTACTACCAAATGGTGTTCGCGGGCGAACATATCTCTCCTAACCATGTACCCTTGAACCTCTTCGACTTTGGTATCGCACTGGGTTTTGTAGGATTGATCATGTGGCAAACGGGAAGGGTTTTTGCCAAATTCCCGACGCTGGCCAAGAATCATCCTTACGTGAAAGAAAGTATCGTTCATCATACTTAAAATTGTTTTTCTATCATGTCAACTTTTTTTCTGCTACTGATCCTGTTGTTAGGTTTCCTGATCACCTTCCAGATCGCCAAGGCTAGTGAGTATGTGGGAGTATTGAAAGGGGAAAAGAAGAATTTCGAGCAGCACAACCGTATCAATGGTTTCCTGATGATCGTGTTCCTGGTCCTTGGTCTCATCGGCGTCTATTGGTGCAATGAGCTCTTCAAGGGAAGGATCCTGGGCGAATCCGCCAGTAAACATGGGGAAGAGATCGATAAGATGCTCTATATTACCATCGCCATCACCGGCGTGGTATTCGTAGCCACCCAAATCCTGCTTTTCTGGTTCGCCTATAAATACCAGTACTCCGAAAAGCGCAAGGCGCACTACTTCCCTCACGACAACCGCCTGGAAGTTATCTGGACCGTAGTTCCCGCCATCGCCCTCACGGTGCTGGTAGGTTTCGGCCTGTTCTATTGGTTCCGCATCACCGGCGATGCTCCGCAGGACGCGATGCAGATCGAAGTCACCGGCAAGCAGTTCGGCTGGATCTTCCGCTATCCCGGCAAGGACGGCGTCTTCGGCAAGAAATACTATCAGAATATCAGCGACAAGGATAACAACCAGCTGGGTCTCATCTGGGACGACGCCGCCACGCATGACGATATCGTCGTGGGCAACGAGATGTATTGCGTTGTCAACAAACCCGTTAAGCTGATCATCGGTTCGCGCGACGTGATCCACGACGTCGGCCTGGTCTACTTCCGTCAGAAGATGGATGCCGTACCCGGTACGCCGACCACCATGTGGTTCGTCCCCAAATTCACTACCGACGAAATGAAGAAAAAGTTGGGCAACCCCGACTTCGAATATGAGATCTCCTGCGATCAGATGTGCGGCCGTGGGCACTATACCATGCGCGGTATCGTCAAGGTCGTAACGGAAGACGAGTATAAACTCTGGTTGGCCAAGCAAAAACCGAACTACGCCTCGGTTATGCAGGACAAAGCGCCTGCGGTTCCTGCGGGCGCGGCTCCGGCTGATTCCACCAAGACCACTGCTGCTATAATTAAATAATTTTTTCCATGAGCAACGAAGCAACATTACACGGACATACTGAAGTGGCAATCGCACACGGCGAGCATCATGATGGCCACGGTGAGCATCATCAGACCTTCATCACCAAGTACGTGTTCAGCCAGGATCACAAGATGATCTGTAAGCAGTTCCTGATCACCGGGATGATCTGGGCGATCATCGGGGGCCTGATGTCCGTACTCTTCCGCCTGCAATTGGGTTATCCGGATGCGCACTTCAAGTTCCTGGAGGATATCCTGGGTAGCAAATGGGCCAAAGGCGGTCAGATCCAGCCCGAATTCTATTATGCCCTGGTGACCATGCACGGTACCATCCTGGTGTTCTTCGTACTCACGGGTGGTCTTAGCGGCACCTTCGCCAACTTCCTCATTCCCCTGCAGATCGGCGCCCGCGATATGGCCTCGCCGTTCCTCAATATGCTGTCTTACTGGTTCTTCTTCGCCGCCAGCATCGTGATGTTCTCCAGCCTGTTCCTCGCCACGGGGCCTGCCAGCGGCGGTTGGACCTCCTATGCGCCCCTGAGCGCGCTGGGCGACGCCAATGAAGGGTCGAAGGCGGGTATGGATTACTGGCTCATCGCCATGGCGCTATTCGTGGTTTCTTCCCTGCTGGGCGGTTTGAACTATATCTCCACGATCCTCAACATGCGTACCAAGGGCATGAGCATGACGCGGCTGCCCCTGACCATCTGGGCCATCCTGTTCACTGCCATATTGGGTGTGTTATCCTTCCCCGTTCTCCTGTCCGGCTTCATACTCCTGCTGTTCGACCGTCACGCCGGCACCAGCTTCTATCTCTCCGATATTTTCCTGTCCGAAACGGGCAAGGCCCTGTCGAATGAAGGCGGCAGCGCCATCCTTTACCAGCACTTGTTCTGGTTCCTGGGTCATCCGGAGGTATATATTATTATCCTGCCCGCCATGGGTCTCGTGTCGGAGGTAATGGCGGTCAACGCCCGCAAACCGATCTTCGGCTATATGGCCATGGTTGGATCCCTTTTTGCCATCACCATCCTCGCCTTCCTCGTTTGGGCGCACCATATGTTCGTCACGGGTCTGAACCCGTTCCTGGGATCGGTGTTCGTATTGTTGACGCTGCTGATCGCCGTCCCTTCGGCCATCAAGGTGTTCAACTGGCTGACGACCTTATGGCGAGGTAATATCCGGTTTACGCCGGCGATGCTCTTTGCCATTGGTTTCGTAAGCACCTTTATCTCCGGTGGCCTCACGGGTATCTTCCTTGGCAACTCCACGCTGGACATCCAGCTGCACGATACGTATTTCGTGGTCGCCCACTTCCATATCGTAATGGGTGTGTCGGGTATCCTGGGCATGTTTGCCGGGATCTATCACTGGTACCCCAAGATGTACGGTCGGTATATGAACAATACGCTGGCCTACATTCACTTCTGGGTGACCTTCGTTGGTGCGTACCTCATCTTCTGGCCGATGCACTATGAAGGTCTGGCTGGGATGCCCCGCCGGTACATGGATTATAGCAACTGGATCTCTTTCAACCAATTCGGTGGACTCAACCGCTTCATATCCACGGTAGCGATGATCACCTTCGCCGTGCAGCTCCTGTTCATCTTCAACTTCTTCTACTCGATGTTCAAGGGACGGAGGGTGATGACGAGGAACCCCTGGGGCTCAACGACGCTGGAATGGACGGCACCGATCCGGCCCGGACACGGTAACTGGCCCGGCGAGATCCCCGAAGTACATCGTTGGCCGTACGATTACTCCAAGGATGGCAGGGAGTTCATCCCGCAGACGGAGCCGCTGGGAGCGGGTGAAAGCACACACTAATGAAGCAATCTAGTTCTTTAAAATTTGCCGGCAAATTGCAGGATTACAAACTGCTGATCAAGTTCAACCTGAGCTTCATGGTTGTCTTCTCCGCCCTGATCAGCTATTTGCTGGCGCCGAAAGTCAAGGAATACGATTGGGCGGCGATCATCCTCTTCTTCCTCGGCGGTATGCTGGTCACCGGCAGCGCCAATACGATCAACCAGATCGTGGAAAAAGATACCGACGCCCTCATGAAACGGACGGCCAACCGGCCGGTGGCTGCAGGCCGCATGAGCACCCAGGAAGCCTGGACCTTTGCGGTAGTCGCCGGCGCCGGCGGAGTCCTCATCCTCTGGCACTTCAACTTCCTCACGGCGGCCCTGGCGGCCTTCAGCTTGTTCGTATATGCTTTTATATATACGCCGCTCAAGAAAGTCAGCTCGGTCTCCGTGCTGGTAGGAGCAGTACCCGGAAGCCTCCCCTGTCTCATCGGCTGGGCCGCCGGCAACGACAACCTATCCGTAGGCGGCTGGGTGTTGTTCGCGATCCAGTTCTTCTGGCAGTTCCCCCATTTCTGGGCGATTGCCTGGATCGCCCACAAGGATTACACGGCGGCGGGGTTCAAGCTGCTGCCATCGAATCAGGGGCCAACGAAATATTCGGCGATACAAGCCATTATATATTCGTTGTTGCTGATACCCGTAGGCGTGCTGCCCTATTTTACCGGCATCAGCGGCCTGGTCTCCCTGGTGATCGTGCTGATCGCCAACCTGGCCATGATCGCCCAGTGTGTGCGGCTCTACAGGGAGATGACGGTGAAGGCGGCCAGGAGAGTTATGTTTGGAAGTTATATCTATCTGCCGGTGGTGTTGTTATCGCTACTGGCGAATAAAAGCTAAAAATTGTCCTCGCGGACAAGCCGCTACCGCGGCTTTTGTAATATGGAAATTGTGAACGAGCAACGAAAGAAAATACATCCCCATAAATTCACGTTATGGGTAGCCCTGGGAAGCATCATCATGATGTTTGCCGGGTTGACCAGCGCATACGTGGTGAAAAGGGATCAACCCGGATGGACCACCTTCGCGATCCCCAGAGCATTCTGGTATTCGACGGCGGTGATCCTGGTGAGCAGCCTCACTATCCAGATGTCGCTGAAGGCATTCAAGGACAGGGAGATGCAACGCTACCGGAGCATGTTGACGCTGACGGCCGTACTGGGCATCCTGTTCGTGACGCTGCAGTATGTAGGCTTTCGGCAGATCTGGCATACCGGCATCACGATGCATGGCTCGGGTGGCGGGCAGTTCTTATACATCATCGCGGGTCTGCACGCCGTGCACGTCCTGGGTGGCGTTCTCGCCCTGGTGATCACTGTGGCCAGGGCCTATGCGACAAGGACGAGAAGCTATGACAGCGTACCGGTGGAGCTGCTCAGTACATACTGGCACTTCGTGGACCTGTTGTGGATCTACCTGTTCATTTTCTTTATGGCTATTAATTAAGAATCAACAATATTTGTTCAATAAATTTGCGAAACTAACAAACCAGTAATATGGCACAAGCAATACCGGCAGGGACCAAGTGGTGGAGCGGGGGGAAAAGCCCCTTTAATGTGGAGTATGGTAAATTGATGATGTGGTACTTTTTGATGAGCGATGCCTTCACCTTCGGCGCTTTCCTGATCTCCTACGGTACGATCCGCATGTCCAGCAACAGCTGGCCTGACCCTAACGAAGCTTTCCGGGCTTTTCCCGGTATGGGTTCGATGCACCTTCCCCTGGTGTTCGTGAGCCTTATGACGTTTATCCTCATCATGAGCTCTGTGACCATGGTGCTGGCCGTGGCCGCAGGACATAGCGGCGACCGGAAAAAGGTGACCTTTTATATGATCCTCACCATCATCGGCGGCCTGGCCTTCCTGAGCTGCCAGGCATGGGAATGGACGCACCTGTATGGCGAAGGCGCATGGTGGGGTCGCAACCCCTTCCCCAATGTCAACGGGTCCAGGGCCTCGACGAATTTTAGCAACTTCTTCTTTACGATCACGGGCTTCCATGGCTTCCACGTCTTCTCCGGCGTCATCGTCAATGTCATCATGCTGATCAAGAACCTGCGGGGCGATTTCGAACGGAAAGGCCACTACCTGATGATCGAAAAGGCCGGTTTGTACTGGCACTTCGTCGACCTGGTATGGGTATTCGTGTTCACTTGTTTCTACTTACTCTAACATCTTCTAACTTATTCATATGTCTAATCAAGCAACGACGACACACGACAACGCACACGCTTCGTTCGATACGAAACCCATCTGGCGCACCTTTTGGGTCCTGCTGGGCATCACCCTGGTGGAGCTGGCCCTGGCCACCATCCACCTCAAGACGGGTTTCCCCAATAAATACGTCCTCAACGGCGTATACCTGATCCTCACGTGCTCTAAAGCCTTTTATATTATCGCTGAGTTTATGCACCTGCGGCATGAGATCAAGAACCTGATCATGACCCTCTGCATCCCGGCCTGCTTGTTCATCTGGTTCATTATCGCTTTCCTGGCCGATGGCAACTCTTATCGTGAGCTGCGGAACCGCTACGATCCGTATCATGTTCAGCAAAACAACACCAAAATTGCCCCTGCGGGCGGCGAAGAAGGCCCTGCCGGCAAGGAGAAAGAGATTCCCGCGCAGAAGCCCGGTGAGCAGTAATATGCAGTTAAATTCGTTTGGAACCCTCGCCCATTGGCGGGGGTTCTGTACTTTTGTGCTACCATGAACAAGAAAGCATTGTTGGCGCTTTGTATCGCGGTGGCCATCCCGCTGCTCTTCTACGGCATCGCCAAACAATACGGAGTCGCGATGCCCCGGCACTATTTCTACGACAGCATCGCCACCCGGATCAAGGATGGCAAGGAGATAGACGACACGATCTGGCATAAGGTGGCCAACGTCACGCTGATCAACCAGCTGGGGGACACCGTCTCGCTGGACTCGCTCCACAACCGTGTAGTGATCATCGATTTCTTCTTTACCCATTGCGGCAGCATCTGCCCCATCCTGACGCGCAATATGCGCCGTATGCAGGATGCCCTCAAGCTCCGCGATGATACTAAAGGGATCGACACGAGCTTTGTCAAGTTCCTTTCGCTCACCGTCGACCCCGCCCATGATTCAGCATCGGTCCTGAAGAAATACGCCGACAAATACGGCGTGAATCCGGATGTCTGGTGGATGCTTACGGGACCGAAGAAGACGATCTATGATTTTGCCCTCAACGAGCTCAAGCTGGGGCTGCAGGATAGTGTGAGCGTCGACTCCAACTTCGTGCATACCGACTATATTGCCCTGTTGGATAAGGATCACGTGATCCGTGGGTATTACCATGGCACCGATACCGCCGCGATGGCCCGGCTCGCCGATGATGTGGTGTTCATCATGCTGGAAAAAGACAAGCAGCGCCGCTCCACGGTCTTCGACGAGCTCCGGCCCCTGGCTATTCCCATCGCGCTGATCCTGCTTGGCACCGTCGTCGGTGTCGTTTACTTTAGCCGGAAGACAAGGCAGACCCCTACTGTTCCGCGCAGCTACCGGGAGAAGTCCAACCCGCAAGCTTAGAACGCGAATGCCGGCCGCGGAATCCCGCTGCTAGGCGCCCAACATTAAAAGCACAATATATGTCGCAAAATATTTCCGCCGATCCCATCCCGCCAATTCCGCCGGCGCAGCCGACCCAGCAGGCGCAGCCATCCCAGCCGACCCAGCCCGCGCAGCCGACGCAGCCGGTGCAGCCGACCCAGCCGATGCAGCCGACCCAGCCCAAAAGCTTTACGAAGGCCATCATCATCGTCTCCATCGCCATCCCGGCCGCGGTGGCCTTTCTGATCATGGTGCCGCAGGCGAAGCTGAATTTCGGCTTCAATACCGGCATGCTGCCGCTTTTCCATGCGATCCTGAACTCGAGCACGGCGATCCTGCTGCTGGCGTCGCTGTATTTTATCAGGCATGGCCAGGTCCGCGCGCATAAACGCGCCAATTGGACGGCCATCGTGCTAAGTACGATCTTTCTGGCATCGTACGTGATCTATCATGCCTCCAACCCTTCGGTGCGTTACGGTGATCTCAATCACGATGGATTGTTGAGCGATGCGGAGAAGGCCCAGGCCGGCCCCATGCGCTATGTGTATTACGTGATCCTTTCATCGCATATCATCCTCTCGGCAGTGATCATTCCCTTCGTGCTGTTCACGTTGCAACGCGCGTACCAGCAAAAGTTCGACAAACACCGCCGCCTCGCGAAGATCACCTGGCCGCTGTGGCTCTATGTCGCGGTCACCGGGGTGGTGGTGTACGTGATGATCAGTCCGTATTACTAGATCTTGTCCTTATGGACAAAGTTTCTCGCGCACATAATGGAGATGCCGGCCAGACCGAAAAAGCAGATGAGCATAGACAGACAGTTGTCAACAGAAACTCTGCCAACACGGAAAAGAATATAGCCTATTACTAAATTGAGGAGACCCCACAATACATTCACCAGCGGGGAAGACAGGCCTTTGCCCGGCGGTTTGGAAAAGGGTGTAGGAAAGGGATCGCCTGTGATGCCCTTAATAAAATGCGGAACAAAATTGCCCAGGAACATGCCGGCCCAAAAGCCGCTGAAATAATGATACCACTGCATAGTGAGCTATTTTTTTAATCCATGGATAAAAGAGCGGACGAGGATCTCTACCGCCGATTCTATGTTGCTGAAATCGTTTTGTATCACCATTTCGCGCTTGAGGCCTTGCAGACAGCTCAGCAGGACGAAGACCAGATCCCGCTGATCTTTTTGTCCCAGCCTTGTTATTTCCCCGCTTTCGATGCTTTCCGTGATGATCTGGGAAAGCAACTCGCCTTCCTGCTGCCTGATCTGCTGATGGACGGCGAGTTTGGTCTTCTGGTAACCGGATAGTTCGGCCGGGTCCATGCCTTCGTCCAGCGAATGGAAGAATGCTCGTTTTTCAAGGATTATCTGCAGCTTGGTCCGGAAGAACGCCTTTACTTTTTCTTCAGCAGAGGGTGCCTGAGCTACGGCGAAAGCAATAGCAGTTATCAGTTCGGCGATGTCGGCAGCGATCACGGCCGCTAAAATTTCGTCTTTGGTTTTATAATAATAGTAAAGGGAGCTCCTGGCTTTGCCGATCGCTTTGGCAATGTCGTCGATAGTCACCCTTTTGAAGCCGTGAAGCTGGAATAACTGTTTTGCCGTTTGCAGGATCTGTTCCTGCATCTCTTCTTCTTTAATAGTAGCGGACATGCCTGATACCTGGTTTAGCAGGAGGCAAAGCTAATGCTTTTTTCGACAAATGAGCAAATATTGTCGAAATGCTCAAGTGTAGGCATTTCGGCGTCGCAAACGCCTCCGTTCGGCTCACAGCTCCTTCGACGGATCCCAAAATAATTTCTGGAAGTCTACGACCTTGTTGTTATTGACGACTACGCCCTCTTTTTCAAGCAGGCGCTGCATCTTTTCCGGCGGCTTGAAGTGATGCCGTCCCGTGAGCAGTCCTACGCTATTGACGACGCGATGTGCCGGCACCGGCTTTGGCGAGAGATGACAGGCGTTCATGGCCCACCCCACCATCCGCGCTGAGGATCGCGTCCCCAGCGCCGCGCCGATCGCCCCATAGGAGGTCACGCGCCCCTTTGGTATCTGCCGCGCCACCTCGTGCACCAGGTCGAAGAACGAATCGTCCTTGCCGCCCGACGGTCGCACCGCGATCAGTTTCTCGCGCGGCGACGCCCCGCTTCCCGGCGTTGCGTGCTTCCCGGTGCCGCGCGCTCGCGGGCCCGCCTTGCTGCTCGCTTTGGCCGCCGCCGCCTTTTTTCCGCGGGCCTTTCGTGCGGCCGTCGCGCGGGTAGGCTTTGCCTTCCGCGGTGTGGGCTTCTTTTTCTTTCGGGGTGTCGCCATATGATTTATTGGGAGGTCGATATTTTCAAATGCGACAACATATGGGAATCGATGCAGCCTGATGTCATGAAGTATTGCCTCCTTTTTTCGAGCGTCAATTAAAATTACCCATATTTAATCGAATATACGAATCGAAAATAAAGGCTTTGGAAGGCACTTTTATAAAGTGGCGCCTATTGTTCATCGAGAATATATTTTTACCTGGTTTTTCGAAACCCTTTTTGAACGGAGATTCAATGGCCGATTTGGTATTATATAATTTTACAAAGTCATAGCATTGTAAATGCCTTGAATTTGTTAGAAGAGCTTTCCAACTTTACTTACTGATGGTGGTAAATTGACTATTAACATGCCTTGCATATTTTAATTTATATGCGACTGAAATTTTTATATTGGAATACTGAAAATAAGAATACCGCTGAACCGGTGCTAGACAATATATTGGAACATTCTCCCGTAGATATTCTCATCTTGGGTGAAGCACCCGGGCGATTATCTCAAAATTTTATAGACAAGCATTCCTTCTCACAATTGTTCCTAACAAGCGCAGAAAGGGAGATACTCAAAACGTCCTTCTATTTTCGAAATAATTCCAAGGTACAATTCAGGCAAATAGGAAATTTTAATGAAATAGAGGCTAGCGACTCAGTAATCCCTGATCTCGAAGACAGGACAATAATACGGCAAGAAATTATTGAGGTTGAAACTATCAGAAGAGTAACGAGACGAATTTCCAGGATAACGATGATTGAAATGACTGTTGAAGAACAACCTTACTTGCTGGCCTGTTTACATTTTCCGAGTAAGATTTCAATATGAATCCATTCGATTTGGGAATGGTTGAGCCCGGGGGCTTTTACGCATTGAATTTCTCGGACGTCGTAAAACCGGAGAAAATAGTTCACAGTTCGGTGGAAATGATGTTTTATAACCCTTGTTGGTGGCTCTTGGGGGATTACCACCCAGTTGTAAAACAAAATAAGACAAGTGGATCCCATTATTTTGAGGGCGCGCCGAGCAGAAAACTTTATTGGCACTTATTTGATCAGGTCATTTTGTCTCCACCGTTGATCCCACATTTTGTTCATGACGATTTGGAGATTGTTCAGGTACAGGAGATTATAGATGAATTAGCGAAGAAAAAGCTTGCAAGAAAAGGTGCATTATACTCAGATCATCTCCCTATTATTTTTTCGTTTAACTTCGATTTATGAAACTAGATTTGCCACTACCTAAAATAAATGACCCGGAATCTTATCGAAACCAAATAGAACAGGTACTGATATCTGTAAGAGAGCAAATTGAGGAAACATATCCCGACCGGTTAAGTTTACTCATAACAACGTCTTCGTCCAACAGTCAACCAGATGAAAAAGTATTGACCTATAGTATTTACCTTGTATTTAATAGGCGACACGGCTTTAGTTATCGATTATTTGAACTAAAATGTGTACAAACCGATGGCGGCCTCCCCGTTGAAGTGAATGCTTTTTCTGCTCCAACAAAACCCTTTGGAATAGCGGTTACTATTGAAGAATTGAATAAAAAAATTGAAGAGATTTTCGCGCATCCAAGAACGAGAGAGATTATCCTTGCTAATTATTAGCCCGATGGCTTTATACTACGGGGTACCTGGCAACGTATAAGATTTGCTTTCGCCACTCAGCGGCGCGATGCTCATCCCGCCCCTTATTGTTCCTGTGTTTTGTCGTCTCGGTGTTCGCGTACGGCGAGTAATTCCGAGCGCCGTGGCTCGGGGACGGCTTCATAGTGATATGGGCAGTGCCGGCAGCCGTTGCCGCAGCAAAACCCCCGTCTTAGCAAGTAGTGTGCCGTGAGGACCATAAAACCCTGCTCGTTATAGTAGAAGTCTTCTCCCTCAATGAGCGATGGCATGTTCCTCTCCTTTTTCGATCTCCATCAATCGTTGATGCAGGATGGCGTCGATCTCCGGTAATGGCCCGGGCGGCAGGACAAAACAGAGATAGTGGATGCGATTGCTGCCGGCGATATCGAGTCCTTCGTAATGTGTCTTGATCTTCAGCTCGTCCTTCAAAGTTGCGGCGTCTGCATAGATATCCGGGTCGTCCACCAATAGCGGCAGCTGGCAAAGCTCGATGACCCATTTGGTGAAGGTGTACAGTACCGGGGAGTCGGTCTTGAGATGGATGAGCCCGCCCGGGATGAGGAACTGCTGGTAGAGCCGCAGAAATTTGGGGTGGGTGAGCCGGCGCCGGGCACGGGATTTCCGCAGTTGCGGGTCGGGGAACGTAAGCCAGATCTCCGCGACCTCGCCAGGGGCAAAATACTGGTTGATCTGGTCGATCTTGGTACGCAAAAAAGCGGCGTTGGTGATATGCTCCCCGAGACACCGTTTCGCCCCGATATAGATGCGGTTTCCTTTGAGGTCCACGCCCAGGAAATTCCGCTCGGGGTACATCTTCGCCAGTCCCACCGTATATTCCCCCTTGCCGCACGCCAGCTCGAGCGTCAGCGGATTGTCATTCTTGTAAAATTCCGCCCATTTCCCCGCCGTTCCCTCGGGGTATTGCAGCACATTGGGAAAGTGTTTTATCGCTTCGAATCGGATGAGTTTTTTCTGGCCCATGGGCCGCAAAGTTACCAAAATTGGCGCAGCTGCAATTTGCTGCCGGAACTCGCCAGTTATTGCATAGCTTTAATTATGCTTACAGAAAAACAAGTTCTCGCGATGGTCAGAGCCATGCCGGATCCTTTCGACGAGGCGCAATTATTCGATCGCATCTTGCTGATTGACAGAGTTGAAGAAGGCCGAAAGCATCTGACGGTAGGAAAGGGACTTTCCGCCCAGGAAGCAAAGAAAAAATTGAAAACAAATTAGGCTTCAATCCTTCCTCCTTTTATGGCATACTCCCTTTTCGGGACTATGTTATTCCTGACATATGGCTATCTCATACCCGCTTTGTCTCCAGGTTTAGAACTTATCGTACTATGTGTGTTACAAGCGGTCCAAATTCGGTAATATTAGAGATCATTTTGCTGAGACTTTTTATTTCCTTTTCTTTGGCCCATGGCAAGGGATCCAAGATACACAACCATTAAAAACCTGATCGCTGGAGGTTACATCAAGTCATTCAGAGAGATGTTCCCCACGATTCCTAAGAGCGTTGTCGCTCGTGACTTAGGAATGAACAATGGCCGGTTTACCCGGCTAATGAATGATGTCAAAAAATTTACGTTTGAGGAAATGTATCGCCTGGCCGGCTTTCTCCAGATTGAAGAAACCACTTTGCTCGCACTCGTGCACGAACAATATCTGAGTGATAAAAAGAAGAAGATTAAAAGAACTTCCAAAGAGCAATAACCGTCTTTTCGGTGCTTTGCACAACATGGCCGTTCACATTCCAATTCTTCGCATCATTCAAGCTCTTATCATTCGGGGCATTATCAAGGTGGTCATGGCAGCTCTCATAAAGGAGGTCATTATAAGAATTCAAGCACAAATGATCATTACAGGAAACGGCATTGGTCTTCGGCGTTTTTTAATCTCGAACTGCCTGTATTTTTGGCATCCAGGTATTGGCTCCCCGAACGCGGGGAGAGCAATAAAAAAGCCCCGCAATAGCAGGGCCTTTTTCGCAAATAACCATGATCGGCTGTAGAGGGAGGATTCGAACCTCCACGGGGCGGTTGGCGCTAGCGCAATGTGTGGTGGTCAACCCCAGTCGAACCCGATTTTAGTCGGATGCGGCATTACACTATGTTTATCCCGAACTCCCCACCCCCGAGACAAGAGGGCATGTCTGCCAAGTTTCATCACTCCACAATCTTAAAAGAACTTTCGGCTTTGCCGGCGATGCGATCCCGCCGATTGCCCTGTTGAAACAAAATTAAAGAAAAGGCCGATTTATTTACATTTTTTGAAAGAAAATTTTTGTATTTTCAAAAATATTCAAATATTTGTAATATAGTATAGAGAAAATTCAAAAACTAACTTCAAATGGGCGTCAAATTGAATCTCGACAAATTAGATTTGCAGATCATACATGAAATGATGGAGAACGCGGAGATCTCCTATGCAGAACTCGGCAAAAAGCTGTTTGTGTCGGGCGGCACGATCCACGTACGTATTAAAAAGCTTCAGGAGCTATTAGTAGTGAAAGGTACAAAATTACATGTCGATCTCAAGCAGCTCGGTTACGACGTGATCGCATTCATCGGCATCTATCTGGAGAAAAGCTCGCTCTACGATAGCGTAGCAAGAGAACTGCAAAAGATCCCCGAGATCGTCCGGCTCAACTATACCACCGGCAACTATAGCATGTTCGCCGAGATCGTATGCAAAGACATCAACCAGCTCCGCTTCGTGCTGCACGATGAGCTCCAAAAGATCAAAGGCATCGAACGCACCGAGACCTTTATCTCGCTCGATGAAAGCTTCACGCGCAACGTCCAGGTCTTCAAGGAGTAACGGTAATTCGCGCCGCGCCGGCTCACGCCGGGCGGCAAGCCGCCGTGGCTCACACCCTTACATCCAGCACATCCCGCAATCCATTCCCCAGCAAATTGAAGGCGAGCACCAGCAACATGATCGCTACCCCCGGCGCCAGCGCCAGCACGGGGTTATGCGTGATGATGAAATTGTAGTTCTCCTTTATCATGAGCCCCCAGCTGGGCTGCGGCGGCTGTACGCCCACACCCAGAAAGCTCAATCCGGCCTCGATAACGATCGCCGAGGCAAAATTGGACGCCGCCACCACCCACACCGGCCCCATGACATTCGGGAGAATATGCCGGAACAAAATGCGGCTATGCGAATAACCCAACGCCCGTGCTGCCTCTACATATTCCCGCTCCCGAACCACCAGCACCTGACCCCGGACGATCCGCGCAACATTTACCCATAAGGTAAGCCCGATGGCGATAAAAACCTGCCAGAAGCCCTTGCCCAGCACCAGCATGATGGCGAAGACCAGCAAAAGCGTAGGGATACTCCAGATCACGTTCACCAGCCAAAGAATGATCTCGTCGACACGTCCGCGAAAATAGCCGGCCAATGCACCCAGCAACACGCCTACGGTGAGGGACAAAAGTACCGTGACCATCCCGACCGCCAGGCTGACCCTGACACCCACCAGGAGCCTGCTGAGGATATCGCGACCGTATTGATCGGTGCCCAGCCAAAACGTTTGCGTTTTAGTAAGCACGGCAGCAGCCTGGGGGCCTGACGATGTGGTGCCAGCGCCCGGCGGGTTCACCAGCTGCGCCAGCGGCCAGGAACGCCGCTCCGATACCCCCTCGTCGACGAATTTTTCCGCGATGACGCTGTCGCCGACCACAGAATAGCTGTTGACAGGCAGATAGTCGTACCGGTCTTCCCGTCCTTCCAGCAACCGGTGCAAGAACGAAACCGGCGCCGGCTGCTCCGGCTTACGCACTAGCAGGAAGAGCTGGTGGAAACCGGGCTTGCGTCCGCCAATCTCTACGATGATGCGGTTGGCGTCGGGTGATGGATCGGGTGCGATCAGATACGCCACGATCGCCACGATGACCGAGGCGCTGATGACAAGGAGTCCAAAGAATGCGCCTTTGTTGCGCAAAAGCCTTTTTCCTATATGCAGGTTGCCTTTCATTTTTTTATCGTTCTATCCTTCCAGCTATAACTGCCGAATTTCCCCAGCCATCCTACAAACACCGTGTACACAATATGCAGCGGCTGCAAAAGTGGAAAATAAACCATTAACGGCTGTTGGCCAAAAAAGGTGGCAACAGATCGCACAAAAGGATATTCCACGATCGTCTTTACCACCAGCAGCACCAGCAGCAGCAATAGCCACCAATAATTGAAAAATGCGCCCACCGCAAGCGCGATGAACAACACATTCACCAGGTACACGAGGAGCAATATCCAGAAGATCCTTCGGTCGTCATAGGTGTCTGCCTTGCTGGCCCAGCGCACCCGCTGGTTGATAAACCCCTTCCATCGCGTCATTGGACTCGTGGAGACGATGGCATGCCGATTTTTAAGAAAGAAGACCTGACCGGGATAACGGAGATAGATCT
>DASYZH010000220.1:0-9734 GCA_035946435.1 Puia sp. | reverse complement strand
AAATTTAAGTGTGAGCGAATTGTGACAATTGGCCGTTGGCAATTATCGTAAATTTCCTAAAAAAATCGAGCCATGCTCAAAATAATGATCATAGCCGCGGCCTTGCTGGGCCTTACGATCGCCGGCAGCGCGGTCCTGCGGCACAACGACGGCGACCCCTGGCAGGCCGGCATGAAAGGGTTTGCCGTGGTCGAGCTGTTCACATCGGAAGGCTGTTCCAGCTGTCCGCCGGCCGATGCGCTGATCGCCCGGGTCCAGCAGCAGGACAAGGACCTGCCGGTGTATGTGCTGGCCTATCATGTAGACTATTGGGACCGCCTGGGCTGGAAGGATGCCTTTAGTAATGCGGCCTATACCGAAAGACAGCGGCAATATGCGACCTGGTTAAAGATTACCAGCATCTACACGCCGCAAGTGGTAGTCAATGGACGGACGGAGTTTGTCGGGTCGGAAGCCGGAATGTTGGCGCGCTCCATCAAAAACGCCCTGCAACAATCCGACGAGCTGCAACTTTCGCTGAGCAGCTTGCAATTGAACGGGGGGCAGCTGGACTGGACCTGTAAGGCGGAAGGCGGGACAGCGACGCGGGGCAACTATTCACTGGTCGTCGCGGTGGTGCAGCGGTCGGCGACAACGCAGGTAAAAGGCGGTGAAAATGGCGGAAGGACCTTGTCGCATGTACAGATCGTACGTGACCTGCGCGTATCGGCGCTGGATGGCAAAGGGCTGGGCGCGGGGCAACTGGCGTGGCCGGCAGGTGTGGCTCCGGGAGATGGCGAGGTCATCGCTTTTTTACAGGATGCCGACAACGGAAAGATCGTAGCGGCTACCCGAAGGATGGTCGGGCAATAGCACTATCGACAACAAAAAATACGAAGGCCGCCTGATCCGGGCGGCCTTCCGTCTTTAGGCGTTTGCTCATGTGTAGTAGGTCTTTAAATTTACCTTTAACATGGCAATAGCGCAAAAATTTTTTAGGAAAAAACCTTTCTTTGTTAAAACTTAGTGGAGGTCTCGACATTTGTTTCGGCTATTTGCCGTCGTAGGCGTCCTGTAACGCCTTAATGTCGAGTTTGATCATCTTCATCATGGCGGTCATTACCCGTTGGGAGCGTACGGGGTCTTTGCTCTGCAACAGTTCTATCATCTTCGTGGGAACGATCTGCCAGGAAAGCCCGAATTTATCGGTGAGCCAGCCGCAGGCTACTTCCTTGCCGCCGCCGGCGCGCAGCTTTTCCCAGAACGTATCCACTTCCTGCTGTGTCTCGCATTTGACATAAAGGGACACGGAGTGATTGAAGGGGTATTGTGGATTCCCGTTCAAGGCGACATACTCCTGGTTTTCGAGCGTAAAATTGACCAGCATTACGTCGCCTTTTGGACCGGGGCCGGCATCGCCATAACGAACAACGGAATCTATTTTGGAATTCTTGAAAATAGAGACATACAGGTTGGCGGCTTCTTCGGCCTGATCCTTGAGCCAAAGGAAAGTGACGATCTTTTGCATGTGTTTGTGTTTTTGTTGGTGAAGAATGACGACACAAACTTAGCGGTAAATCTTTTAAGATATGCGGCCGGCGCGGCAGTGCTGCCGGGAACCCAGGTGCGGGCGGCCCGTTGCGGGTAGCCCCTGGCGTTCGAGCTGTTTGTCGAGTTCGACCATTTTGGCGGTTGACCGCCGATAAGCATCACTGTCGAGAACGAGCAGGGCGGGCGGTTGGTGCATTGCCGGCAACCGAATGAGCGCAGCGGCCGCTTTTTTCGGATCGGCGAGCTGTCGCCCGTCGATCGAGACGTATAGCGCGTTTGGCGTGTGCACCTCGCCGTTGAAGAAGCGGGTGCGGAAGCTGCCCAGCGCAACGGTCGTGTGCCGGATGAGCGTATCGTCGTTTGCGGTAGGATTTGCCATGGGGGCGATATCGATCACATGCCCGTAGCCCTGGCGCCGCAGCCAGGGTGTCGCCGCGGGGATCACGGTATAGACGCCGGCGCTGAGCCCGGCGTTGTTGACGACCACGTCGATGCGGCCAAAGGACTCCCACGTGGTGCGGATGGAACCCGAGATCGATGCCTCGTCGGCGAGATCCACCTCCAGCGGGAGGAAGTGTTTGAGGGTGTTTCCACCGGTGGCTTCTGCAAGGGAGGAAAGCAGCCGGGAGGTAGCGGCTACGTAATAGCCTTGGGTGAGTAATTTATGCGTGAGAGCTAATCCCAGTCCTTTCGATGCGCCGGCGACATACCATACTTTCTTTTCCATAGTCTTCAGTCGTTTGATTATTCCTGGAGTATTCCGCTGACAAAGGTAGGGGAAGAGGCGGCCGGAAAAGATGCACAATTCAAAGCGAATAGTGCAAAAATCAAACAATCCCCCTGGCAGGCGGGCAACCAGGCGGTCGGGCAACCTATACTGTCGAGCTTTCGCGGAAGCCGCGGGGGGAAAGCCGGGTATTCTTTTTAAAGAAATTGATGAAATGGGAGCGTTCTTCGAAACCCAGGCACCAGGCGACTTCGCCCACATTCCAGGTTGTATGCCGGAGAAGGGATTTAGCCTCTTGCGTCAGCCGTTCGGCGATCAGCTTCGAGGTGGTCTTGCCGGATACTTCCCGCAGGGCGCGGTTGAGGTGGTTGACGTGGACGGACAGCTGGGTGGCGTATTGCGAGGGCGAACGCAGGGCGATCTGCTGACCGGGGGATTCGATGGGGAACTGTCTTTCCAGCAATTCCATGAACAGCGAGGAGATGCGGACGGAGGCATTGGAATTGGCGTAGATGGACGTGTCGGCGGGCTGCATCTTGAGCGCCAGATGGACCAGCTCGAAGACAAGGGTCCGGAGGACATCGTACTTATAGACATAGTCGGAGCTGAGCTCCTGTAGCATCCGTTCGTACGTGCTCACGATGGCGGCGGCCTGTTCGTCGGACAGGTTGAACACCGGCGTCGAGCCCGGCTGGAATAGCGGGTAGTCCCGGAGGTGGCCGAACTGGCTGAAGAAAGCTTCCGTGAAGATGCAGAAATAGCCCCTGGTCTCGTCGCCGGACAGATGTTCCCATTTATAAGGGATCAGCGGATTGGAGAACACAAGGGCGGGGCCGCTGAGCTCGAGGAGCCTGTCCGCATAGCTGATCCGGTTGAGGCCCGTCATGAACGTCACCTTGTAGAAATCGATGCGCCGGTAGGGCATAGGGCCATGCGGCCTACCCAGCACATCTGCCAGCCGGAAGACGTTGAAATGACCCATCTCCTTTTGCAGGTTCGCCGGCATCCAATGTGGCTTTTCGTTGTAGAACTCTTCGAGGCTGAGCGGTGTCTCCATGACACAAAGATACGAAAATCAAACATGCAACCGCGGGGCCTGCGGCGAAGCCGGAACTCCACGGCGGCGGGGATAATGCTCTGCGGCGGCGACGGGGATCATGCTCCACGGCCGCGGCCCCATCATCGCCTGTGTACGCCCGGTTTCCTGGCCGGCGTCTTTTTCCTGGGCAGTTCCTGGTTGAGGATGGCCTTGGGGAACTCGCTGGTATAGTCGGCGCCGTGGCGGAGTGCGCCTTTACCGTTATCCTTGGTCCAGAAGACCAGGGGGATATTGGTATTCGGCACCCCGGGGTACCAGGACACCGAAAAGCGGACCTCCGCGCCGCGGCCATAGCGGTCACCGCCGACCAGGCCGATGGGGGTACCGGCTTCCACGGTTTGACCCGGGTGGACGAATGCGCCGTCCTTCTGGATGACGCCGTATTGGGCAAAGGAGTTATCGGCATGATAGACCTCGATATAGTTCCAGCCGTTTGTCGCATTCGCGCCGGCGTCGTTCTCGGTGTTGCTCACATCCACGGCCGTGACCACGCCGCGGCGGGCGGCATAGATGGTGTCACCGGGTTTGGCCCGCAGGCGGATGGCGTAGCCGGTGTCCTGTGCACCGGGTGTAGCAGAGCCTTTCACATTGGTGACACGATAGGCCTGGGTCTCGATACCCGGGGTGATGGGCAGAAGATAGACGAAATGAAGATTGACCACGGGATTGAGCACACCTTTGCGGTTGCTGGTCTTGAAGTTCAGCTTGATGTCCTTGGTCTTGTCGATAGGCGAAACCGTGATAAGCCGCACGGTGCCGGGTTTCACCTCTGTGGTATAGGGCAGGGGGTGATCGGCCTGCGCATTGGTGAGGGTCGGAAAATCCACCTGCACCACATAAGGGCAGTAGTCATTATTGGTGCAGGTGAAGATATACCTGTTTTGATTGTCCGTCGTATAGTTGACCGTGAGCAGGCGCTGGGCCGGTGAGGTGAGATAAGCCAGGGATGCCAGGAGGAGCAGGCAAAGATTTTTCATAGTGCTAATATAATATTTCTACCGGGAACTAAGGTTCCAGCACGATCTTTCCCTTAATCGTCCTGCCTTCCATAAGTTCCTGCGCTTCGCGCGCCCGGGCGAGCGGCAGGACCTTTCCTACTTTCAACCTGATCTCGCCTTTGGCGGCCATCCCCGCGACAAGCTCCATGATCGATCTATCCGGGGATGTCATCATAAAGGTGGCGTTGACGCCGTATTGTTTCCCCTTTTCTTGTGATGGCGGGGTGGCGGAGGAGATCAGCAGCCCGTCCTTTTTCAATAATGGCCAAAGCGTATCCTGTACTGGCCCACCTACTAGATCCAGGGCGACGTCGATGTCCGTATGACCGTCGGCGATAGTGATCACGGTGGCGCCGGCATTTTGGGCCATTTGCGCGGCCAGCATGCCCACGGCGCCGGAGGCGCCGAGGATAAAGAGTTTCTGCCCTGCCTGTAGCTTAGCCAGCCGGAACAAGGCGGTATAGGCGGCGCTGCCTACGATGGAGAGGGCGGCGGCTTCGGGGAAGGAGAGCGAGGCCGGTTTGTGGATGACGTCGCTCTCGGCAGCCGTCATGTACTGGGCATAGCCGCCGCCTTTTGGAAAGGGGGTACGGGTAATTACCTCGTCGCCGACGGCAAATGCTGTAATGTTCTTACCCACGGCGCTCACGATACCCGCGGCCTCCCAGCCGGGGATGAACGGAAAGTTCGCCGGGAATGCTTTCTGCAAATAGCCATTGCGGATCTTACTGTCCGCCGGATTCAGGGCGGCTGCCTTTACCTGTATCAGCACTTCGTCGTCCTGGGGAATGGGCGTGGGGACTTCTTCCAGTTGGAGGACATCGGTCCCGCCGTATTGATGCACTTGTATTGCTTTCATAAATCTGTGTTTTTATGAGAACAAAGTTATCTACAGCGCGGGGGAGACGAATTGTATGAAACGGCTATTCTTGAGCAGCTGTTTGGCGGACACGCCGAAGGTCCGTTTGAAAAGACGGGTAAAATGCGCCTGATCGGTAAAGCCATAGTGTATCGCGGCGGTGGCCATGGACGCGCCGTCTTCCACGACCTGGCTGAGTACACCCTTGATGCGTCGCCAGAGCACATATTGGGAAAAAGGGATACCGGTCTCGCTGGCGAAGAGGTGCCGCAATCGCTCGGTCGACAGAAAGACCTGCGCCGCGAGATCTTCGAGGGCAAGCGGGTTGTCCAGGTTGGCGTCGATATAGGCCAGGGCCGTGGTCAGACGATCATCCATCGGACGAAAAAGCGATACCCCGGTGGGCGGAAGGATACGGTCCATAACTGTCAGCGCGGCGGCACGAAGATCGGCCGTGTCTTTGGTCCGGCGATATTCCCTGGCCGCAGAATCCAGCTCCTCCGGTGTAAGCAGCTGCTCTATCGGCACAAAGGCATTGCCGTTGAGCATTTCCCGGAACTGCCAGCCCTGATAGCTATCCGCATCGATAAAATAGACCAGCACCTCCGTGGTCCGGGAATCGCAGGAATGAGTGACCCCCTGGTTGATCAGGAAACCGGTGAGCTGGGGATAGTCCTGCCCATCGATGGTTGAGTCAAAAGGGGCGTATAAGCTGATAACGATCTGAAAACACTGGTGATAGTGCACGTCCACGATGGCGTGGCGCGCGGCGAAAACGATGCTATGGTCGAGAGCGGCGTCCGGCACCGGCGAAAATTAGCAAAAATTAGAGAGACAATAGAGCGCCCGGATTATACGTTACATAACGTCACACAGCGCATTGAAAAGCATTGCGGTAATGTGTTGATTGTAAAGGGATAATAAATGATTCCATTTTTACATAAACTTATATCCAAGAAGTACCGGCCCAAAAAAGGGGAAGATTCGCGAACCAAATCGGAAGAACCCGACCATACTTTGTTAATGGAACAATTGGACCGCCAGAAGGCCTTTTATGAGAACATCCTGAACAAACTACCCACCGATATCGCCGTTTTCGACTCCGACCATCGCTATCTTTTTGTCAATCCCGGCGCCATCAGCAATGAAGAATACCGCAAATTCATCATCGGCAAGGACGACTATGAATATGCGGCTTACCGAAACCGGCCGGCCTCCGTGGCGGATAAGCGGCGGGCCAAGTTCCTGGAAGCAAAGAACTCGGGTAAGGAGATCCGTTGGGAAGACACGTTGCCTGACCCCAAAGGCAATATGATCACGCATTTACGGCGAATGTACCCGGTGTATGATGAGCATGGGGAGCTCTCGATGGTGATCGGGTTCGGGATCGACATCACGGAGCGTAAGAAGATGGAGGAGACCCAGGCGGAGCTGGTGAAGCAGCTCTCCGCACAGAACCGTCAGCTCACGGATTTCTGCAGCATCGTTTCGCATAACCTGCGGGCGCCGCTGGTGAATGTGTCCATGTTGACCGACTTCATCGAGTCCACCGATGATCCCGTGGAGCAGAAGCTGCTCGTCTCCAAATTGCGGCCGGTGATCGACAACCTGCACGCCACTTTCAACGAGCTGGTGGAGTCCATCCAGATCCGGCAGGACCTCGAGATCAAGCGCGAGGATGTCTGTCTCGACGACTGTTTGCAACGGACCATCGATGGATTGCAGACGGAGATCAATAAGCTGGGCGCGACAATCGAAACGGATTTCAAAGAGATCTCGGTGATCAACTATCCGCCGCAATACCTCAACAGCATAATTCATAACCTGGTAAGCAATTCGCTGAAATATCATCATCCCGGCAGATCGCCGATGATCTGCATCAAGACACAGAAAGAAGGGGAGAAGGTGATCCTCAGCGTTAAAGACAACGGTTTGGGGATCGACCTGGTGAAGCACCGGGAGAATTTCTTTAAGATCGGGAAGGTCTTTCACCGCCATCCAAACGCCAAAGGGTTCGGCTTGTATATGACCAAGACCCAGGTAGAGGCGATGGGTGGGCGGATCTGGGTGGAGAGTGTCCCCGACGAGGGGTCGGTATTTTATATTGAATTCGACAATCGGATAAAAAAAGCTTCGTGAAAAGTATATTCCTCATAGACGACGACCCCATTTTTGTGTATTTGACACGGAGGATTATTGCTTCGATCAACTGTCCCTGCCAGATCAACGAATTCACGGACGGGGAGCTGGCGCTCAGCCATCTCAGCCAGATCGGCGATCAGGTGGAGCTGTTACCCGATGTGATCTTTCTGGATCTCAGCATGCCGGTGATGGACGGGTGGGAGTTCCTCAAGGAGTATTCTGCATTAAAGCCTAAGTTGAAGAAGGATATTGCGTTGTTCATTGTTTCTTCGTCCATATCCCCGCAAGAGGTCGAGCGATCGAAGAGTTACCGGGCGGTAACCGATTTCCTGATCAAGCCGGTGGAGAAGGGGAAGATCGTAGAGATAATGGACAATGTGAAGGTTTAACCCCTAAATATGTTCGATCCTACCCTTATTGATCTTCCGATCCTGCGGAGGCGAGCCTATAACCTCAGGTGGGCGACCGTGCCTGCCGATGTCATTCCGCTGACCGCCGCCGATCCGGATATGCCCTGCGCCCCGGAGATCGCCGAAGCCATCGCCCGCTTTGCCCGCGAGCGTTATTTCAGCTATGGCCCGGCCGAGGGGATGCCGGAATTCCGCGAAAGCATGGCGGCCTATTTTCAGACCAGGCGGCAGATACCCGCTTCGCCGGGTTGGATCTTTCCCGTAGACAGCGCCGCATTCGGCATCTATATTACCTGTAAAGCTTTTCTTTCGGCCGGTGACGAGGCCATTGTTTTCGATCCTGTGGATTTTTTGTTCCGTTATGGCATCGAGGCGGCTTCGGCCCGGGCAGTTGCTTTTGCGATCCCGCCGGGAGATGACCCGGTGGACTTCGGCCGGCTGGAGCGGCTGATCAACACACGGACCCGGATGATCTGTTTGTGCAATCCGCTGAATCCAACGGGCAAGGTCTTTACAAGGCAAGAGTTACAGCAGTTTGCCGAATTGGCCGTCAAATACGATCTCATTATTCTCAGCGATGAGATCTGGAGCGATATCGTTTATTCCCCGAATGTCTATACGAGTGTGGCCTCCCTCGGCAAGGAAGTCCGGGACCGGACGATCACTATCACGGGTTTCAGCAAATCCTTTGGGCTGGCGGGTCTGCGTATCGGCGCGGTGATGGCGTCGAACAAAGAGCACTATAATCTTTTGTTCAATACGTCGCTGCACAAGTCCACGGTACATGGGGCGAACCTGCTTTCGCAGGTGGCTGCCACGGCCGCGTTGAATGAATGCGGGGACTGGCTGCGCGATTTCCTGAACCATCTGCAGCGGATGCGGGATCTCTGCGTGAACAGCCTCAACAGTATCGAAGGTGTTCATTGCCTGCCGCCGGCGGGATGTTATGTCGCCTTTCCGGATATCACCGGTACGGGGCTTAATTCCGGCGAGATGCAGGAGCTGCTTTTCAATGAGGCACGGGTAGCCGTCGTTCCCGGTTTGCCGGAATGGTTTGGTGACGGCGCCAATGGTCATATCCGGCTCAGCTTCGCCACTTCGGCGGAGATCCTGACGCAAGCCATGGAACGGATAAAAAACACAATACAACGGTTATGAAAACGGTGATCATCGGAGGCGGTATCGCGGGCATGGCCATGGGTACCTTTTTGGAACGGAGAGGGATCGAAACCGTGATCTGCGAAAAGCTCACGGGCATCGCGGAGCGCGGACATGCATTCCTGATGCACGCTGAAGCTATCGCCATCCTGGGCGAGTTGGACGGTAACCGGCATAGCGGTTTGCCGGGCGGCGAAGTGAAAGCTTTCCAGCTATTCCGCCCGGACGGGCAGTTCGTCAAAAAAGCCTCGTTGGCCGGCTGGCGGTGTATGAAGCGGTGTACGCTTACCGCCTACCTGGAGTCGCTGTTGCCGGCAGGCACGATCAAAGGTGGCCGGGTCTTCTCGCATTTTATCCGCGAGCGGGGCAAGGTAGTGGCCGCCGCCTTTACTAATGGCGAAACGGAATATGGCGATCTCTTTATAGGCGCCGATGGCGGTAACTCCAAGGTCCGGCAGGCCCTATTTGGTGAGGTGCGGATGAGCGAGATAGCGGTCAAGGAGGTCGTCGGCATGACGATGAATGGAACACTGGCCCGGCGGTATGCCGGTACCTTTATCAAATACCAGGAAGCCGATTGCGGTTTGGCCTTTGGGATGATCCCCACTGGCGACGAAGAGATCGTTTGGTTCATGCAATATGATCCTTCGATGGGTGATGTGGCGGAGCATGATCCCGCGGCACTTGCGCAGTTCTGCCAAATGATGCTGGCAAATTTCCCGGCGGAGGTGCAGGTTATCCTGCGCGGCAATGATTTCAGCAAGAGCTATATCTGGCATACCAGGGACTTCGATCTGCTACCTGCTTTTCA
>DASYZH010000219.1:0-16355 GCA_035946435.1 Puia sp. | reverse complement strand
ACCCTGACCGTAATTTCCCTATCGATCTTATCGCGGACAACGGAGGGGATGGAGATGTTAAAATCTTCCGGCTTTACCTTGAACTCGGTCTTACCGAGCAGGTGGCCGTTCTTTACTTCGATGGTAGCGGGCACTTCGATAGGTTTCGTCACGTTATGCAGCGACAGGTTACCTTTGACGGTGACCTGGTAGACGCCGTCCTTGCCCGGCTGTACGTTGCCGGTATAGGCGCCGGAGAAGGCAGCCTTGGGATATTTGTCGCTTTCGACATAATTCTCGTTAAAATGCTCTTGCATCAGCTCTTTGGTGAAGACAAAGCCTTTGAGCAGGAGCTGGAAGGCCAGGTTTTGTTTACCGGCGTCGATGATGGCATAGACCTGGTTGTTTTCCGCTTTGATATCTTCAAAGGCTGTTTTGGAATAGAAACCTATGAAGCCTGCGCGGGTGGAATAGAGTTGACTATAGGCCGTGTGCGGATGGATCAGGGCCACGGAAAGCGAGATAGCGAGAACAATATATTTCATGATGAATGATTTTGGAGATTAGTTATTCAATGCACCCTGGTCGACCCAGGCTACGATGGTATTGACCTCGCACGAGGGAAGCATCGGCAGGCCATAGGGCATAGGAACGACGCTGCCTGTGTGCGTGACCGCGCTTTTGAGGTCGCCGTTCTTCACGTGGGACTGGAGCACGGCGAAGTCGCTAAGTTCGATACCGCTTGGCGGGTTGCTGCCCTGGTGACAGGTATAGCAATTGTCCTGCAGGATGGGCAAAACTTGTTGGGAATAGCTGACATTGGTAGTGTCGCAGGTCGTGGTATTACCGGCCAGCCGATCGGCGCTTTCTTTCGAGCAGCTGCCGAGCCAGCACATCATGCCGACGATCGCGAATGTGGAGAATAAGATCTTTCGATTCATATTAGAGCATTTATTAAAACAGGGTAATTAGTTATCCGGTACGCAATCGGTGAGGTTGACATCCATGAGGAAGCCGGTGCAGCGTCCTTTTATGGTGACGGCATCGCCGGGTTTGGGTTCGCGTTCGATCCTGGTGCCGGCGAAGAGCTGGCAGTTGATACCGCCGGGGGCGCCGGCTTCCGCGGCAAGTATCCAGATCTCGGCATTGCCGCTGCGTTGGATCTCGGCGAGGTGCCCGGAGACCCTCAGCACTTTGCCCGTGAAGCGTTGGTCGGCGGAGCGTTCGTCCGACTGGTACTGGTGGTAAAGGCTATCTGCCGAAATGGTGAGATCGGGGGAAATGCCGGCGGCGCTCCGGTGTGGTTTGTCGTACAGGTACCAGCCCCAGCCGATGCCGGCGAGTACGAGCAATAGGATGCATAGCCACAGAATGGTTCGTTTTTTTCGCATAGTGTCTACTGTTATTAAATTATCGCTACCAGAGCTGGCGCGTGATGCCGATGTTGACGCCTGCGCTCATGATCGGTAGTTTCCCCGTGCCCAGTCCCGTGAGGGGCAGACGCACATATGGTTCTACTCGTAGGTTGCCGATCTTTCCGAGGCGCTTTTCAAATCCCGCGCTCAGGTTGATAATGGAAAAAGGGTATTGAGAGGGTTTTTTAAGATTCACGTTCCTGTCGTATGTCGTGGTACTGCCGGTCCAATCGAGGCCATAGGTGTACTTTTCATGTGTCATGAGATAGGTAGAGAGGCCCGCGGTGGCGAACCAGGATGTTTTGGCACCGGGGTTGAAATTATACCGGGCGTTGAGCGGGATCTCCCACATGTAGCAGGTGCCGTCGACGTCGGTGAGCCAGCTATTGGCAGGCAGGGGTATCTCCTGTGTGCTGAAATACTCACCTTCGGTATAATATTTCTTCCGGTCGAGGTAGGCGCCTGTTTCGACGGCCCATCGGCCGCCTTTGAAGGTATAGCCGAGGATAATGCCGAAGGTCGTGCCGACGCTCTTTACCGATTGCATTTTTACGGTGCTGAGGTCGGGGGAGCCGAAGATGCCGGCGTAGAAATGTTTGGGCTTATCTTTTGGTTTAGCGGCCGAGTCTTTTTTTACGGTGGGCGCGGTTACATCGACGGATACACGGAAGTCGCGGGAAATGGCAGCGCGTTGGAGGTCGTAGAAGAGGCGGTCGCTGGTTGCCGGGCTGCTGACGGTGAAGGCGGTGGTGCGGTTTGCACTGTTTGAGCCGGTGGTGCTGTTTGCGCCGGAGCCGTCTTTGGTGGTGCTGTTATTGCTGAAGCCGGTGGTGCCGGTGCTGTTTTGGTCGATGTCGGATCCGCTGCCGGGGTGCTGGTGCTGGCGGCTGCGGGCTGCCAGGAAACGGGTTCGGCCGCTTTGGGTGCGGGGATCGGCGGGTATGCCGGCTGCGGTTTCGGGGGCAGCTGGGGTGGCGGGCCTTGTATGGTCAGGGGCCGTGGCGGCTGCGGTGGTGGCGGGTGCTGTGCCGCCGGGTGCGGTGGCAGCGGGTGCGGAAGCGGGTGCGGTGGCAGCGGGCGCGGAAGCGGGTTCGGTGGCAGTAGGTGCGGGCCGATCCCGGGTTATGTTTTGGACGGTGGCGGGGGTGGATGCGGTGGATGCGGCAACGCCGGTGGAATTGCGGGACGCCGCGGAATTGCCGGCGTGATGCCAGGTGTAGTAGCCTGCGCCGGCCAGGGGCAGCAGGAGGAGGAAGAGCCAGAAGAAGCGGCGTTTGCGTTTTTCTTCGGGCGCTATAGGGCCATCGGGAGGTTCGGGTCCCTTGTTCTCGAGGGCAGCAGCCATGCGGTCCCAACTGGCGCTATCCGTCCTGAGCGGGTATTTATCGGACGCCCGCCGGAACAGATCATCAATGTCGGTGTCCTTTAGATTTGACATAAAATTTTTTCGCTGTTTTCCGCGGCCAGTGCTTTTTGCAAATGCGCACGAGCCTTGGAAAGGTTAGATTTAGAGGTTCCCGTGGTTATTCCCAACATTTTTGCGATCTCCGGATGGGAATAACCTTCGATAACGTGCAGGTTGAACACGATGCGATAAGCCGGCGGCAAGGCCTTGACCAGTGCGATCAGTTCCTTGTACAGCACGGAATTATCCGACGACTGTCCGTCGTCCTTGTGTTCCCACACGTGTTCGGGGATCGGGTACGATTGGGTGTTGTTCATTTCCTTGCGCATATAATCGATGGCCGCGTTGATGACCACCCTTCTTATCCAGCCGATGAGAAGCATTTCCACTTTTTCCTTGTCACGTACTTCAAAGCGGCTGAAGCTCCGGAACATCTTCAAATACGCATCATGAGTCACTTCCGTGGCCTGTTCGTAGGTATTGACATACCTGAAGGCGATCTTGATACACAGGCCGTAATATTGGTCGTACAGCATCTTCTGGCTTTGCCGGTCATCTCGTGCGCAACCCTCGATTATATGTAATAGTTTTTCCAAAATGCAGACCCTATAGATTCTAGTTTCAGTGTAAACGCCTTATTTATCATAGGGGTTGCCTGATGGGCGATAGGCGGTTAAAACCTTGACTGTCACGAATAATTGTCCGTAATGGCGTTGGGTATGTTCGGCGGCATGGAACAAAAGACCGGCGACGGTAGATGGAAGCCGGGCGCGGCCGACGTAGCGGACCTCGGTTAGGGTCGGCTCGGGGGTTTGCGAGATCTGATCTAAAGCTTTGTCTACCTGCAAGTTAAAGCGATTCAGTAATTCCGCAACCGTACTTTGGCCTTCGGTGGGGGTGCCTTCAGCGGTGAGGTCCTTTAGTTGGGCGTGGTCGAGCGTCTGGCCTCGGGCATAGGTCAGCAGCCGATCCAGGACGCCCGCCAGGTGTTGAAGGTGGAAACCGGGGGAAGCTACGCCGCCGGGGCGTTCCCAGAGCAGGGCGTCGGGGAATGTGGCTATGAGTAAGTTGACCTCTTCGCGGGCCTGAAGGAGGGCGTGAGCGGTGGGTTGCAATAGGGCGGGGATGCCGGGGACAGGTCCCCGGAGCCAGAATTCTTTATTTTCCCCTTGGGTCACGGGGGCAAATTACGCTTTTTCCGGCGAGACGCCGCCGGGTCCAAACGGGCGCGGACGATCCTGGCGGGTTGAGTGTCAAAGCTCGAGCTCAGAGAGGACGTCTTTGTGTGCACTGCGGACGGCGTCGCGCATTTGCTCGTTGGCCAGGATGGTCACGACGTCCGGGAGGGCGTTACGGTATTGTTCGCCGATGGTGATCTTCTCGCCGGGAAGATAGACGTATTTATTATCGAACGACACGATCTTCTCGATGGAGACGATATACCCGCGGTGAACGCGACAGAAGAGGTCGCGGGGCAGCAGCCGTTCCCATTGTTTTAACGTGACGAGTACCAAGGCTGTTGGCCGTTCTTCGAGGACCAGCCTGGTATAGTTCTTCCGGGCCTCGATGTAGAGGATATGCCGGAAATCCACTTTCACAAATCGTCCTTCGTGACGAATAAAGAAAAATGATTGCACTTGCAGTTAATTTTAACTTTCAATTAAAGCCGGTTAAGCGGTGCGAGGGTTGTTTCGATATATTGTCCATAGAGTTCGTACGCTTTCATGATCGTTACAAGCGGGTCTTTGGGCGAGCGCAGGCCGGCATCGGCATCGTGGATCGAATCGCCTGAAAAGCCTTCGTTCTCCGGGGGAAGCGAAGTTCTCAGAAAGTATTCCGCATCCCGGCAGGTGGAGCCTTCGCGCATGTAGCGACAGAATTCCTGGTTAGCTTCATAGAATCGATGCAGCTTTTTTTCTTCCCACCGCCAGAACCGCTCCAGGTCCGTGGCGCTGTTCACGGGAGCAAAGAGCAGGGCATGATACCGGTAGGTATAGTATTCGATAAAAGCGGCAAAGGCGGGCTTTTCTTCCTTGAAGAACCTGATCTCGTCTTTATCGCTTGTGAAACCACGGGTCTTTACCAGATTACAGATCCGGCCCCAATAATCCAGGCTGGATTTGAAGCAGGCTTCTATCACTACCATTTCGGAGGTATGGATATCTTCATGGGAGCGAAAGGCAGCTAATAGTTGCTGATAATATTCCTGATACTCAGGCGACATAGTTCGTAGAACAGGTTTAAATCTTCCGAAGAAAAACAGCAGGGCCTTGTAGAAACAAACCCCGGAGGACTCAACGGTCACATGAGAAAACACTACACTTTATATAACTAAAAACAAACTAGATAGTCATAATGCCTGGCCTTGGGTCGACGGGACCGAGGCCCTTTTTGATTAATTGTCATCTCGACAGTAAAACTAGACGTTTCCCCGGCAGCTTTTCAAAAAACTACATGAACCTCCCTTATGTCTACACCAAGTGTAGTTTTTTAACCACCAACGGGCATAATTTTAGCAACATTTTAGCGAACGAGTGGTAGTTTTGGTTTTTGGGTCCGGGGAGGGTCCAGAAGGAAAATAAATACGAGGAAAAAGACATAATCTGTCATTTTGTGGCTACATTGCAAAAAGTAATGTCTGTCCTGGCGGACTATCCGTGAGGGTGGATAAAGAAAAAGGTCCACTGTAGAAACAGTCGACCTCTAACGATTGCTTGCCATATGAAAAAAGGTAGTAATATCTTTTACGAATGAGCCTCTAACTATTGCCTGCTAACGATTGCTGCCACTTTTTATCTCATTCACAGTGTAAAGGTACTATGCAAAGGCTCGCCGTTTTAATCATCTTATGGATGAGTTAATCATGTCAAAATGACCATTTTAGCAGTGAAGTCCTTTACTGGATTGAGTTTTAGGATAATTTCATCATTATGGCCAACAGGTTTTCGGATACCTTATTCCAACTTATACATTCGCTCGAAAAGTCAGAAAAGAGGCATTTTAAATTATACATCAAGCGGAGTTCCACGAAGGAGGATCTCAAGATCGTACAATTGTTCGATGCCCTGGATAAATTGAGCGACTATGACGAGAAGAGTTTGCTCAAGAAATTGCCGGGCATCGAGAAACCGCAGCTTTCCAATTTAAAGACCCATTTGTACAAGCAGATCCTGGCCAGTCTCCGGCTGTTGAAAAGTTCGGATAGTATCGATCTGCAGTTGAACGAAACGTTCGACTATGCCCATATTCTTTATAAGAAGGGGCTTTTTCAGCAGAGTCTGCGTTTGCTGGATCGCGCCAAGGAAACGGCAAGGGCCAACCAGAAGTTCAATTTCCTGGTGCAGGTTTTAGCGTTGGAGAAGCGGATCGAGACGCTGCATATCACGCACAGCATGCAGATGCGGGCGGAGCAGCTGTCGGCGGAATCCAGGCAGGTCATCGACCGGATCGATATGGTGGCGCGGCTTTCCAACCTGGCCTTGCTGGTCTATAGCTGGTATATTCAGAACGGTCATGCCCGCAATGAAAAAGATGAAGCGCGGATCAAGGAATACCTCCAGGAGCAGCTTCCGCCCGATGCCTGGGAGCAAACGGGGTTCTATGAGCGGTTGTATCTCTACCAGAGTTACAACTGGTATGCCTTTATCCGGCAGGATTTCCTGATGTATTACCGGTATTCGCAGAAATGGCTGGATCTTTTCGAGGAGCAGCCGTTGATGGTGCGGGTAGAGACGGGCCACTATATCAAGGCCCTGCACAACTTGTTGAATGCACATTTCGATTTGCGCAACTATGACAAATTCGAAGAGGTGCTGCATCAGTTCGAGACCTTTGCCCAGACCGACCGGGTACGTGAAAACGACAACTTCCGTATTCAGAGCTTTCTCTATATCACCACGGCCAAGATCAATCAGGTCTTTATGGTAGGCAATTTCAAGGAGGGGTTGAAGATGGTGCCCGAGATCGAGCAAAAACTGGTCGAATACGAGCTTTTTATCGACCGGCACCGCATCCTTGTCCTGAACTATAAGGTCGCCTCGATGTATTTCGGCAGTGGGGATTACGATACTTGTATCGACTATCTGCAGCGCATCATCAATGACCAGGGGGATCTGCGGAACGATCTGCAATGTTATGCGCGGGTATTGCATTTGATGGCGCATTATGAGCTGAAGAACTTCGAGCTGATGGAGTCGCTGACCAAATCGGTATACCGGTTCATGGCGCGGCGGGAGCGGCTGACGCGTGTCGAGGAGGAGATGTTCCGGTTCCTGCGGACCTCGTTCCAGACCTCACGTTCCGCTATGAAGGCCCAGTTCGAGATCTTCCTGGGCAAGATCAAGCTTTTCGAAAAGAACCGCTATGAGGCCCGGGTATTCGCCTACCTGGATCTCGTGTCGTGGGTCGAGAGCAAGGTGTATCAGCGGCCAATGAGTGAGATCATTGCGGAAAAATACCGGAGCAGCAAGCGGGGCGGGCTGAAGAGGAATGAGGTGAGAATAGCGGTAAGGTGAGGTGGCCGGAGGGCTGGTCTCGGGCCAGGTCGGAGTGCCAGGGCAGGTTGGAGCGCTGGGGTCTGGTCAGAGAGCCGGTGCGGGAAGCCGGAAGATGTCTTTGAGGGCCCGCCGTGCGGCATAATAACCGCACATGCCGTGGACTCCCCCGCCCGGCGGTGTCGAGCCCGAACAAATATAGATGCCTTTTGCCGATGTCCGGTAGGGCGAGCGGCGCAGGGCAGGCCGGGTAAAAAGCTGCCCGATATCCAGGTTACCGCCGTTGATATCTCCACCGATATAGTTAGGATTGTAGGCCTCCATCTGCGTCGTGTCCATTACATGGCGTGCGAGAATGCGTTCGCGGAAACCGGGGGCGAAGCGTTCCACCTCTTTTTCTATGATCGTGGTCATATCCTCGCGGGAGCCGTTGGGCACATGGCAGTAGGCCCAGCCGGCGTGTTTTCCCTGCGGGGCGCGGCTGCTGTCGAACAGGCTTTGCTGGGCCAGCAGGACAAAAGGTTTTTCCGAGGGCTGGCCGTGGAAGGCCTGTGTTTCGCCAGCCGCGATCTCTTCGAATGTGCCGCCAAGATGCACCGTTCCGGCTAGCCGGCAGGCTTCTGCTTTGAACGGGATGGGTCCCGCGAGCGCCCAATCCACTTTGAATACTCCCATGCCATAGCGATATCTCTCCAGTTGCCATTGGTAGAGGCTGGACCAGCGGTGTCCGCCGAGCTGCAGCAGCTGGCGGGGGGAGAGGTCGAGCAGCAGCGCTTTCGATGCGGGGAGCTGATTCAGGCTGGTGACGGGGGTGCCGGTTTGGATGGACCCGCCAAGCGATTGAAAATACGAGCCCAGGGCGGCGGCCAGTTTCGAGGAACCGTAACGGGGGAAGGGCCATCCTTTCGAGTGGCCTGTCATGAGGAATATGAGCGCTACGGCAGCGGTTGAAAGGCTGTCCAGGGGTTGCATCGAATGTGCCGCCATGCCGGCCAGGAGTCCCCGGGCTTCACGGGTTTGAAACCGTTTCGCCAGAGTGGTCACCGAAGGGAGTCCCAGCAGCCCGAAACGAGCCAGCTCCAGAGGGTGTTGCGGAAAACGTAGGGGTCCCAGCACCTGCGGCGCCAGCGAGGGCCAATCATTTACGAGTGGGGTCATGAGCCGGCGGTAGGTTGCCTCGTCTTTTCCCAGGCTTTTGGCCGTGGCTTCCACGGTATCGAGCAAGGCGGCGGCGGAGCCGTTTTCAAAGGGATGGGCGGCCGCTATGGTGGGTCTGACCCATTGGAGTCCATGCGCTTCCAGGGGAAGCGTGTTGAAAAAAGGGGAGCCGGCCCCGAGCGGATGAATGGCTGAACAGATGTCGTGGATAAAACCCGGCAAGGTGAGTTCGGCAGAACGCAAGCCGCCGCCGATAGAGCTTTTCCCCTCGATGAGCAGCACCGAGAGGCCTTGCTTCTGTAGCGTGATAGCGGCGGCCAGTCCGTTAGGACCGGCGCCTACCACTACGGCGTCGTAGCTCTTCATTTAACAAATGTACAGGCAAACGATAGACCTAAAATGAGTAAATTTAGACAAAGCTGTCAACAACCATGAAAAGTCTACTTTTTATATGCGCGTTGGCCTGTACCCTTACGGCCGGAGCGCAATCTCCAGACAAAACCGCCGGCGTCAAGACGCTGGTCGAGTCTCAAAATTATACCTTCCAGGCACAAACGGCGCTGCCCATGCGCGGACCGGCCAGGCAACTGACGACAGAATTCGAGATGCAGGTCACTAAGAACAAAGTAGTCAGTGCCCTACCCTATTTTGGCCGCGCCTATGTTGCGCCGATGAATCCCGCGCAGGGTGGAATGGATTTCACCAGCAAGCAGTTCGACTATACCGTTACCCCCGGCAAGAAGGGTGGCTGGGAAGTGGTGATAAAACCCAAGGACCTCAAAAATGATGTGAAACAGCTTTATTTAAGCATCTCCCAGGACGGTTACGCCAGTCTGCACGTGATCAGCCAGAACGAGGATGCGATCTCGTACAACGGGGTGATCCTCTCGTCGAAATAATCGTTAATCCCTTGTGACGGAGCGGTATTTGGTGGGGGACATGCCCATGACCTTGGTGAATCGTTTGGAGAAATAGTAAGGATCATCAAATCCCATGCTGAGCGCAATATCCTTAATGGATTTGTCGGTGATGCCCAGGTGCTGGCTGGCCTTCTGCATCTTCATCTGGATGAAGTAGTCGATGGGGGCATAGCCGGTGCGTTGTTTGAAGAGGCTGGAAAAACGCGAGGGGGAATAGTTATAGCGATGGCTGAGTTCGTTCAGCGAGAGGTTCTCGTTGATGTGCTCCTGCATGAAAAGGATGGCGCTGTCGATACAATCGATCTTTTCCGCGGGGGACGATACGAAATGTTTCTGATTGTAGATGAACAGGGTCATAAAATGGGCCAGGCACATATTGGCAAAGAGCAGGTTGTCGATGCTGTAGCCCAGTTCCAGGGCTTTGTAGATCTTTGAGAAAAGGGCCACCATCTCGCCCGTGCTGCGGACCGTATGGGGGCGAAAATGTTTTTGAATGACGGGTAGTGCGTTGTAGTTGGGCAAGAGTGTGCCGCCGAAATGGAGCCAGTAGATCGTCCAGGGGTCGTCCCCCGAGCTGCCGTAGGCGTGTTCGGTGTTCTGAGGTAAGATAAAGCACTGTCCCGGGCCGATCTCAAATTTTCTATCACCGAGCTGATAGAAGCCGTGACCGTCGACGCAATAGAAAAGAAAATTTTCCGGCAATCCTTTTTTGCGGTAGGTATAGTGATTGGTGGCACGGGGATAGTAGCCCAGCCCGCAGATATAGAGTTGTTTCAGCAGGGCGTTGTTCTGGATGCGAGATTTCAGTACGGATTTCGGAATTTCTATCCGTTGTCTGCCGACACCGTGCCAGATATTCTTGTGTGACCCTACTTTATTCTGCTCCATTGTCGTAATTTAGTGTACTTCTGACAGATAAAAAGTTAAAAAGGCGCGACCAGAAGTCCAACAGACATTAAATATTCGGCGATAAATATAAGCATTGAAACTTCGGCTCCTAATTTCCGGCTTACTCATTTTCGGTGGCTTTTTGCGATTGGCGGCCCAGCAGGCGTCTATCGATGGTTATGATGTCGTTTGGAATGGCGCCAGCCATGATGCATCGGGATCGATGCCTTGCGGCGGTGGCGATATCGGCCTCAATGTCTGGGTAGAAAATGGAGATTTGCTGTTCTATTTTGCCCGTAGCGGCAGTTTTGACGAAAATAACGCGTTTTTAAAAGGGGGCAGGATACGGGTGCGGCTTCGGCCGAATCCGCTGGAGGGTATCGTCCGGCAGGAATTGCTCCTGCGGGACGGGGCGGTAGTCGTTTCGGGGCGGGCCGGCGGCGTAGCCGTCAAGGTCCGCATGTGGGTGGATGTGTTCCGGCCGGCGGTGCATGTGGATATGGATGGGAGCCGGCCCCTGGATGCCGAGGTAACGTATGAAAGCTGGCGGACAGCTGATCGTGCGCTCAGCGGTAAGGAAAATAATGCCAATTCTTATAAATGGGGGGCCAGGCATGCGCCCGGGGGGGGTGTGGTGACCTATCGGGACAGTATTCATTTCGTAGCTAACCATATCGAGTTCTATCACCGGAACCGGCCGGGTCCTACGGTCTTTGATGTTACGGTTCATCAACAGGGGCTGGATGCTGTGAAAAACCAGTTGCGTGATCCGTTGCGCGGGCTTACTTTCGGCGGGTTCCTTTCAGGGACAGACATGGTTCCTGGGGGAACTACGAGGGGGCGGTATATCGAAACCGATTTCGGCGGTTGGCGATTGGTCAGCCGTCGGCCGGCGAAGGAGCGGAAGGTGTTGCTGGTATTGCACAAGGCGCAGGTGGACACTGTTACGGATTGGGCGGAAGGGTTGAGATCGGCGGTTGCCGATGTGCGGGCGCACGAGCGGACGGCGCAGGAGGTTACGCGGAGATGGTGGTCCGAGTTTTGGAAACGCAGCTTTATCTATATCGGCGACAGTGCCGCCGGGTCGCCGCGATGGCAGGTGGGGCGTAATTACCAGCTGTTCCGGTATATGCTCGGATGCAATGCTTATGGTTCCGAGCCCACAAAATTCAATGGCGGACTGTTTACCTATGATCCTGCCCTGGTGGATCCTTCGCTGCATGCTACGCCGGATTTCCGGAACTGGGGCGGGGGTTTGATGACGGCCCAAAACCAGCGGCTGGTCTACTGGCCGATGTTGCGCAGCGGCGATTTCGAGCTCATGAAGCCGCAATTCCAATTTTATCTCCGAAGCCTGAAGGCGGCGGAACTGCGCAGCCGGATCTACTGGGGGCACGGGGGCGCTTGTTTTACAGAGCAGCTGGAGAATTTCGGGTTGCCGAACAGCGCCGAATATGGATGGGATATGCCGGCGGATCATGACAAAGGCGTAGAATATAATGCCTGGCTGGAATACGAATGGGATACGGTGTTGGAATTCTGTATGATGATGCTGGAGACGGAAAGATATAGCGGCGCCGATATTCATCCCTATGTTCCTTTTATTGAAAGCTGTCTGCGTTTTTTTGACGAGCATTATCAGTATCTGGCACGGTTGCGGGGGCGTCGGGCGCTCGATGGCGACGGCCACCTGATCTTGTATCCGGGTTCGGCCGGCGAGACCTATAAAATGGCATATGATGCTTCTTCGACGATTGCGGGATTACATACGGTGCTTACACGGCTGCTGGAATTACCGGCGGGTGCGCTCAGCGATAGCGCGCGGGTTTATTTTACGGCTATGCTGCATCGTTTGCCGTCGCCCGCCTTTCGAAGTTTCGGCGGGCATCCTACGATTGCCCCGGCACGGGTCTGGGAACGGGTCAACAACAAGGAGGCCATGCAGCTCTATCCGGTGTTCCCCTGGGGCATCTATGGCATCGGCCGGCCGGGGCTGGATACCGCCATCAATACTTACAAATACGATACCGATGTGATCCGGTTCCGGTCGTATATCGGCTGGAAGCAAGACAATATCTTTGCGGCCCGCCTGGGGCTTACTTCCGACGCCGCTTCGCTCACCATGAAGAAGCTGGCCGACGGCCCCCGGCGTTTCCCCGCCTTCTGGGGTCCCGGTTTCGACTGGGTTCCGGATCATAACTGGGGTGGTTCGGGGATGATCGGGCTGCAGGAGATGTTATTGCAAACGGACGGAAAGAAGATCTATCTTTTTCCCGCCTGGCCGGCGGCATGGGATGTACATTTTAAACTTTATGCCCCCTACTCTACCACAGTGGAGGCGGAGCTCAAGGCGGGGAGGCTGATCTCGCTGAAAGTGCTGCCCGAGGAGCGTCGCGGGGATATCATTAATCTACTACAATGAAAGTACGCTTACTGATCATGGGGGTTTTTTTCGCGATCTCTCCTGGGGCGCATGCGCAGGAAAAGTCGTTGGTAAATACTTCGGAGAGCCCCCATGCCGTCCTGGAATCCGTCGACATGGGTTCGGTCCATTGGACCAGGGGATTTTGGGCGGAGCGGTTCGGGGTATGCCGGGACTCCATGATCCCGCATCTCTGGAAGATCTATCACGACAAGAAGATCAGTCATGCTTTTACGAATTTCGAGATCGCCGCCGGCCTCGACACGGGTGTTCATGTCGGACCGCCTTTCCACGACGGGGATTTCTACAAATTATTAGAGGGCGTAGCGGCGGTCTATGCGATCACGCGGGACCCACGGCTGGATACGATGATGGACAATGCCATTGCCGTGATTGCCCGCTGTCAGCGGCCTGACGGCTATATCCATACGCCGACGCTGATCGAAGAACGGAACCATCCTGGTCAAAGTGCGGCGTTCCAGGACCGGCTGAATTTCGAGACCTACAATATGGGGCATTTGATGACTGCGGCCTGTGTGCACTATCGGGCCACGGGAAAGAAAACATTATTAGCCGTAGCCATCAAGGCCGCGGACTATCTGGCGGCCTTTTATCAGCATTCGACACCTCAGCTGGCGCGGAATGCGATCTGTCCCTCGCATTACATGGGCATCGTAGAATTATACCGGACGACACACAATCCCGCTTACCTGGAGCTGGCGAAAAATCTGATCGATATCCGCGGCATGGTCGACAACGGTACCGACGACAACCAGGACCGGGTGCCCTTCCGGGACCAGACCGCAGCCATGGGACATGCCGTTCGGGCCAACTATCTGTATGCCGGAGTCGCCGACGTGGTGGCGGAAACGGGTGACGATTCGCTGGAGCACTGCCTGGATGCGATCTGGAAGGATGTCACCGAGCATAAACTGTATATCACCGGGGGATGTGGCGCCTTGTACGATGGCGTTTCGCCCGATGCCGTCTCCTATGATCCCGCCCGGATCCAGGAAGTGCATCAGGCTTACGGACGAGATTATCAGCTGCCGAATATAACGGCGCACAACGAGACTTGCGCCAACATCGGGAATATGCTTTGGAACTGGCGAATGTTGCTGACATCCGGCGACGCACGTTACGTCGATGTGCTGGAACAATCCCTCTACAATAGCGTGCTATCCGGGGTCAGCCTGGATGGGAACCGGTATTTTTATACCAATCCATTGCGCGCATCCCGCCAATTCCCCTATACCTTGCGTTGGGCGGGTGGCCGGCAGGAATACATTACGTTATCCAACTGTTGTCCGCCGAATCTGGCGAGGACGATAGCCGAGGTCGCCGATTATATGTACTGTGTCAACAGGAAAGGTTTGTATTTAAATCTTTATGGAGGAAATACACTGAAGACATCCGGGTTTGCGTTGCGCGAGGAGACCGAATATCCCTGGGACGGCAAGGTGACGCTCACGATAGCGGGGGCACCGGCAACGGCTTTTTCGTTATTTCTGCGGATACCGGGCTGGTGTCATGGCGCCAGTGTGCAGGTCAACGGGCAGCCTACTCCCGTCTCACCCGTTCTCGGCTATGCAGAGCTGCATCGGGTATGGAAGCCGGGAGACGTCGTTGTCCTGGAGCTGCCGATGCCGGCGGTGTTGATAGAGGCCAATCCCCTGGTCGAAGAAACGCGGGGGCAGGTAGCGGTACGTCGTGGACCGGTAGTCTACTGCGTGGAGTCACCGGACCTTCCTGCGGGCGAGGCCGTAGCCTCGGTGGCATTGCCTTCGAAGATCGATCTGCAACCGACGCCGATGACCATTGGGAAGAGCCGGATGATGGCGCTGACGGGGCATGCCTACTTGTTGCCGGCCGGCAACGGACGGCTTTACCAGGAGCTGCCGGCAACGGCGCCTAAGGCCATTGCGGTGCGGCTGATCCCCTATTATGCCTGGGCCAATCGCGGCGCCTCAGACATGTCTGTTTGGATGGATCTATATCGTTGATGTCTTGTAGATGTCCGGGTGTGCGATCTCCATATAGCGATCCGAATTAACGATGGGTTTCCACCCGTACTGCAAGTATAGGCCATGTGCGTCGCTGGTAAGTAACATCCAGCGTCGCAAGCCCTGCAGATCAGGGTGGGCCATGACCGTGGCGATCAGTCGTCTGGACAGTCCTTTTCCCCGATGCTCCGGCAGGATGAATACGTCACCCAGATAGGCTATCGTGGCAAAATCGGTGATGATGCGGGCGAAGCCAACCTGAGTATCGCCCTGGTAGACGCCGAAACAAAGCGAATTTTCCACTGAGCGCTTAACAGTTGCAAAAGGAATGTTAAGACTCCAGTAAGCCTGCGTGCTTAAGAAGGTGTGGATCAGCGGCAGGTCCAACTTGCTTTTGTCCGTCGAAACGGAGTAGTCGTTGTCGTGAATTTGCATAAGCGAAATTATTAATTATCTTGCTTTTGTGTTTGCCGGAACAAAAAACAGCCTATTTCTACTGATCGTATGCTTTTTGTGCCATGTTTGCATCGGGCAGACCAGGGGCATCACGGGAACTGTAATGGATTCCGTAACCCATCAACCCATCGCCAATGCCAGTATCAGCACACCAAACGGTCACAGGGGTGTATTGACCGATTCCGCCGGTCATTTTCACCTTAATACAGACAAAGATGTTCCCAAGCTGGTGATCTCTGCGGCGGGTTATCAGTCGATAAGCATTTCCACCAGGGATCAGCTCATCGTCATCTATCTTTCCAAAAAATATACGCTGCTGAAGGAGTTCGTCGTCAAGCGAAGACCCGGCCGGTATCGCAACAAGAACAATCCTGCGGTCGAGCTCATTCGAAAGGTGATAGCCAATAAAGCCCGGAATGGTCCGGGAGCCGATGCCTATACGTCATACCATGAGTACGAAAAGACGCGGCTGCTGTTGGACAATGTGCCCAAGATATTGATCGATAACTTTCTGATCAAAAAATATCATTTCCTTTTCGACAACCGGGATACGACCATCGTGCCGGGAAAGTCGTTGATCCCGGTATATATCGAAGAAGTGTCGTCGCAAAAATTTTACCGGAAGAAACCGAGTGCCAGTAAGAAGATCGTGCTGGGGCATAAGAGCGTCGATTATGGCGAATTTCTCGATATGAAGGGTATCAGCGGGGTGATCAATCGTTTGTATGAGGACATCAACATCTACGACAATACGATCCAGGCCTTTACCATGCAGTTCGTGAGCCCCGTGTCCGATCTGGCGCCGACCTTTTACATGTATTTTATCCGGGACACCATCGAAGAGAACGGGGTAAAGCTGGTGGAGCTGTACTTTACTCCGCGGAACCCGGAGGACCTGCTTTTCCGGGGAACGTTATATATCACGCTGGACGGTAATTATGCTATCCGGAAGGCGGAACTGGGCGTCAGCCAACACATCAATCTGAACTATATCCGGGAATTCAAGGTGGCGCTGGATTTCGAGAAAGGCCCGAATGATCACTATTATCTCGCGACCAGTGATATGATCGCGCTCTTGAGTCCCTGGGCGCGGGCGATGGGTATGGTGGGTGAGCGCATTGTGAAAGTAGATCAATACCATAATCTCCCGCTCGCGGATGTGGCCTTTAGTGGACCGGAGGTCGACAGTATTCACCAGGTGGATGGGCGCACCGAT
>DASYZH010000218.1:0-4936 GCA_035946435.1 Puia sp. | reverse complement strand
TATAACCTAGGCCTCATCGCTTTATGGTAATCCCTGAATTCCTATCGGGCGGCGGCGAAATGGGCCGGCGTATCCGTGAGTACGATTGGGCCGCGACATCTTTGGGACCTGTGGAATCCTGGCCCCAGAGTTTGCGTACCTGCGTCCGCATTATGCTCGACAGCCGTCAACCGATCTGGATCGGCTGGGGAAAAGATCTCATCAAACTTTATAACGATCCCTATATCGCCATCGTCGGGGGCAAGCACCCCACCGCGCTGGGTATGCCGGCTTCGGTGGTCTGGAAGTCCATCTGGCGGGAGATCGGTCCCATGCTGCACACTGTGATGGAGGAAGACACGGGGACCTATGTGGAATCGCAGCTCCTGATCATGGAACGCAACGGGTACCCGGAAGAGACCTATTATACATTCAGCTATACCCCGATCCCCGGCGACAACGGCGGCTCGGCGGGCATGATCTGCTTCAATGTCGACGACGCCGACCGCATCCTCAGCGAAAGGCAGCTGCAAACCCTCACCCGGCTGGGTAAGAACCTCACCGACTGCCTGACCTATACCCAGGCGGCGGAGCGAACGATGGACGCGTTAAGCCGCAATGGGCGGGATTTTCCCTTTGCGCTGTTCTTCTGGGTGGGGGGTGAGGCGGGCGTGTCGGGTGCGGGGGATTCGATGGAAGCGGGCGGGCAGATGGTGGCCGGTGAGCCGCAGGGACCTTTGGCGGGTGACGACGTGAGGCTCACCCAATGTACCACGCTGGGTGCGTCGGCGACGGGAGTGCCGATCGCCTTCAGGCTTACCGACGACAGCGGGCTGGCGGCGGCGTTACGACGGGCGCGGGATAGCCGGGCGCCGCAGATCATCGAAGGCATCCATGAGCTGCTGGGAGCCATGCCACAAGGAGAGTGGGATGTGGCGCCGGACAAGGCGATCGCGCTGCCGATCTTCAAGGCCGGCGGGGTTGTCGTGGCCGGGTTCCTCGTGATCGGGCTCAGTCCCTACCGGCCGGTGGACGAGCTGTATATCAATTTCTGCACACTGATAGCCGACCAGCTTACAACCAGCTTTGCCGATATCCATGTCCTCGAGCTGGAGCGCGCGAGGGCGGCGGCCCTGGCCGAGATCGACAGGGCGAAGACATTGTTCTTTTCGAATATCAGTCATGAATTCCGCACCCCCCTGACCCTGCTCCTCGGACCCATCGAAGACCTCTTGAACGACCCCGCATCGCTCGAGAGCAACAAATACCGCATCGGGGTAGCCTACCGGAACGCCCTCCGGATGCAGAAGCTGGTGAACACCTTGCTCGAATTCTCGCGGATCGAGGCCGGCAGGTTGGAAGGCCAGTTCCGGCGGGTCGACATCGGCGCCCTCACCCTCGGCCTCGCCAGCACTTTCCGCAGCACCATCGAAAAGGCGGGGATGCAGCTCCTGGTGCACGCGGAACCCATAAAGGGAGAAGTCTATGTGGACACGGACCTATGGGAGCGGATCATCCTCAACCTCGTCTCCAATGCCTTTAAATATAGTCACGACGGTTCCATCTCGATCGATGTCCGGGAACTGGGCGATCAGGTGGTCGTGAGCGTTAGCGATACGGGTGTGGGCATCGCGAAAGACCAGCTCGAAAAGATCTTCGACCGGTTCCATCGCATCGAGAACGGCGGCGGCCGCAGCCTCGAAGGCACGGGTATCGGACTGGCCATGGTGCGCGAGCTGGTCCGGCTTCATCAGGGCACGATCAGCGTTACGAGCCGTGTAGGCGAGGGTTCGATCTTTGCGGTCTCCATCCCCACCGGTTCGAAACATCTGCCGCCGGACCGCGTGTCGCACGAGCCGGCTACCGGCCGGACCTGCTGGTTTCCGATGTGATGATGCCCAGGATGGACGGGTTCAGCCTGCTGAAAGCGATCCGGGCCACGCCGGAGATCCAGGCTACCCCGGTGATCCTCCTTAGTGCGCGGGCGGGTGAAGAGGCCAAGATCGAAGGACTGGAGGCGGGGGCGGATGATTACCTGGTGAAACCTTTTGGTGGAAGGGAGCTTATTGCCAGGGTGGAGTCGAATATCCGCATCGCCAAGGAACGGGCGGCGGCGATGCGGGACTATGCCGAAAAGCTGGAGCAGGCGGTGCGCAAGCGGACGCAGGAGTTGCGGCGGCTTAATGTCTCGCTCCAGCAAAGCAACGAGGACCTGATGCAATTTGCGCATGTCGCGAGCCACGATCTGAAAGAGCCCGTGCGGAAGGTACGGACCTTTACCGGCAGGCTGCTGGAGGAATATGGCGGGCTGCTGCCCGAAGAGGCAAAAAAGTTTTTGCGCAAGATCCAGCATGCCACGGAAAGGATGGTCACGATGATCGAGGGTGTGCTTTCCTATAGTATCCTTAACAGCAACGCACAGCCGATAATGCAGGTAGACCTGAACGAGGTCTTCGCCAATATCGAAACCGATCTCGAAGTGGTGATAGCGCAGAGCGGCGCTGAGCTGCGCAGGGACAAATTGCCGGTGCTGGAGGGCGCGCCAGTGTTGCTTTATCAACTCTTTTATAACCTCGTGAACAATGCGCTGAAATTCTCTTCGGAGGCTGATAAGCCATTGATTGCCATCAATTCACGACTGGCGGAATGGTCTGGCAAAAGAATTGCAGAAGTAACGGTGAGAGATAACGGCATCGGGTTCGACCAGGAACAGAGCAACCGTATCTTCGAAGCCTTTGCCAGGCTGAACAGTAAAGACAGATTCGAGGGGACCGGACTAGGTCTGGCGTTGTGTAAAAAGATCGCGGAGCGTCATCACGGTAGCATAGCCGCTACCGGAGTGAGAGGAGAAGGTGCCGTATTTGTTGTTCGGCTTCCACTTTCGCAAACGGAAGGAAGCATTTAAGAATAAGAGTATGAGCAAACGATTTTTAGTCATTGACGACGATTCAGACGACCGGGAATTATTCAGCGAAGCCTTAGCCTCCGTGGACCCCGAGATCGTGTGTGACCAGGCCACCGATGGTGCGGAGGCCCTGAAGCGGCTGATTGCCCAGGAGATTGCCAAACCGGACATCGTATTCCTGGATATCAATATGCCGGTAATGAATGGGTGGCAATTCCTCACGCGGCTGAAGAATGAAGACCAGTACAAGCATATTCCCGTGATCGTATATACGACGTCTTCGAATGTGCGGGACAGGCTGATCGCGACCGACCTGGGTGCGTTGTGTTTTATTACGAAGCCGCATGCGTTCGCCAGATTGAAGAATTTGCTGGGCATTGTGGTGTCGCATGTGCATGCGCGGAATTTTGCCCTGATCTGCGACGACGTGCATGCGATGGGAGATATGGGCCCAAGGCCCAATAGGGCTTGCTGACGGGAGGCCTACGGGTTTACTCTTGCGGGCGGCAGAAAATTTTGTGATCGGGGCGAATGTGCGGTAATTTTGAGGCGTCCATTCACTTTTAGGCCCTTTATTCCTTGTCTGATCTTTCCTTTTACTTGCTGGAGATTGCGCTGAGGTTAAGCGTGATCTGAAGACCGTCCATCAATGGTTTCCTCGAGTTCCTCGAGGAAGCCGACCTGGGCGGGATTGATCATGGTGCGGGCGTCGCCGAGGGAGAACCAGCCGCCTTTGTCCACTTCGGGAAAGGAGACCTGTTTGCCGGAACCGCGGGGCCATTCAATCTCAAAGGTATTGCTGACGATGGTCGTGGGATCGAGGTCGCCGGGGGAGGCCCAGGCATAGACGCGTTTACCTCCTTTCTGGCGAATGGGGCTCAGCGGCTGGAAGGGCCCTTTGAGCGTGGTGCCGGTCTCTTCCCGGAATTCGCGGACAGCGGCGTCCAGCGCCGGCTCGTCATTGGTGAATTCCCCTTTTGGGATCGTCCATACGCCAGCTTCCTTGTTCTTCCAGAAGGGTCCCCCGGGGTGCACAAGAAATACTTCCAATAGTTCAGACCTACGCCGGTATAGCAGTATCCCGGCGCTCTGCTTCGATGTCATGTGATTTCGGCAACAAATAACCGGCCAATCTGGGGGTATATGCCGATTCTCTTTTGCGAATACCACTTTTCGGGTATATTTAGGGGTGGGCGACCTGCCGGCCTGGCAGCCGGATGCCTGGCGGCGCGAGCCGGATGCGCGGTGATGGGAGTTGGCTTTGGCGCCGGAGGCCGATGCGCGCGTTTGGGGCAGGACAGTGCAGGATGGTTGGGCATACTTTTGTGTTGCCTACGGCGTTATACCTTTCTAAACGCGGTAGCGTTTAGGCCCGAAGGGCAGACATTTGCTTTTCCATTACGACCTATTCCGATGATGCGTCAGCTGCTAACTGTTTTCCTGATCCTAACCGGCTGCTTCTTCCAGGAGGCAAAGGCACAATTGTCCGCTGACTTTTACATCGACCATGCGGGCGGATGCAGTCCGCTGGTGGTTCATTTCACCCCTCTTGTTACGGGCGCGTCTTCCGGCAACGCTACTTATAGCTGGGATCTCGGCAACGGGAATATTGCTGCCGTGGCAGCGCCGGAGGCTGTCTATTCGACCGTGGGGACTTACACCATTACTCTCACCGTGAGCAACGGAGGCTTAACGGCTACGGCCACGCATACCGTGACGGTGTATCCGCCGCCGAGTGTGAGCTTTACCGCGGGGCCGGCTGTGGTGTGCGGGACGGCCGTGACCTTTACGGGGAATACGTCGGGTGGCGGCGCGGGGAATGGTGGCGGCGGCCCGGGTGGTTCGGGACCAGCCAGCACGATCGTGGGCTGGCTTTGGGATTTCGGGGATGGGTCGACCTCCTCTTCTTTTGGTCCGACGACAACGCACACCTATTCGACGCCGGGAACGGCAGGCGCCTCGCTTAAGGTGGGCGCCTCGCTAACGGTGACCGACAACCACGGATGCACCGCCACGCTGAGCCAGAACGGGCTCGTACAGGTCTACCCACCG
>DASYZH010000217.1:0-16977 GCA_035946435.1 Puia sp. | reverse complement strand
TATCTTGAGCCGGGATATCAAGGAAATGCCCATTAACCGGATCAGCCAATTACTTCCGCACCACTGGAAGCAAGATCAGGGGCTGACGCAAAATTAATCCAACAAACCATAGCTCTCCCGCAACAACCCGTAGGCTTACGGTTTGAGTGATAGCTTTTCTTTCAAGGCCTGCATATCGTTGCTGACCTTCCTATCGAGTATCTTCGCATAATGCTGTGTCGTCTTCAAGTTCCGATGCCCAAGCATCTTGGAAACCGTCTCAATGGGCACGCCGTTACTCAGCGTAATCGTCGTGGCGAAAGTGTGGCGGGCAATATGAAAAGTCAGGTGCTTGTCAATCTGGCAGGCGTCAGCGATCTCTTTGAGGTATTGGTTCATTTTCTGATTGCTCAGGATGGGTAAAACCTTATCCTTCTTTAAGCAAATCGGGTGTTCGCTGTATTTGTCGAGAATGTCCTGCGCCACCGGTAAAAGCGGAATTCGGGATGGTGAATCTGTCTTTTGCCGACGGGTGAAAATCCATTTGCCACCATCAATGCCCGTGCTGATTTCCGACCGTTTCAACTTCTGTAGATCGGCATAGGAAAGGCCGGTAAAGCAGCTGAATAAGAAGATATCCCGCACTTGTCTTATTCGCTGAACATCGAATTCCTTCTTCGCCATCCGTTCCAATTCTTCCGCTGTCAGGGCCGCCCTTTCGACCTCGCGCAACGCCATATTGAATCCCGTGAACGGATCGCGTTGTAGCCAGCCATTCCGCAACGCCCGGATCGCCATTTTTTTGACGCAGGCGATATATTTCATGGTCGTATTATGGTCGATCTGTTGGACACTTTTGTACCAGAATTCCAATTCGGTAATGAATTCGTAATCCAATTTCCGGATATCAATATCCACCAATTTATATTTCCATTGCAGGAAATTACGGGTGTGTTTTAGCACCGTTCTAAATTTGGTCAGCGTTCCTTTGGAGAATTCTTTTCCCACCAAGGCCTTTACTTGGTCGTTGTGATATTGAAAGATTTCCAGCAGTAAATGTGGACGCTCGCCGTTGGGCTCGCGGCCCTGGACGAAGTTGCGGACGGCTTCGGCGGTAACCTGTTTGCCGCTCATGAGGAGTTGATGCCGGGCCTCATGGACTTTTGCCTGTAAGGTGTCAAGAAAGGAATTTAGGGATTGACAAGGGTCGGCTGGCATGCGGGAAGATCGACGTGCGGGAGGCTTGCCGGGCATCGAGCGACTGGTCTTTGCATCCCACCGGGTTGGATCGCAACTGCGGTGAATCGACATCTCTTTCATTACTCTATTGACGGTAATTCGGAGATAAATGGGGCATTCGCCTTTGGCGTAACCCCGCGGCTTTTTCAGGTAAAAAAGCAAACCAAAACTCTTCGAGATCATACACAAAATGCTTTTTAATGGTTGTTAAATTAGCAATTGCATACGTCTTTGACTTGCGCTGAATACGCGTAACCTTGTTGAAATTCAGGTCTTTTGCTGGTCTTCAGTGAGTCATTTTTCGGAGATTTGGGAAGACTCACGTAATACTCACTGGCAAATGAGGAAAGATGAAGTAAAATAGATGTCATTTCATCGATCTTCATCAAGCAAAACGCCCGTCAACACTCGGTCAACAGGCTTTCAACGAGAAGTTTGAGAAACTAACTGCGGAGAGGGAGGGATTCGAACCCTCGATACAAGTTTAAGCTCGTATAACGGTTTAGCAAACCGGCCCTTTCGGCCACTCAGGCACCTCTCCGAATAATTACCGACGAACGTCGGCCCATTCCGTCTTGGGGTAATAAACCCGCTTTCGAAAGGGGATGCAAAAATAAAGATTAATTGGTTTCGGTCCAAATCGGTCCCAAAAAACAAACCCACCGGGTGGTGGGGCGCCAGCGCGCTGGAGAGCGGATGGGCAGTTGGGTGGAGGGCAGATGGCGGATGGGCGAGACCTTACATCGCCGCCAACTGGACCTTTTGCTGGAGCTCCATAACGTTCTCGCGGAAGAGGCTGTCGGTATCCATGAGATCCTTGACGGTCTGGCAAGAATGGATCACGGTGGTGTGATCGCGTCCGCCAAAGTGCTCGCCGATGGTTTTAAGGGAATTCTTGGTAAAGGCTTTGGCCAGGTACATAGTGATCTGCCTCGCCTGGACGATCTCTCGTTTGCGGGTTTTTTGCAGTAGTTTATCATAGGACACATCGAAATATTCACATACCATGCGCTGTATGGTTTCGATGGTAATCTCCTTACTGCTAGTTTTCACGAAATTACGGAGTACCTTTTTAGCCAATTCCAGGTCTATTTCCCTCTTATTCAGCGAAGATTGTGCCAAAAGAGATATCAAAGCGCCTTCCAGCTCGCGTACATTGCTGTTGATATTATAGGCCAGATACTTCACCACTTCCTTGGGCATTTCGAGCCCATCGTTCTTCATCTTGCGCTCGAGGATGTCGATCCGGACCTCATAATCAGGCACCTGTAAATCCGCGCTGAGGCCCCAGCGGAAACGGCTCAGCAGCCGCTCCTGCAGGCCATCAAGGTCTTTGGGTGGTTTGTCCGAAGAAAGGATCAACTGCTTACCACTTTGGTGCAGATGGTTGAAGATGGCAAAGAAGGCATCCTGGGATTTTTCCGCGCGGTTGAAGAACTGAACATCGTCGATGATCAACACGTCCACCAGCTGATAGAAATGGATGAAGTCGTTGATGGCATTGTTCCGGCTGTGGTCGACGAACTGGTTGATGAACTTCTCCGAACTCACATATAATACGACCTTGTTCTGATGAAGCCGCTTCACCTCGTTGCCGATGGCCTGGGCAAGATGGGTCTTACCTAACCCTACCCCACCATATATTACCAGCGGGTTGAAGGAGTTGGCACCAGGCTTTTCCGCTACCGTCTTCCCCGCCCTGCGCGCAACCCGGTTGCAATCCCCCTCGACAAAGGAGTCGAACGTATACACCGGATTGAGCTGCGCGTCGATCTGCATCTTCTTCAACCCGGGGATCACGAAGGGGTTCTTAACGGGATTATTTATTATAAGAGGAAAATCCATTTCGTTATTGGAAAACGTTTTATAGCCGTGGGCGGGAACATCCATGGTCAAGGGCTTGTTCTGATGATTACCGCTATCCACCATGATCCGGTATTCCAGCATCGCATCCTTCCCCAAAATCCGCCGCAAGGTCTTCGCTAATAAATTTACATAGTGCTCTTCGAGGTATTCGTAAAAAAACTGACTGGGAACCTGTATCACCAGAACGTTGTTCCTTAACTCACAAGGTTTGATCGGCTCGAACCACGTTTTATAATGCTGCCACTCTACGATGTCCTTGATAATCTCCAAGCATTGACCCCAAACTTTATCAAACGTTTTTGCCATTATACTGTAACCAATTTTTATGCCGATTTAAGAATAGTAGTTGTCAAAAAGAAAATCAAGGAATCGGATTCATCAAAAGTTGCGCAGGGCGGCGAATATCAAAACTTTTCAGGAAATAAAAAATTTTTTATTCACTTGTTTTTTTTGTGTTCAATACAGTTTTGACATAGTACAAAAAGAATCATTTTTATTCTACAAGAGGCTTGTCCAGCCTGACTAAAATCATTGCTTGCAAAAAAGATCCGTCACCATTCGCAGGCCGATTCAGCTTTTCAAAAACCTTTTGCTGCAGGACTTATTCACATCAGATGCGAGCTGAAACGGTTGCAAGGCAACCGCCTCCTCGAGGCATAGAACGACAATAGTAGTGGATCCAGGCGTAAAACAGGAGTTGACCCCGCCGATACGATTTAAACTTACTTTGTATGAAGAAGGAAGACGTGAGCTTCGATGTAAACGAACCTTTCTTCATATATGTAGAGTTTGTTGTGAAGTCATTGAAGATACTATTTTTTTGATTGCATTTTTAAATCTAGAAAATTTTTTTTTCGGCTCACGGACAACCGTGTTTTCACGGTATTTATTTTATTCTCGAGACGTGTTCTATATCTCCTACAGCCAGAACTATTTATAGTATTTTTGTCCCCCACATGCAAAAGCTAATCGAGTTGAAGGTGTTGCCGGCTGAGGCGGCGGACGACCAACGTCTTCGGGAGCACATGGCTCGTGCCCTCGGCGTTCGCCTGGAAGACATCACCGGCTTCCGCCTAGTGCGCCGTGCGATCGACGCCCGGCCGCGACAGCCGAAGATCCTTTTGACGATGCAGGTTTTCGTGGGCGAGCCTATCCCTTCGTCTTTCGGTGAAACACTCGTGGAACCTTTTCGTTTTCCTAACGTATCGCAAGCCGCACGCCAGGTTCTCGTGATCGGCGCGGGTCCTGCGGGTTTATTTGCCGCCTTGCGGTTGATCGAGAAAGGCATCCGGCCCGTACTGCTGGAGAGAGGCAAAGATGTTCGCGCACGAAGAAGGGACCTGGCCGCGCTCAACAAAGAAGGCGTGATCAATCCCGAAAGCAATTATTGTTTCGGCGAAGGCGGCGCCGGCACGTACAGCGATGGTAAATTATATACGCGCAGCCACAAGCGGGGAGACGTCAACCGCATCCTGCATCTCCTCGTTCAATTCGGCGCCGATCCTGCCATCCTGGTCGACGCACATCCGCATATCGGAACCAATAAGCTGCCGCATATCATCCAGGCCATGCGTCAGCAGATCACGGATAGCGGTGGAATTTTCCTTTTTGAACAGAAGGTTGTAGATTTTGTTCTACAAGATAACCTGATCAAACGGGTAAAGACGGCAAGCGGTGAGAGCTTCGACGGCGATTCCATCATCCTGGCAACGGGTCATTCCGCCCGCGATATCTTCCGGCTGCTGCATCGGAAAAGGATGCTCATCGAAGCAAAACCTTTCGCGCTGGGGGTACGCATCGAACATCCGCAACCGTTGATCGACTCGATCCGCTACGGCATACCTTCGCCTTATCTCCCACCGGCCTCCTACTCGCTCGTGGAACAGGTGCACGGAAAAGGTGTTTTTTCTTTTTGCATGTGTCCCGGCGGTATCATTGCGCCGGCGTCCACCGAAGAGGGAGAACTGGTCGTCAACGGCTGGTCGCCGTCGCGGCGCAATAATCCCTATGCCAACTCGGGTATCGTCGTGACCGTAGAAGAAAAAGACATGCAGCCGTATGCATCCCAGGGTCCATTGATGGGGCTCGCCTTTCAACAAGCCGTGGAACAAAAAGCTTTCGCAGCAGGCGGCGGCCGCTTCGTGGCACCCGCACAACGGATGGCGGACTTTGTCGCCCGAAGGGCCTCTGCAAGCCTGCCGGATTGTTCTTATCTGCCCGGCATCCATCCGGTCCCCTTGCAGGAAGTGCTGCCAGGCTTTATCTTTGAAGACCTCCGCCGGGGCTTCGAGGTGTTCGGAGAGAAAATGAAAGGCTATTTTACCAATGAAGCCGTAATGGTGGCCACCGAATCCCGTACCTCCTCGCCGGTGCGTATCCCACGCGACCCTGGTACCCTGCATCATCCGCAAATCACCAATTTCTTTCCCTGCGGCGAAGGTGCGGGCTACGCAGGCGGTATTGTCAGCGCGGCGATGGATGGAGAAAAAGTGGCAGATGCCGTAGTGGCCCGGTAACATAATTGCGACGGCTGCGACCAACTGGAAAATTATTGTTATTCATGAATATTCTGGAAGTAAAGGAGCTCCGAAAGGCCTTTGCGACGCAGACGGCGGTAGACCAAATGAGTTTCACCCTCGGCCAGGGCTCTATCTTCGGACTGCTGGGACCTAACGGCGCCGGCAAGACTACGCTGATCCGGATGATCACGGGGATTTTCTACCCAGATTCCGGGAGTATCCTTTTCGAGGAGCGGCCCTTCGCAGCGCTCAGGGACAGCATCCACATCGGCTATATGCCGGAAGAACGGGGGCTCTACAAAAGGATGAGGATCGGCGAACAGGCTATCTATCTGGCGCAGCTCAAAGGCATGAGCCGGAGCGAAGCGACGAAAAAGGTTCGCGAATGGTTTGCCCGATTCGACATGCAGAGCTGGTGGAACAAAAAAGTAGAAGACCTCAGCAAGGGGATGGGGCAAAAGCTGCAGTTCGTGATTACGGTGCTGCATCAGCCGCGGCTGATCATTCTCGACGAGCCGTTTAGCGGTCTGGATCCCGTGAATGCCAACCTGATCAAGGAAGAGATCTACTCGCTCGCCCATCAGGGCGCCACGATCGTCTTCAGCACCCACCGCATGGAGCAGGTTGAAGAGATCTGCGACCACATTATCCTGATGAACCAGGGCCGCAAGATCCTCGACGGCACGGTCGCCGGTGTGAAACAGGAATTCAAAGAAAATGAATTCCGCATCGGGCTGGACAGCGTGCCTCCGGAGCTCACCACCGACGTCTTCGAAGTCGTGGAACGGCAGGATGGGCAACTGGTGGTGAAGATCGCAGGTGGCCATCACCCTAATGATGTGCTCCGCTATTTTATCGATCGCGGGATAGGCATCACCTCCTTCACCGAGATCCTCCCTTCTTTAAACGAAATTTTCATCAAGCTGGTGGAAGGCACGCCTACCGCCAGACAATTCCACTCGCTATGAGTAAGATCTGGCTCATCACGCGCCGGGAATACCTGACCCGTGTTCGCAACAAGACTTTTATATTGTCAACCTTCCTTTTCCCGGCGGTGATCATCCTCTTCATTGTCGGCAGTGTGCTGATCCAAACCCAGTCGCATTCCCACGCACGGATAGCCGTGATCGATGCCAATGGGTTTTTTAAAGACTATCTGAAAAGCGATAGCTCCATCAGCTTCGATTTCTCGCCCGGTATCGACACCGTCAACTATGCCCGAAAGGGATGCACGGCCGTGCTGATCATCCCGGTGCTACCGCAGGACACGGTTACGGACTACCGCCTCAAATATAAGACGCAGCTAAGCCTCGCCGGGAGGGACGATCTCGAGAACCGGGTGAAAGACGCGATCGTGGACCATATGATCTATCAGCAGACGACGATCAGCCGCGGCCGCCTGGACAGTATCCGAAGCCACTCGCATATCGGCAAGCTGTATACGTTCGAAGACCAGGGTAAGACTTCGAAGGCCTCCAATCAAACCATGTCCTTTGTAGTGGGCTATGTCAGCGGCATCCTTATCTATATCCTCACCTTTATATATGGAGCCATGGTGATGCGGGGTGTGATGGAAGAGAAGACTAACCGCATCGCGGAGGTCGTGGTGAGCTCGGTGAAACCGTTCCAGCTGATGATGGGCAAGATCACCGGCATCGGCGCCGTGGGCCTTACCCAGTTCCTGATGTGGATCGTGCTGGTCATAGGTCTTACGATCGCCGCACAGGGCATCGTGACCGCCGAGACCTGGAAAACAGTACAGCATGCGCAACAAGCCAACCCAATGGCCGGCGCTTCCGGACAGACAAGCCAGCTGGCCAGCGGTCTTGGTGCATTCGGTAAAGCCGTCAGCAGCGTCAACCTGGGTCTCACCGTAGCCCTTTTCCTCTTTTATTTTATCGGCGGCTATCTTTTCTATTCCGCGCTTTTTGCCGCCGTCGGCAGCGCCGTCAACGAAGACCCGCAGGAGGCCCAAAGTCTCATGATGCCCATCACCCTGCCCGTGGTCTTCTCCTTTATTATTATGACCATCGCGGTCCAGGAACCCACCGGTCCCCTCGCCGTGTGGGCCAGCATCATCCCCTTCAGCAGTCCCATCGTCATGATGGCGCGCATCCCTGCCGGCGTCCCCGGCACAGTCCCTTACTGGCAGCTGGGGCTTTCGATGTTGCTGCTCGTATTGGGTTTCCTCGGAACCGTATGGCTGGCGGGGCGGATCTACCGGGTCGGAATCCTCATGTATGGGAAAAAACCCACCTGGAAGGTCATGTGGAAATGGGCATTCCGTGAGTCTTAGGCGGGCCATTCGCAGACCTTCCGGGCCTTAGGGATGAATGGAAAAAAACAGGGAGTGCCGGTGCAACATTCCGGGCCCTCGTGCGTACTTTTATACGAAGATTGTCGTAAGATTCTGGAGGATGCGGAGCATCAACTTAAAGCCGCAAAAAGCGGCACAAAAACCGCGCGACGCGGCTCATTCTCACGGTGGCAGCGGCATGCTGACGCCACAAAAACCTCGGCAGGCATAACATCAAGATAGATTTTAAGCCTCATGTGTAGTAGAAAACGGGACTGTTCTCAGTCCCGTTTCATTTTTTTGGGGCTGCTGTTTCGCGTCGCATCACGCGGATGTGTGGGGGCTGTTCAGCTGGCCTGGAGCAGGCGCAGCACGGGAAGCTCGGCATTGAGAGGAGTGTTATCGTCGTCCTTGGGGAGGAACTCCACGTTGAGCTTTACCGGGGTCTTTTCCCGGATGGTAATGTTCGGCCGTTTGGCCGGTTGGTAGCCTTTTTTATTGAATTCGATGGTGATCTGGGAGGCCGGCAGCTCCATGAAATGGAAATACCCGTCCGAGTCGGTGAGCACCTCCTGCTGGAGGTTGGTGCCGGGGATCGTGGCTGAGACCACCACACCGGGCAATGGCTTCTTGGTAACGGCGTCCGTTACGTATCCATTCAACACACCTTCGGCTTTACCGATACCGATCCCTGCCTTTGCCCAAAGTGCAGCCGGCAAAAGCAATAAGAGGAAGAGTAATTTTTTGGGGGCGCTCATAAGATTCCGGTTACACGCTAATATAGTAGTTTTTTAGCAGATGTGCAAAATTAGCTCTCGCCGAGATCAATTTCCGTGTTATCCCCTATATTCAGGCTGCGGGACTCCCCTTTTACCTCAGTATCGCTGCCGATAAGGGAATGGGTCAGGACGATATCGTAAAGGTCGGCGAAGGAGCCGATGATAGAATCTTTGAGGATCGAATAGTTGACGCGGGTCTTTTCCCCGATGGCCACGTTGGGACCGACGATGGAATTACGGATATCGCAGCCCAGGGCGATGCTCACCGGCTGAATGATGATGGTATTTTCGAACTGATGATCCGGGGCGATCGTCCCACCGAATTTCTTCAGCAATTTGGCATTGGACTCCAGCAGGGTCTCTTTCTTCCCGCAATCGAACCAGTTCTGGACCTTGAAGGCGTGGAATTTTACCCCGCTGCGGATCATGCATTCAATGGCGTCGGTGAGGTTATATTCCCCATACGACGTGATATGGTTCCGGAGATTGTTCTCCAGGCAGTTGAACAGCACCTCGGTTTCCCTGATCCGGTAGATGCCCACCAGGGCCATATTGGATTTGGGGATCTGGGGTTTCTCCACCACCCTTTCGATGCTGCCGTCATCTTCGAGCTCCGCCACGCCGAAATTCCGAGGGTCGTCGACCCTTTTCACCCCCAGCAGGGAATGCGGCTGGCTGAGGACATCTTTTACATCGTATTCGCAAATGGTGTCGCCCAGCACGATAAAGACCTCGTCGTCACCCACGATCTGCCGGGTGAGCAAAACGGCGTGGCCGATGCCCTGCCGCTCGTTCTGGTAAACGAAATGCGCCGTGAGCTGGGGATATTTTTGTTTGACGAAGTCCTGGATCTTTTCCCCGAGATAGCCTACGATGAAGATGAATTCGGTGATACCAGCTTCCATCAACTGGTCGACGATGATCGAGAGAATAGTTTTTCCCGCTAAAGGGATCAAGGCCTTGGGCTGTGTATAAGTATGTGGTCGTAGTTTGGTACCAGCGCCTGCTACGGGAATGATCGCTTTCATGTCAAATGGTGTTACCGATTGCTCGAAACGGGCGTAAAATAGTGAATTTTATCTTAATTTTGCGGCCATGCAAAAAGATACCATCGTCTTCGACCTCATTGAGAAAGAATTGGAACGGCAGCGTCATGGAATTGAACTGATCGCTTCTGAGAATTTCACCTCCCTGGATGTAATGAAAGCCATGGGGACCGTGCTGACCAATAAATATGCGGAAGGTTATCCCGGCAGAAGATATTATGGCGGCTGTGAGATCGTAGACCAGGTTGAACAGCTGGCTATCGACCGGCTGAAACAGATCTTCAATTGCGATTATGCCAACGTCCAGCCGCATAGCGGCGCCCAGGCCAACGCGGCGCTGATGCTTGCGATCCTCCAGCCGGGGGATACCATCCTGGGGCTCGATCTCAGCATGGGCGGACACCTGACCCACGGTTCACCCGTAAATTTCTCCGGCAAGCTCTATCGCCCGGTGTCCTATGGCGTAGGCCGCGAAGACGGTCGTGTAGACTATGCGATGATGGAATCGGTGGCTAAAAAAGAAAAACCCAGGCTGATCATCTGCGGCGCCAGCGCCTATAGTCGCGACTGGGACTATAAACGTATCCGGGCCATCGCCGATGGAATAGGCGCTCTCGTCATGTGCGACATGGCGCATCCGGCAGGTCTGATCGCCAAAGGATTACTCAACAATCCCTTTGACCATTGCCACTTCGTGACCTCCACCACGCATAAGACCCTGCGGGGTCCCAGGGGCGGGATCATCATGATGAAAAAGGATTTCGACAACCCTTTTGGGCTGAAGGATGTCAAGGGCAATATCCGGCCCATGAGCAACCTGATCGATATGGCTGTTTTCCCCGGCACACAGGGCGGTCCGCTCGAGCATGTGATCGCCGCCAAGGCGGTGTCCTTCGGTGAGATCCTCTCCGACGACTTCACCGTTTATGCAAAACAGATCATCACCAATGCGCAGGCCATGAACAAGGCTTTCCTCAGCAAAGGCTATAATATCGTTTCCGGCGGTACCGACAACCACCTGCTGCTGATCGATCTGCGGAATAAAGAGATCTCGGGTAAAAAGGCGGAGATCGCCCTGGGCAAGGCCGGGATCACCGTCAACAAGAATATGGTTCCCTTTGACGACAAGAGTGCTTTCATCACCTCCGGTATCCGAGTAGGCGTTCCGGCCATCACTACCCGGGGAATGAAGGAAAGTCATATGGGCACGGTAGTTGAATTGATCGATAAAGCGTTGGTGAACGCAGAGAAGGACGACGTGCTTAAAGGGATTTGTGGTGATGTGGCGGGGCTCATGAAACAGTTTCCTCTATATCCGGAATTAGGTTAATTTCGTAATATGCTCCAGAGAAGACAAACCTTATGGATGTTGTGCGCCGCCATCTGCGGAGTACTGACATTCCAACTTCCTTTTTTCAGCGGGCACCGCCAAACCGACCCGGCAAAAGGGATCACCCTGGACTATCTGAAAGCGTCAAGCACTCCCTGGCTGGTGATCCTTGGGGTCCTGCTCATTGTCGCCATCCTGGTAAATATCTTCAATTTCAAAAAACGGCGGCAGCAGCTGCTGCTCACGGTCGTGCTGGTTCTGCTGTCGCTGTTGAATATCGTTCTCTACTGGTTTGCGCATACACAATACATCGATGGCACCTTTTCGTTGAGCGCACTGTTGGCGCTGGCCATCCCGGTGTTCCTGATCCTGGCCGCCCGGGGCATTTCCAAAGACGAAAAATTGGTTAAAAGCGCGGATCGGCTCCGTTGAGTCTAATGTCGGTCCTGCCGGACGAGCCGCTTTTTGCGGCTCAGGTGCAACAAAGCGAGGGATTTTGGTTATTTTAGGTACAAACTCCCCCGCATGTTAAAGAACTATCTGCTGACGGCCTTCCGCCATCTCTGGCGGCACCGGGTCTTCTCCCTGTTGAACATCATTGGGCTCACCATCGGGATGTCGGCCTGTTTCCTGGTCTTTCTCTATGTGAAGTTCGAATTGAGCTACGACAATTTTGAGCCGAAAAAGGATCGCATCTACCGCCTCGTGTGCGATATCAGGACGCCTACCGAGACCATTCACGCCGGCGTGTGTTCCAACCCCATGGCCTTGAACGCCAAGCTTGAATTCCCGGATGTGGAAAAATTCTGCCGGTTCAATCCGCAAAGCACCCTTTTCCGCCGGGGCGATAAGAAATTCCAGGAAGACAAAACGGCGGCGGCAGACAGCACCTTTTTCGAGGTCTTCGATTTTCCGCTGCTACAGGGTAACCCGGTGACAGCGTTGCGGGAACCGAACAGCATCGTCCTTAGCGAATCGGCCGCCAAGAAATATTTCGGTATCGAAGATCCCATGGGCCAGCATCTGCTATGGACAGATCACGACATTACTACTACGGTCACGGGGGTCATGAAGGACATCCCGGAGAACAGCGAGCTCAAAGCAGATGTGCTCGTGTCGCAGGCCTCCTGGCGCTTCTTTGACTCCGCCGCTGACACGCGCTGGGGCAGCTTTGGTATGTATAGCTATCTGCTGCTGAAACCGCATACCGATCCCAGGGGGCTGGAAAGGAAGTTTCCCGCGTTCATAGAAAAACGGGATGGGCCTGAGATGAAACAAAGCCAGATGTATTTCAGCCTTTTCCTCGAACCGCTGGCCGACGTTTATCTTCATTCCACCCGCGGGGGAACCGAGAGCGGCAGCATGACGAATGTCTATGTGTTCTCCCTCATCGGCATCTTTATTCTGCTGATCGCCTGTATCAATTTTATCAATCTCACTACGGCGCGTTCGACGGAAAGGGCGCGCGAGGTGGGCATACGTAAGGTGATCGGCGCGGAAAGGCCGCAGCTAACCGGTCAGTTCCTCGGCGAAGCGGTAGTCCTGGCGCTGATCGCATTCGTCCTGAGCGTGTTCGTTTGTGCGTTGCTGATCCCGCCTTTTAATTTCCTGGCGGGTAAGACGGTGAGCACGGGCTTTTTTCATCATCCCCTTTATAGCCTGGGTCTGCTTGCCATCGCCGTGACCGTAGGGCTGCTCGCAGGGTTCTATCCGGCATTGGTGTTGTCCGGCTTCCAGCCGATCCTGGTGCTCAAGGGGCGGTTCTCGACGGGCTCACGGGGGTTGTTCTTGCGTCAGTCGTTGGTGGTGCTGCAGTTCACTATCTCCATCGGCATCATCGTGTCCACCATCATCGTCGACAAACAGCTTTCGTACATGCGAAACCAGGACCTGGGGTTCAATAACCAGCGGATGCTGGTGCTGGATACCCATGGAGACGTGCATCGAGAAGCGTTGAAGAACGAGATCGCCGGCTTGCCCAATGTGCTCGCCACGGCCATGTCCTCGAGCGTGCCGGGGAGCGGGAACCCCGGCGCCTACAGCCAGGTGCAGAACGCAAAGGGAGATATGCAGATCGCCAACCTGGACCTTTATTTTGTCGATTTCGATTATATGAAGCAGTACCAGATGAAGATGGTGGCGGGGCGGATGTTCTCGCGCGCCTATGGTACCGATACGACGCAGGCCATGATCATCAACGAGAGCGCCGCCCGGCTTTTCGGCTATCATTCCCCGCAAGATGCCATCGGCCGGAAATTCTCGCAATGGGGCAGGGAGGGGAAGATCATCGGGGTTGTCAAAGACTTTCATTTCAGGAGCCTGCAGACGGAGATCAAACCGCTCAGCATCCGGATCGAGCCAAATGGCTGTGATCAGATCTCGGTGAATGTGTCGGGCAACCATCTCCCGGCCACCATCGACGCCATAGGCGAAAAATGGCGGAAGATCATCCCCTATCGCCCTTATAGCTATGCATTTGCCGACGAGATCTTCGACCGGCAATATCGCAGCGAAGAGCGGTTCGGCCGGCTTTTTCTGAACTTCGCCATCCTGGCCATCGCCATCTCGTGTCTGGGGTTATTGGGTCTTGCCTCCTATGCCACGATCCAGCGGACCAAGGAGATCGGTATCCGGAAGGTGCTGGGAGCGAGTGTGCCGCGGATCGTCAATCTCCTGTCGAGGGAATTCCTGCTGCTGGTACTGATCGCCTTTCTGATCGCCACGCCGGTCTCGTATTTCCTGATGCATGGCTGGCTCAAAGATTTTTATTACCGGATCACGATCCCATGGTGGATATTCGCGCTGGGCGGCGTGCTGGCGATGGTAATCGCGGTGCTGACCATCAGTTTCCAGGCCATCCGCGCGGCGATGGTCAATCCCGTCGAAAGTCTGAAATATGAATAAGCTGATCTTCCGCCGCCTGCGGCGGCATGGTGGCTATACGGTGTTGAATATCGCGGGCCTGACCATCGGGCTCACGGCGGCTTTTTTGATCTTTCTGTATGTTCGGTTTGAGCGGAGCTATGATGATTTTCATAGCAAGGCGGCCAGGATCTACCGGCTCTGCTGTGACGAAAAGACGCCCACGGGTGTGATCCACCAGGGGTTAACTTCGGCGCCGATGTCCATTGCGGCCGCACGGGCTTTCCCGGAGATCGAGGCGGTGGTGCGCGAAGATTTCCAACCGCTGCCGGTACGCAGAGGTGCGCTGGTTTTCCAGGAGGAGCATAGCGCCTATGCAGATTCCGGCTTTTTCCAGGTATTTGACTTTCCGCTGTTGCGCGGTGATGCTGCCACCGCCCTGAAAGCGCCGTTGAGCGTGGTCCTTTCGGCGAGCACCGCGAGAAAATATTTTGGGGACAGCGATCCCATGGGTCAGACCCTGCTAATACGCGACGAAAGGATGGCGGGCAAGGTCACGGGTATCATGAAGGATATGCCGGAAAATACCGAGCTCAAGGCGGATATGCTCATATCGAAATCTACGACCCGGCTTTTCCATGCCGACGAGGACAAGCAATGGGCCTATTTCGGCCTTTGGGCCTATGTGCTGCTGAAACCCAACGTCGACGCGCATGCGCTGGAAAAGAAATTCCCGGCATTCGTGGAGCAGCAGGATGGAGCGGAGGAAAAAACCATGCAAATGTGGTTCACGCTTTCCCTCGAGCCGCTTCGTGACCTGTATCTGTACGCGGGGGATAACGGCGGACCGGTGTCGGGGGATCCGACAAACGTCTTTATCTTTTCTATGGTGGGGATATTTGTCCTGCTGATCGCGGGAATCAACTTTGTCAATCTGACGACGGCCCGGTCTACGGAACGGGCGCGTGAGGTGGGTATCCGCAAGGTAGCCGGGGCCTGGCGTGGGCAACTTATCCTGGATTTCCTCGCTGAATCGGCACTGCAGGCCCTGATCGCCTTTGGGCTGGCCATCTTGCTCTGCCGGCTGTTGATCCCCGCCTTTAACGGACTGATCGGGAAGCCGGTGAGCACGGGATTGTTGCAGCATCCGGGCGATCTGTTGATCTTTTTGGGTATATCGGTGGGCATCGGCCTCGTGGCGGGCATCTATCCCGCACTGTTGCTGAGTGCATTCCGGCCGGTAGTAGTGTTGAAGGGACGGTTTGCGACGGGCACACGCGGGCTGCTCCTGCGGAGATCGCTGGTGATCTTTCAGTTCGTGATCTCGATAGGCTTTATCGCCGCGACGTTTATCATCCGGGCGGAATTGAACTATCTGCGCAATCATCCCCTGGGTTTCAACAACCGGCAAATGCTGGTGTTGCAGACCTATGGTGACGAGCGTAAATTTGCCTTGAAGACAGTCATCAACCAGCTACCGGATGTTCTGTCCACCGGGTTATGTTCGAGCAGCCCCGGTGGCGACCTGATCTATGCCTTGTCGAACCTGGAAAACAAAAAAGGCGCGCTGCAAACGGAGAATTTCAATCTTTACCTGGTGGATTTCGACTATATGCGGCAGCACAAGATACCCCTCGTGGCCGGCAGAATGTTCTCGCCGGCGTTTGCCACCGATTCGACCCAGGCGATGATCATCAATGAAGATGCGGTGAAAGACCTCGGCTATGCGAGCCCGGTGGAGGCCATTGGCCGGAAGTTCAATTCCTATGGCCGCGAGGGGCGGATCATCGGGGTGATGAAAGACTTTAATTATTACTCTCTTCATTACGCGATCTCACCGCTGGGGATGCTGATCGCCCCGCTTGACGCCAATTTGCTTTCGGTACAGGTGAACACGGCCGGGCTACCCGGGACGGTCGCTGCCATCAAAGGGGCCTGGAAGAAGATGCTGCCTGATCGCCCCTTTAGCTATTACTTCGAGGACGAGTTCTTCAACCGGCAATACCGGAACGAAGACCGTTTTGGCCGGCTGTTTGCCGACTTTTCGCTATTCGCGATCCTGATCTCGTCCCTGGGCCTGCTGGGTCTCGCGTCCTACAGCACGTTGCAACGAACCAGGGAGATCGGTATACGGAAGGTGCTGGGAGCGAGCGTCGCGACGATCGTCCGGCTGCTTTCCGGAGAATTTCTGCGCCTGGTCGCCCTGGCACTGGTGATCGCGATCCCGCTATGCTGGCTTTTTATGCACCGGTGGCTGGCGGATTATTCCTACCGCATTTCGTTCCCGTGGTGGACGGCGGCGGCGGGTGGCCTGGGCATGCTTATTGCATTCTTGACCATTGGTTTTCAAACTGTTAAGGCGGCGACGGCGAACCCGGTGGAAAGCCTGAAAACGGAATGATGGCTGGTTCCGGCGATCGCCCGCCCAAGCTTCGCGGCGCCGCTATTTGGAGCCCGGAAAAAAATATTCTTGGCGATATCCAAATTAATTCTAATTTTGTCTAACGGTGTTAAATTATTTACACCGGATAATTCAATCTCGGCCCCTGGGCAACCGGCCCCGGCCGTTTTGGGTCGATAACACGCAAATAAACCCCATCGGGAGGTGGGGACGTCGGAAGACGAAAAAATCCACATGGGGAGCAAGGAGAGAATTCACCGATTAAAAGAGCAGACGAGGGTCAATATCCTTGACGCTGCTTATGACATCGTGAAAGACGAAGGCTGGCAGGCACTGAGTATGCGCAAGATCGCGGACAAGATAGAATATACGGCCCCGATCATCTACGAATACTACGCAAACAAGGAAGCGATCCTGCTGGAACTTACCAAGAAAGGCTTTATGTTACTGGCAGGCCGGATGCAGGAGGCCAAGGACAGGCACAAGGAGCTTGCCGATCAACTCGAAGCAATGTGGCTGGCATATTGGAACTTCGCCTTCGAAGAAAAGGAATATTACCAGCTCATGTTTGGCGTGGAAGTGAACTGTTGCATTATGGACGAGATCCTGCCACCCGGATCCACACCCTATGATATCGCCGCCGGACCTATTGCCGAAATG
>DASYZH010000216.1:0-17342 GCA_035946435.1 Puia sp. | reverse complement strand
AAGGATGAAGAAGGGAACAACGTCTTCGAGGGCGGATTCCTTGGGATGGATAACATCGGGCTTTTTGACCGCAGCAATACCCGGCTGCCGAATGGCGGTCAGCTGGAGCAGGCGGATGGAACAAGCTGGATGGCGGCCTTTTGTCTGAACCTGATGCGTATCGCGCTCGAGCTGGCCTTGGAAAATCCGGTGTACCAGGACATGGCCAATAAATTCTTCGAACACTTTTTGACGATCGCCCAGGCCATGTCGAGCATGGGAAGCGGCAACCACGGGCTATGGGACGACCAGGACGAGTTCTATTACGATACGGTGCGGATGCCCGGCGATGTGAGCATCCGGCTCAAGATCCGGTCCATGGTGGGCCTGCTGCCGCTATTTGCAGTCGAAGTCATCGACGACGAGCTATTGCACAGACTACCGGATTTTGCCAAACGGCTGAACTGGCTTTTCGACAACCGGCCGGGCATGGCGGCCCTGGTATCGCGCTGGCACGAAAAGAACCCGGATCAGAAACACCTGCTGTCCCTGCTGCGCGGACACCGGATCAAACGCATCCTGTACCGGATGCTGGATGAAACGGAATTCCTGAGCCCTTATGGGGTTCGCTCGCTTTCCAAATTTCATGGGCAGCACCCGTATCAGTTCAGGATAGACGGTCAGCTGCTAACAGTCCAGTATACCCCGGCGGAATCGAATATCCCGCTCTTCGGCGGCAACAGTAACTGGCGCGGACCCATCTGGTTTGCACCGAATTTCCTGCTCATCGAAGGGCTGCAGCGTTTCCATCACTATTATGGTGATGACTTCAAGGTCGAATACCCTACCAATTCCGGAAAATTTCTGACGCTGAACGAGATCAGCGAAGAGCTGTCGAAGCGTTTGTCAAATGTCTTTTTACGGGACGATAAAGGCCGGCGTGCGATATTCGGCAGCAACGAGAAGATGCAAAACGATCCCTACTTCAAAGATCATATCCTCTTCTACGAATACTTCGACGGCGACACCGGCAATGGCCTGGGCGCGTCGCATCAAACGGGATGGACGGGGCTCGTGTGTAAGCTGCTTATGCCCCGGCGATAGGACTTCGGCTCGCCGTCGGGGTTGCTGGCTACTGTTGGTGGCTACTGTTGCTGGCTACTGGCCGCATGTTCAGCGGGTAGGTTCGCAGGCTACCGCCAGCAGGTTGCCGACTGCGCGGGCGGTGGCGGTGAGGTTGGCGCCGGTGTGGGTCAGCGCGTCCCCGAGGCTCGCGGCCTCATGGTTGATCGGCAGCAGCACATCGAAGTAGTTTTCCAGCGACGCGCTCTTTTCCCGCGGAAGCCGGCCGGCCAGGGCGATCACGGGAAGACCCTTGTCTTTCGCCGCGCTCGCCACACCAAACGGGCCCTTGCCCTTTAGCGTCTGCTCATCGAGACTGCCCTCTCCCGTGATGACCCAATGAGCCCGCGCCAATGCTTTTTCAAATTCCGAGATTTTCAGAAAATATGCTATCCCGTCGACCAGCCGTGCGCCGAGCACGCCATAGAGTCCTGCGGCGGCCCCACCGGCAGTGCCTCCTTTTGGGAGATCGGCTATTGATATGCCTAGCTGGTGTTGGACGATGGCTGCAAAATGTTGTAGTGTTTGCTCCAACTGCCGTACATCCTGGTGGCTTGCCCCCTTTTGCGGCCCGAAAACGGCAGCGGCGCCCTGTGGCCCCAACAGCGGATTGTCGACATCACAAAGCACCGAGATCTCCACGTTCTTTAGCCGGGGGTCGAGGCCCTTTAGGTCTATTGCCGCAAGATGCGCAAGACCCGCCGGCAGGTCGGTGAGCTCATGGCCATTGCCGTCAAGGAAACGAACCCCCAATGCGGAAAGGATGCCGGTACCCCCATCTACCGTCGCCGAACCGCCCATGCCCAGCAGTATGCGGGTAGGCTTTTTGTCCAGCGACGCCCGGATAAGATCGCCCGTACCCCAGGAAGCGGCATGCAATGGTGCGAGCTCTTGCGGAGTAAGCAGACGCAGGCCCGAGGCATTGGCCATTTCGATGATGGCGGTGGTTGGGCTGGTGGTGCGGGTTGGGCTGGTGGCGGAGGTTGGGCCGCTGCTGGTGGTGCTGGTGGTTGGGTCGCTGGCGCTGGTTGGGCTAGTGGTGCTGGTTGGGCCGCCGCTGGTGCTGGTGGTTGGGTTGCTGGTGCTAGTTGGGCTGCTGGCGCTGGTGGTTGGGCCGCTGAGCCCGTAATAGCTCATCCGCTTGCGGCCGAGGGGGTCGCGGGTAGGGGACTCGATCTTCTCCGCGCCAAGCCGCGCCATCAGGAGATCTCCCGTCCCATCGCCACCATCACCCACGGGAAAGCATTCGGCGGTAAATCGCAGCCGGCTTTGTTGCAGCCCAAGCAGGATGGCATCCGCAGCAGCTTCCGCGCTCAGGCTGTTCTTAAAGGCATTCGGTGCGATGAGGATATGCATCGGGGCGGGGGTTTAATTGACTTTATTGATCGGGCTACCGGCTACGAAGGCGGCCAGGTTGGCAAGCGAGCACTTCATCAGCCGTGTCCGCGCCTCTTTGGTCGCCCAGGAGATATGCGGAGTGATGATGCAATTCCTCGCGCCGATGAGCGGGCTTCCATCCACCGGTGGTTCGGTCGACAGGACATCGATACCCGCTCCGGCAATGCGGCCTTCATTGAGGGCCTCGGCCAGATCCTGCTCCACTATTATCGGTCCGCGCGAAGTATTCAGGAGGAAGGCCGTGGGTTTCATGCGGGCAAGATTCTCCTTGTTGATGAGTCCGCGGGTCTCCGGAAAAAGCGGACAGTGGATGCTCACAACGTCTGACGTCTCGAGGAGCTCGGGGATCGTGCCCCAAGAAAAATTTGTACGATGCGACTGGTCGGTCCGAGTACGGCTGTTCCCGATCACCGTCATGCCGAAGGCTGTGGCGACATCGGCGACCCTGCCGCCGATATTCCCCATGCCGATGATACCCATGGTCTTCCCCGCCAGCTCTACCAGCGGATAATCCCAGAAACAAAAATCCGGGGATCGCGACCATTTGCCGTCCATGACCGCATCGCTGTGCCGTTGCACGCGAAGCGTCAGCTCCAACAACAGCGCAAAAGTCATCTGGACCACGGAAGCCGTGCCATAGCTGGGTACATTCGAGACGACGATGCCCCGTTTCCTCGCGGCGGCGAGATCGATAATATTATAACCGGTGGCGGTAACGCCGATATATTTCACCGAGGGCAGCGCCTCCAGTGTCGCGGCCGTGAGCGGAAATTTATTGGTGATCAGGGCATCGGCGCCGGCACAGCGCTCCAGGATGGTCGCGGCATCAGCAGGTGTCCGCGGATAAACTACGACCTCGCCATATTGCCGCCACTGGTCCCAGGAAAGGTCGCCGGGATTCAAGGTATGGCCGTCGAGGATTACGATCTTGAAATTCATATATGGTATGGGATCATCCATGTTAAAAGATAAGCCTGCGCCAAAACTAAGCAACAGACGATAAAAAGCAGGATCAAACTATGCCGGACCGTAAATCGAAAGAGGTCCGACTCTCGCCCGACGAGCCCGCCGGCGGCCGCGGCCACGGCTATGGACTGCGGAGAGATCATTTTGCCGATCACCCCGCCCGAGACATTGCCGCCTACCGTAACCACCGGGTCCACACCGATGGATGTCGCCGTTGCCGATTGCAGCTTGCCGAACAAGGCATTGCTGGACGTATCGGAGCCGGTGATAAATACCCCCAGCCAGCCGAGCACCGGAGCGAAAAAGGGAAAAAGGACGCCGGTATCCGCCAGGGCATGTGCGATAGTAGCCGTGATGCCCGAATCGTTCATCAGATAGGCGAAGGCCAGCACGACGGCGATGCTGAGTATCGGGTAAGCCAGCTGTCTGCATGTTGCTCCCAACACCTGCAGCCCCTGCCTGGCGCTCAGTGCGGATAAAGGCAGCGAGATGATCGCCGCCAGCAGGATGGCCGTGCCCGCCGCCGATAGATAGTTGAGCTTGAAGACATGCGCGGGAAAGGCGAACTCCACCGTCCCATGACTGGTAAGCCAGTCTTTGACCGGCACCAGCCCCCAGGTGATGACCATCACCGTCAGGGCAATAAAAGGACTGAAGGCCCATAGCAGACGGCTGCCGCCGGCTGGCTCGGCTGCGCTGGTTGTTGCGGGCAAGGGTTGACCAGTTGCGCTGGTCGTCGGGGGCGGGGCCCCGTAGCTGGTCGCGACGGCTCTTGCGGATGGGGGCCGGTAGCTGTGCGCAACGGCGGCCTCGCCGGGAAACCTCCATATCGAACGCGGCCGCCAGAACCGCAGCAGGATCAACAAGCTGAAAATTGAGCCGATGCCCGCCAGGATATCCGGCAACGCAGGCCCCAGATAGTTGGACGTTGCCCACTGGATAAGCGCAAAGGATAATCCCGACACCAGGGCAGCGGGTGCAACCTCCTTCATCCTTTTGAACCCGGCCATCAAGATCACCAGGTAGAACGGCAGCAATGCGGAAAGAAAGGGGAGCGTGCGGCCGACCATCTGCGAGATGACGTGTTCGGGTAATGAGGTCACCTGCGCGATAACGGTTATGGGAATGCCTATAGAACCAAAGGCCACAGGTGCGGTATTGGCGATGAGACAAAGCCCGGCTGCATATAGCGGGTTAAACCCAAGGCCCGTGAGCATGGCGGCGGTGATCGCCACGGGTGCGCCGAAACCCGCCGTCCCTTCCAGGAAAGACCCGAAAGAGAACGCGATGAGCAGCGCCTGTATCCGCCTGTCCGCCGTAATGCCGGCCAAGAAGCCGCGGATGATCTCGAACTGGCCGCTGCGGATGGTGATGTTGAAAAGGAAGACGGCCGTGAAGACGATCCAGCAAATGGGGAATAAGCCATACAAGGCGCCATTGGCCGCCGAAAGCAGGGCCAGGTTGATCGGCATCCGGTATACTACGACCGCGATAAGCAGCGCCGTGGCTGTAGCGAGCATGCTGGCATGGTAACCTTTGATCTTGCGGACGACGAGCGCCCAAAAGATCACCGCGACCGGCACGATGGCCACGACACATGATGCCGGCAGGTTATGACAGGGATCGAGGGGTTGGGTCCAGGCCATGTGTTAGTTGAATATCTTGATTGCGGGAAGCTCGATCGTAAAGTTAGTGCCATTGGTCCTATCGGACGTGACATAAATGGTCCCTTTGTGCAGGGCGATGATCCGCTGGGCCAGGGCCAAACCCAACCCGAAACCACGGATATTCGATGTTTCGGCCCCGCGGTAGAAGGGCTGAAAGATCTGGGTGATCTCCTCGACGGGAATCACCGTTCCCCGGTTGACCACTTTTACATAGACCTTATGAAAGGCAAAGCTCAGGTCTACCACCGACCGCTTGTCCGGGGAATATTTGCAGCCGTTTTCGACGATATTCTTGATGGCGATGTAGAGCAGCTCGCTGTTGCCAAAGACCACGAAGTCTTTTTCGTCCTCGGGGAATTCACCGAAATCCAATTCCACGCCGTATTCTGAATTGAGCTTTTTGACATCGCCTACCACCTTCATGAGGACCTCGTCGACCCGGACCTCGTTGAGCTGGAGCCCGCCCTGTGAACCGGTTTTGGCGATCTCCAGCAGGCTCTTGGTCAGCAACCGCATCTGCTGGACGTCTTCCCGTACCGAGGACAATACCTGCTTATATTCATCGGCGCTTCGATCTTTCTGCAAGATCACCTCCACCTGGCTGGACACCGAGGTCAGGGGGGTGGAAAGTTCATGGGAAGCATTGGAGATAAAGCGGCGCTGTATGGCAAACGACTCCTGTAGCCTGCTGAGCAGATCGTTGAACGTATTCCCAAGCTGACTCATCTCGTCCTGACCCGTGCCGGCCCGGACACGCTGAGAAAGATCATAGGAGGAGATATCCTTTACCTCCCGGATGATCTGCGTTATGGGGTATAGAAGCTGCCGGGCAAAAAGAAAGCTCACCAGGGCCGTAACGAACACCCCCAGGACAAGACTGATGACCAGGATCTTGTTCAGGGTCTCGACCCTTTCGAGGCCGTCGTCGTCGTGTCCTGCGACCGCCATGATGAAATCCCGCCTTTTCGTTTCCCGGTGGAGGGCAACGGCTTCCAGGTCACCGATGGTGAAATATTGCTCACCCGTCTTTCTCGTATCCGCCAGCAGCTGGTCGGAGACCTGCAGACGAGGGGCGCCGGGCATATCGAACCGGTAAAGGACCTTGCCTTCGTCGGAATAGATGGCGATGCTGCGGGAGGCCGTTGTACCCACCGTCGCGGCCGTGTCCATCCGGCGAAGGAACTGGAAAGCGCTGTCGCCCATGACCGTATACAGCTGCATGTTGTAGAGCGCCCGGGATTTGAGCCTTTTTTCAAACACCTGTTTCCGCTCCAGCTTGGCAAAATAAAACACTGAAGCGGTCAGCAGCGAGATGATCGCCGTGACCAGGAGCGTAAACAGCAGCATTATTTTATAGCGGATCTTCACACGTCCTCAGGGGTTTTTTCCTTCCGGGGTCTCCTTTAACACATACCCCATCCCCACCTGGGTATAAATGAGCTTGGAGGAAAAATCTTTTTCTATCTTTTTCCGGAGAAAATTTACGTAGACATCGATCACGTTCGTCTTTGTATCGAAATCGATATCCCACACATTGATGGCGATATCGATCCGGGAGACCACCTTGTTCTTATTCCGGATAAAGTATTCCAGGAGCTGAAATTCCTTAGCCGTCAGCGGTATATTCCGGCCGTCCCGGGAGACCTCTTTGCTGTCCAGGTTCATCACCAGGTCCGCCACCTTGAGGATATTGGACCCCGCCGCCGGCTGATGATGAAGACGCTTGAGCAGGGCCCTGATCCTCACCAGCAGTTCCTGGAAATCGAAGGGTTTCACGATATAATCGTCGGCGCCGGCCTCGAAACCCTCGATCTTGTCCTCGGTGGTATTCATGGCAGTCAGCATGATGACCAGGATGTCCTCGTTATAGCTGCGGATGTAACGGGCCAGCTCATAGCCGTTCATGAGCGGCAGGTTGATATCCAGGATCGCCAGATCATACGCATTGTTGTCAAAAAGCTTCCGCCCGATGACGCCGTCATAGGCTACATCGACCTCATAGTGCTGCTCGGATAGCCCCTTACGGAGCGATTCCGCTATCTTTTTCTCATCCTCAACCAATAAAATCTTTGTATCTGCCATAATACGTGTCTGTCTAAACGGACCTCCGGTCCGCCGGCCGAAGGCCAATAATTATGTTTTGCCGGAAACGCACTAAATTTTTCGCTGTGCGTTTCCGGCACATATAAATGTATTCATTCCCTTTGAATACACCGTCCCGGCTTGCATTAAAAAGAAATTAAACCGATTTAGCAAAAAAACTTGAATTCTTATTGCAATATGCCAAAAAAAAATGTAAATTTTGTACACTCTTCCCTAAACAACTATTCCGCTAGAATTCCGATTGCAGGCCACTGTAGAAAACGTATCCTACGTAAAAGCTATTTTTTAAAATCTAAAAAAAGGGGGTTGCTATGAAACTTCGCGAATCGCCGTACATCAACCGGCGGAAAAAAACCATCGAGTTTTATGTTCATCACCTGAATGTGACATCCGCAGCCCACATCAGCCTTGCAGGCTCCTTCAATCATTGGTCGCCAGACGAACTCCAGATGAAACCGGCTAAAGATGGTTGCTGGAAGATCTCCATCCCGATGTTGCCGAAAGGCAAGTATTTTTACAAGTTTCGTATCGACGACAAAATGTGGATGGAAGACATTGAAAACCGACTCCGCGAACCGGATGGCGTGACTGGCTGGAACAGCGTGCTGACTGTATGAAATAAAAAGGCGGGTTCGACGACCCGCTTTTTTATGCATTGTTGTATACCTTGTATACCGGCTCTCTTATCGCATCCCCCTTGTCGCTGCAAATAAACTCCAGCACATCTGCAATACTCTCCGGCTTCACCCACGTTGCGAAATTCGCATCCGGCATGCTTTGCCGGTTGATCGCCGTATCGATGGTCGATGGCGCTACCACCGAGGCCACGACATTCTTCCCCTTAGCGCTTGCATTGAGCAGCTGCGCCAGCTCGAAAAGCATATTTTTAGTAAGCGCGTACGCCAACGCACCCTTGCCCTGCTCCGGCAGCAAAGCAGGTCGTGCGCCCATGAATACCAGGCGGCCATAGCCATTGCCAAGCATATGCTCGAATAACGGCCGTGCAAAGAAATAAGCCGTTTCGAAATTTAGTGCATACATCTTACGCAGCTCTGCTCCGCCGGTGGCATGGACATCGCCCATGGCAAAACCACCTACCAGCAATAAGGCGCCGTCGACACGTCCATTGAGCTCGATGACCTCTTCGACAAATGTCGCGACAGCCCGTTCGTCACCGGCATTTACGGACTTCAATTCGAAGTTATCGTGATCCGCGGCAAAGCCCAGATGTGTACCGCTCTGGTCGACGCCGATGACCTTATACCCCGCGGCAAGGAATTTTTTCACGGCGGCGACGCCGAGATTGCCGTTGGCCCCTGTGATAAGAATGGTTTTAAGCATGGCTATTTATTTGTTCAAAAGTACTTCAAGCATTTTGTCGGCTACGAACTGATTGCCGGTCTCGTTGAGATGGACCCTGTCCACCGTAAGGATGCCGGATTCTTTGTTGCCGGGGTTGTGCTGGAGCTCATAGGTGTGGAAGACTTCGCGCAGATCGACAAGACCGCAATGGAATTTCTGCGCGAGGTTACGGATCACCTGCGAGTAAGCATTCAGATCGCCATCCTGCTGGTTAGTGAAATCCGTTTTTTCGCCGATCACCGCCGGAGTGACAAGGATCGTCCGGATATGCCGGTCGAGTAATTTGTTGATGATCGCGGTATAGAATTTCTCGAATTTGTCGATATCGGTTCCTGTGCCGTACAGGGTCTTATGCCAGACGTCGTTTACGCCGACCCAGATGACGACAATATCCGGGTTTTGCGCCAGCACATCGTCGTCCATCCGCAGGTAGAGGTCGTAGACCTTGTTGCCGCCGACCCCGGCGCCGATGAGCTCGTAGTCGGAGGACTGATTCTTCTGCGCCAGCGCTTCCGTCATTTTCACGATATATCCTCCCGGCCTGGCGCCCATTTGAGTGATCGAGTCCCCAAAAAAGATGACTTTCTGAGATCTTCTGGTGGTTAGAGCGCTGAGAATAGTAAAACCGGAAAACAGGGCGAGTAGGATCGTAGAACGGGAAAGCAAACGCATATTTTTTTCTTTGCCCAAACCTACGCCATTTTTGCCAGCGATGCGCCTTCGAGAAAAATTAGCGCATCGCCGGCAACCCAGGGCTACGCCCGCAACCTTCGTCGGACCGGCGTTCCTTGGTCCTCCTCGGTTGTGTCTGTCCTTCGGGCGAGCCGCCTCCGGCGGCTTTGGCTTTATTTTACCCCCCGAGCATTCGCATAATTTCAAGACAGGCCCTGCTGTTATGATAAGGACATTTCCAAAAACCGGCCTTGTCCTCGCCCGGCATTTGCATATGATCGCCGGTCACGCCCCAGTACCACTCCTTGCCCTGCGGATGCCGGAGATATCTTTTTACAAAATCCCATACGGCCGTCGACCGCTGCCACCAGTGAAGGTCCCCGCTGACACGCCAGGCACGCAGATAGCCCACCATTGCCTCCGCCTGCGGCCACCAGTGTTTCTCCCGGATAAGCTGTCCGCCGGCTTGCTCATACCAAAGCCCGCCGTCCACATCCAGTCCCTCCTCGACGACGGTCGCCAGCTGCAAGGCAAGGCGCGCCAGGCGATGCGCTCTTTGCCCGTCCTCTATCACAAGCGCCGCTTCGTGTAATAACCAGCCTGCTTCGATATCGTGCCCATAGGAAACCATGGTCGATCTCGGCTCCCATCGTTCGGTAAAAAAAAGCCCCAGATGGCCTGTACCCTTGTCTACGATATGGAGGAGGAATAGGTCCAGCAGCTGCCCGATACGCTTGCGCAAGCCTTCGTTCGGCCAGACCTGGTAGAGGTTGGCATAGGCTTCCAGCACATGCAGATGCGTGTTCATCGTTTTCTTCTCGTTGGCATCCTTCTCGCTCAGCCTGAGGTCGTCCAGGGACGTCCAGTCCCGGTCGAATGCTTCGGAATACCCGCCATACCGCGAGTCATAGCTATGTTGCTCGATAAGCCGGTAGAAGTCTATAGCCTGATCCAGCACGCATTGATCGCCGATGGCCCGGTAATATTCGCTGAGTCCATAAAGGGCAAATGCCTGGCCATAGATCTGTTTACGCGTGTTCAACGGCTCGCCGGAAGCCGTCACCGACCAATAGGCGCCGCCGTATTCTTTGTCGATGAAACGGGCCATAAGGTATTCGTAGGCCCTGGTGGCCACCGGCCGGTAGATCCAGCGCCCTGTGGTACGCCAGGCGGCGCTAAAAGTCCACAAGATCCGGGCATTCAGCACGAGACCTTTGGGCGCATCTTCGTGGGGCCTGTCGTTCTCATCCACCCTGCCGATAAATCCACCCCGGCGTTCGTCCGGCGTATTCAACATCCAATATTCGAGGATGGATTGCAATTCGCGTGTTGCTTCGTCCCGGTAGGCCGCGGCGGTCATATCGTATGGAGATAAGGTTGGTTCCTGTCGATGATCCGTTGTAAGGTCTTCACGGAACCGGACGAATTCCCCTCGTCTTCCGGCGTATTGACTACATAATCCAGCAGCTGCTCGATACTCGTCGTCGCCACATGCATCCGGGTGTCGGAAGAGGCATAGTAAATAAAGACCCGCCCGTCCTCATCGGCGATCCAGCCATTGCAGAACACGACATTGGAGACATCTCCTACCCGTTCCTCTCCTTTGGGGGCAATGAAATAACCGCCGGGTTTATAGATCACCTTCGTGAGATCGCGGAGATCGGTCATGAAAAGATAAAGGGTATAGCGTAGTCCCGCGGCAGTATTCCGCACCCCATGGGCAAGATGAAGCCAGCCCAGCCGGGTCTTGATCGGCCCTGGCCCGAGCCCGTTCTTGGCTTCGTTGATCGTATGATAAAGGCGCGGGTCGATAATGGTCTCTTTGTCCACCACGGCGTTGGTGATCGAGGTTGAAAGCCCGAATCCGACGCCGCCGCCTGTGCCGGCGCTGATAAACCCGTCTTGCGGCCGGGTATAAAAGGCATATTTTCCCCCTACGAATTCGGGGTGCAGGACCACGTTACGTTGTTGCGGTGAGCCGGTGTGCAAATCGGCGAGCCGTTCCCAATGGACCAGGTCATGCGTGCGGGCGATGCCGCATTGTGCGACCGCGGCGCTCTGATCGGCCGGCGGAGCGTCCGGATCTTTTTTCTCGGTACAGAACAGTCCGTAGACCCAGCCGTCCTCGTGATGCGTAAGCCTGATATCATAGATATTCGTTTCGGGCACACCGGTATCCGGCATATAGATGGGGGCATCCCAGAACCGGAAATTATCGATCCCATTCGGACTCTCGGCGATAGCAAAAAAAGACTTGCGGTCCCAGCCCTCGACCCTGACCATCAATACATATTTATTGTTCCACTTGATGGCCCCGGCATTGAAGACCCCATTGATGCCAAACCGTTCCATCAAAAAGGGGTTGGATCGTTCATTGAGATCATAGCGCCAGAAAAGGGGGGCATGCGCCGCGGTGAGGATGGGATGCAGATAACGTAGATAGATGCCGTTGCCGGGGTTTCGGGGTTCATTGGACCGCCCTATGAGCTGGGAGTAATGTTCACTTAGCTGCGATAGCCGTTCCTTAAATGAATTTTTCATCATGGCAAGTTTAAGTTTTGAATGGTCCATGGTCAGTGATCAGTGATCGTGATCAGTATTCGTTGAGCCGGTCCCACCAGGTTTTTTTCATGATAAGGATAATACCAAGTAATAGCGCCGTGTTGATCAGCAGCGGCAGCTTAAGACCCAATACGATATACATGGGCAGCAGCGTCAGACATAGTTGCGCGATTATCCCGAGCACGATGTTGAACATATCCCGCCGGAAGTTCTTGTTGCCGGCAAACCCCGGGTCTTCTTCTACTACCAGCCGGTGAACGGGTTTCCACCATCCCCAGGGCCGCACGGTCCGATAAAATGTCTTTAGGGTATCGGTATCCGTGGGTGGGGTCGCATACGAGCCCAGGATCGAACCGGCCAGCGACAGCACAAAGATCACCGGCCAGTAGTAGAGATCGAGCCCATGCAGATAACCCCTGTATTTCAAAAACGCGAGGGCGATGGCAGGCAGGATACCGGCAAGCATGCCCCAGAAATAACCGCTGGCATTGAAGCGCCACCAATGCCATTTCAAAAGATTCGCTGCGGCATAACCGCCATAAAGGCCGGATACGATCCATAACAGGATGGTATTGACATCCTGGATGAACAATCCAAGGACGATACCCGTGATGACGACGACCAGTCCGGCGAGATAGTTCATCGAGATAGTTTTCCGGTTCGACGCGTTTGGGTTGATATATTTCAGATAGATATCGTTGACGATATAGGCCTGGGCGGCGTTGAGCGTGCCTGAAAAAGTACCCATGAATGCCCCCAGCAACCCCGTAAGCACCAGCCCCAACAGTCCCACCGGCAAAAAACTATTGATGGTAGCAGGCAGGATCTTTTCAAAGTCGGTGCCGGCGGGGGTCTGAAGATCGCCGCTGATATTGTTGTAATACAACAAGGCGAGTACGGTGAGCCCGATGATCATCGAATAACGTATCGGCAGAAGAATGATCGAAACAAACCCGCTCATCTTGGAGGCCTCCTCGGGGCTGCGGGTGCTCAGCACCTTTTGCATATCGTAGTTGGGCGCCGGGCCGGCAAGACTCGCGATGATCCCCTTGAACAACATCGTCATAAAGAAGATGCCGAAAAGGGAGAAACCGTCGCTTTGGATCTTTTTGCCGGCATCGTTCACGATGCCCCGCCAATCGAGATGCAGCCGCCAGCCGAAAAATGGATCGAGCCAACCCCTGGGAACATGCAGCGACATCCCCGGCTGGTGTAACCTGTAGATGGCGATCCCTGCGATGCTGATACAGGCCACCGACATGATCACATATTTGATGACATCGCCAAGCACGATGCTATGCATACCACCCAGGATAGAATAGAACATGGCGATCAGGGTAAAGACGATGCCGTAGAAATGCGGAATATACGCCGTAGGCACAGGGAACGGAACATAGGCCCGGATGGATTCCCAGGGAATAAAGATCTGCATGAACTTACCCAGGCCCACGAAGCCATAGGCCATAAAACCCAGACAGCTCAGCAGGGCAAAGGCCACTACGATGTTATGGGAAGCACGCACGCCGGGGCCGCTGCGGCCAAAACGTGTGGCCAGCCATTCGGCTCCCGTGATCGCATTGGAACGCCGCAACCATCGCGAAAGATAGACCATCATAAAGACCTGGTTGAAAACCGGCCAGAGCCAGGGGATCCAGATACTTTTGAGCCCATAGATAAAACATAGACTCACCATCCACATGGTACCGGAAATATCGAACATATCGGAAGCATCGCTGAGGCCCAGCATATACCAGGGGAGCGATTTCCCTCCCATAAGATAGTTGACCTTGTTTTGCCGGGCTTTCTTGCGTAGGACCCAGCCTATCACAACCATGGTGACCAGGTAGGCGGCGATGATGGCAAGATCCGCTAGTTGTAATTTCATTACAGTAAAATAAAAATAGCACTTTAAACTACTACTATTTTATCCCTTTATTGTGTTTTTCCTATACGTACTGCGACAGCTAAAATACATCACGCTGATTGTCAATAAATTACTTATTGTGCTAAACCGATAGCGCGAGTTATACTTTTTTATCCCATCTTTGTTGTAACCAGACGATTGCCGCATCCTGTAGAATTTTGTTATACCTTAACTATCTGCCATATGAGTACGAACATTATTCGGGAAATAACGCCGTTGACCCAAAATGACTGTTTTACCATCTTCTCCAGGGTCAAAAAAGAATTTACCTTCCCTTTACACTATCACGAAGAACTGGAATTGAATTTAATCATAAATGCTAAAGGAGCCAGGCGAATCGTAGGGGATCATATCGATACGATCGACGATCTGGAACTGGTATTGGTAGGTCCGAATCTTTATCATGCCTGGTTTACACATCAGTGCAAAAGCGATGAGATCCGGGAGGTGACTATCCAATGGCACAAAGACCTCTTCGAGGAGAAATTGCTTCGCCGCAACCAGCTGAGCTTTATCCGGGATATGATCGACCGGTCGCAGAAGGGTATCCTTTTCTCCCGCGATGCAGCCGCCGAGCTGGCCCCCCGCATCCTTGGCCTCAACCAAAGAAAGGGTTTCGACGGTGTGCTGGAGCTGCTGGCTATCCTCAACGACCTCAGCACTTCTTCGCATATGCGGACCCTGAGCGACTCCTCGTTCACCAATCAACATTTTACCTATAATAGCCGGCGGATCGAGAAGGCATTCGAATACATGAACAGCAATTACGACAAGCCGATAACGCTGGGGGAAGTAGCGAGGCTGGTTAGCATGACGGAAGTGTCTTTCAGCCGCTTTATCAAAAAGCGCACAGGCAATACGTTTATCGACAGTCTCAATGAGATAAGGCTGGGACATGCGTCGAGGATGCTCATCGATACCACGCATTCGATCTCGGAGATCTCCTACCACTGCGGGTTCAACAACATCTCCAATTTCAACCGCATCTTCAAAAAGAAAAAAACCTGCACGCCCAAGGAATTCAGGGAAAATTTCGCTTCGGGGACAAGAGTGTTTGTATAGTTGCTGGAATTAACGAGGCCACGATTTACGACACCACGGCCGCTTTGGCCGCCGGAGCCCCGCCGTTCGTCTGATGCCCGTTCTGCGCCAGGAGATCCATGTCCGGCCGGGATTCGTCAGTCAGCGCGACCTTGCCTCTATCCTTGCGTATGACGCGGTGATAAAGCGAGATCTCCTTGTCGAAAAGGAACCGGAAGAACAACCGCGTCCAGGATTTGTGCGAAACCAGGCTGTCGTAATAGCGCGGTGCCGTTTTCTTTATCTGCGGCAGCTTGTTCCAGGGAATGGAAGGAAAATCGTGGTGCTCGTTGTGATAGCCCACGTTAAAAGCGATATGGTTCAGCACGCCATAATAGCTGAAAGTCTCCTGCTGTTCGTCATAGGTAAGATAGTGTTCCTGGATCCAGCGGGCACCCAGGGGATGCAGACCCACCGAAAAGAAAAAGCTGAGCAACAGGTATAAAATGGCCTTGGGGCCGAAGGCGACCCAGATGCCGGTGATGAAGGCGGCCTCTGCGATCCAGTTGAGCGCCACCCATTTGTCAAAGGGCTTGATCTCGCGGAGCCGGTTGATCCTGAAGACCTGGAACAACGGATAGAACAGCAGCCAGATCACTTTCCCTATAAAGTAGTTATTGATCAGCTTAGCCTCCCAGCGGTTAGGCAGATCCGCATCGAGCTCATGAATGCCCTGGAAGCTATGGTGCTTGATGTGATAACGCTCGAATGAAACGGAGCTCGGGAAAAGCTGGGGAAGATTGGCCAGGATACCCGACAAGCGGTTAGCCGCCCGGCTTTTGAACAGCAGATGATGCGCGCACTCGTGGATCATCACAAAAAGCGAATGATCGGCAAACGCTCCCAGCAAATAGGCTGCGCCTGCCACGATCCACCAGGAGCGGTCTTTTACCACCCAGGCCATGGCGACCTGGAACAGTACCAATCCTATCACGGCAAAGAACGTATACTTGTTTTTTCCGATGAGTTTCCTCACTTCCGGGTGCTCCTGCAAAATCTGTTTCGTACGAAGCCGGTGAGGCTCCTGTTTCTCGGAATGAACAAAATCAGTTCTCTTTGACATAGTGTGAATTAGAAATTACTTTTGAATGTTGAAGGTACTAAAAAGAACGAAAACATATTGAAGTTCTACGATTCATTCATTATCTTGGGGTCTGAACCAATAATCTATACCCAATGAAAAATCGGACCATCTTATCCGCACTGTTCGCATGTCCTCTCCTCCTCATGATCACCCTGGCCGGCAATGCCCAGGATACCGCCAGGATCAGCCAAAATGCTTTAAAGTACGCCGACAAGCTCGTAAAAGCGGATGCCTACGGAACCATTTATGGCGATTGGTCAGCCTATGCCGACCTGGCGCCGGCGAGCGTCCTGAAATTCTATGGCGGGAAGGACGGCTATGTCAAACGCATCTCCCTGGGCAGGCTGAGAACCACCAGCGCCATCCAGGAAGCTGATCCGGAGCTGAGAATGCTTCTCCTGGAGACGAAAAACGACCAGTGGCAATGCGTGATCCGGCTTTCCCGCTACTTCCACAAGCCCGATCAAAGCGAGTGCCACCTGGTGACCTATCTTATCGGCCAATCCAAAGATGACGGCGAAACCTGGAGACTTTTTGACGTTAGCTATAATAGCGTCGCGAATATCATTTATATCTTCCCGGAGATCATGGACGATATCCCGCTCCAGGAATCCGTGGTCAGCGCCCAATAACCCCATAAGGGTCAATGACCCGGGAAGTTTTTAAGTAGTTTACCAAGACTTTTTTAAAGTAAGTGACTAAAGAATTCAACAACCATAGAATCAATTCCCGAAATGCCGAATAGCCTACGTATTTTTGGTCTTTCATAGGATAAGGTTTAATGGTTAAAACACTTTGATTAGTACGTCCCCGGTAGTCTTACCGGGGACAATTTTTTTGTAATATTTTGACTATCAATCGATTCAATGCTTATCCAATAAATGCATGTCCGACAGCCAGTTCGCCATCAGCGTCGGAAAGGCCTTTACGGCCTTGAGGTCGCTCCGGTAGCCCATGTTGAAACCATGCTTTCCTCCATTGAGAATGTGCGCCTCTACGGGGACTTTCGCCGCCCTGTACTTCTCCAGCAGGCTCACTACGGGTGCGGAGCAGCAGGGATCGTCATCGGCAGCGATCAGAAATGCCGGCGGCGCATCCGCAGGGATCGTTTCCGGCACACCTAACGGTCCCGGGTACACTAATAATTGAAAATTGGGTTTGCCATCTTCCCGGTCGATAGGATCGGGCGCTTGCGGGTCGCCTTTACCCGGGGCATAAGCGACCAGCTCAGCCACTTCGCCGCCGGCCGAAAAGCTCAGCGTCCCCACCCTTCCCGGATCGACACCCCACTGCGCCGCCCTGCTGCGCACCAGCCGAATGGCGCGATAAGCATCCTGTTTTACTTCGCGGTCGAGGCTATACAGATCCGAGTCCTCCCGGAACAGGCGGTATTTTACGATAAAGCAGGCGACGCCGATGCTGT
>DASYZH010000215.1:0-11290 GCA_035946435.1 Puia sp. | reverse complement strand
AGACCAGGGATGGATATCATCTGTTCGCTTATCCTTTCGAGGGACGGCTGGTGCATGAGGCGATGGCGGCGTTGCTGGCTTACCGGATGAGCAGGATCACGCCGATAAGTTTTTCTTTTGCGATGAACGACTATGGCTTCGAACTGCTGAGCGACCAGCCGATTCCGCTGGACGATGCCAATGTCTATGAGCTCTTCAGCCCGGACAATCTGACAGCGGATATCCAGCGAAGTGTCAACAGTGCCGAGATGGCGCGGCGAAAGTTTCGGGATATCGCGGTGATCGGCGGGTTGATCTTTCAGGGTTACCCCGGAGAGTATGCGAAGGCGCGGCATCTCCAGAGCAGTGCCGGGTTGTTGTTCAATGTCTTTGCGGAATACGATCCCAACAACCTGCTGATCCGTCAGGCGTATAACGAAGTCATGGACCAGCAGATGGAGGAGCGGCGGTTACGGAACATGCTGGAGCGGGTCAGTCGTGGCCGGATGGTCCTCCGGTGGCCGAAGCAGCTCACGCCCTTTTGCTTCCCGTTGAAAGTAGACAGCATGCGGGAAGACCTCTCCAGCGAGAAGCTGGAGGACCGGGTCCGCCGGATGCAGGCGCAGCTCCGGTAGCCTGCTATTTTAGATATTTGAGTTGGGTAGCATACAGGATGATAAAGAGGACATAGATGAAATAGCCGATAATGGCGGCGATACCGGTAGCAGCATTGCCAAAGAAGATGATGGCTGAAATGACCGGTAAAAGCTCGCCGATGATATAGACCGTGAAGCCGGTCTTTTTGAGCTTCCGCATTTCCATCGCTCCATAGATACAAAGGGCGCAACCGACCAGGGTGAGGATGAGGATCGGGACGCGATTGTCGAGGGCTTTGCGCGCTGTTTCTACAGGATCTCCGCCTGACATGCGTTTAGCCCAATCGGGAAGCTGGTCGAGATTGGCCGAGCTCAATGCCTCATAGGAGGCGCGGGCCTTGGCGAAGGTCCAGAAGGCGCTGATAAGCCCGAGACCGCTACCGATAAAGGTGAGGATGGTCAGGACGTTGAGCATATCCGGGAGTTTGCGGGGTTCTTCCAGGATATGCTCTTCCCTGGTGGGCTGGTTGAGGTCTGCCATGAGGTTGGTTTTAGTTGAATCTAAAGTAAACACTTTTCTACTACATTTGCAACCTGAAAACATGCAGCCGGCATTTCCATATCGTCTTCGTGGGCAGCAGCTTTGGCTCTCGCCCGACCGATGTGTCTATTGGGAGGAGGAACAGTCGTTGATCCTTTCCGACCTGCATTTCGGGAAGACGGGTCATTTCCGGAAGGCGGGTATTGCAGTACCGCAAAGCGTCTATCGGGAAGACCTGCTGCGTTTACTCTGTCAGATCCAGTATTTTCGGCCGCGGCGGCTGTTAGTAGTAGGCGATCTCTTTCATAGCCGGGAGAACAAGGAGCTGGCGTTGTTTTTAAAATGGCGTGACGACTTCCCCGACCTGGGCATTCACCTGATCCAGGGGAATCACGATATCCTGCATGACAGCTGGTATGCGAAGGCGGCCATCGAGCTAAGCCGGGAGACGTTGTCGGTAGGGCCGTTCTCTTTTGTGCATGACATTGAAGATGTGGGAACCGGCGGGAGTCCGTATTATTTTTCGGGGCATTTGCACCCTGGGATCCGGATAAGGGGTATGGGCAAGCAGAGTCTGCAGTTCCCGTGTTTTTATTTCGGGAGCGACTATGCGGTGTTGCCTGCTTTTGGACGGTGGACGGGGACGGTGTCGATCGACCCGGCGCCCGATGACAATGTGTTTGCCATCTTGCCGGGGATCATGCAGATACAATAGGGGTCTTACCTGGCTGACGGCCGGGCATGTACCCGGCGATGTGGCGCGGGTGCTTAATTCATTTTCTTTTGAGCTAATTCATTTTCTTTTTGAGCGTGCTGACCTGGTCCTGCAGGTTGCTCACGAGATTGGCCAGCTGGTTGACATCCCAACGTTGCTGGGTATTGGCCTTGCTGATGATCATGGTCGCCTTCCAGACTTCGAGGACATCGTCCGAATTGACGTTGTAGGGTTGGTAGGAAGTGTTGTCGCTTACCAGGGTCAGCTTGGTCTTCGACTTGTTGTTTTTCATCACCCGTTTGTAGACGATGCCTTCATTGCGGGATACGACGATATAGGTCTGGTTGCTTTTTATCTCTTCCATATCATCGACCTTCTCGCCGACGATCACGGAGCCGCTGGTCGTGGGGAGCATGGAGTCACCCACGATCTCGAAGGCGCGGTAGTTGCCGGGGGCCAGCATGGGTAGGGTAAAGGTGTTCAGCTCGTCGAGGAACTCGGGGTCGGCATAGCCTGCCAGGTAACCGGCGGCGGCTTTTACCGGAACCAGCTGGATATCGTTGGTTGCGGCGATGAGCTTTTGGGCCCTTCGTTTGGAGAGGTAGGTGCTGCCTTTAGTGTCGCTGAGGTCTTTGCGGAGCAATTCGTCCAGGGTGAGCTTGAACATGTCCGAGATCGTTTCCAATACTTCCAGCCGGGGTTCGGCTCTTTCTTCTTCGTAGGCGCCCAGCAGCGAGCGTTTGATACCTAATTTTGCGGCAAATTCTTCCTGAGTCCAGCCCCGCAGCTTGCGGAGGTATTTGAGGTTTTGACCTGCGACTGACATAGGCTAATATATTTAGCACTAAGATACTAACATCTTTGTCACTGTAAAAAAAATTTTTTATACCCCCTTTTTGGGGGGTACTGCAAGGCCGGTGCGGACGGGGGGAAAAGGCCCGGTTTAGGGGGTCGGTTGGGCGCTTTTTTCGTACATTTGCTTCCCTGTCAATTTGACCTGGACGTTAGGATAGCATCATATTTGACGCTCCTGAATGTCCCGGCGGGCGGGGCTGCCCTGACGGCAGGGGTGCGGGACAATTCAAAATCATTAATAATTAAGGAATTATGTTAGGTTTTTTATCGAAAGTGTTCGGCGGGAATAAGTCGGAAAAAGATATTAAAAACATCATGCCGGTCGTCGCGGAGATCAACCGGCATTTTGCGGCTTATAATTCCCTGACCAACGACGAATTGCGTGCCAAAACGGTGGAGTTCAGGGCCCGGATCGCGGACCATCTCTCCGGGACCGATTCGAAGATCACGCAATTGAACCAGCAGGCGGAGGAACTGCCCTTTAACGATATCAATGGAAAAGATGTCATTTACCAGGAGATCGACAAGTTGAAGAAGGAGCGGGACAAGGAGATCGAAGAGATATTGGAAGAACTGTTGCCGGAGGCTTTTGCTGTGGTGAAAGAGACGGCCCGCCGTTTCAAGGAGAACTCCGAGATGGTGGCTACGGCTACCGAGCTGGACCGGAATCTGAGTATCAAGAAAGAGCATATCCGCATCGACGGGCAGCAATCCGTCTATAACAATTCCTGGATGGCCGCGGGCAGCCCGATCACCTGGAACATGGTGCATTATGACGTGCAGCTCATCGGCGGTACGGTATTGCACCAGGGAAAGATCTCCGAGATGGCTACAGGGGAAGGTAAGACGCTGGTGTCCACGCTTCCCGCCTATCTCAATGGCCTGGCCGGCGAAGGGGTGCATATCGTCACGGTGAACGATTACCTGGCCCGGCGCGACTCCGAGTGGAACGGGCCGATCTTCGAATGGCTGGGTTTGACGGTGGATTGTATCGACAAGCACGAGCCGAACAGCGAATCCCGCCGGAAGGCCTATGCCGCCGACATCACCTATGGCACCAACAACGAATTCGGTTTCGACTATCTGCGTGACAACATGGTCCACTCGCCCGACGAGATGGTACAGCGGAAGCATCATTACGCGATGGTGGATGAAGTGGACAGCGTGTTGATCGATGATGCCCGGACGCCGTTGATCATCTCCGGTCCGGTACCCAAGGGCGACGACCAGCAATATCATATTTTAAAAGGCCGGGTAGAGAAGCTTTTCGACGCGCAGCGACGGGTTACCAACCAGTGTCTTATCGAAGCCAAGAAGAAGATTGCCGAAGGCAACGACGACCCCAAGGATGGCGGTCTGGCGCTGATGCGTGCCTGGCGTGGTCTGCCGAAATCGGGAGCGCTGATCAAATACCTGAGTGAGCCGGGCATCAAGGTAAGGCTGCAGAAGACGGAAAACTATTACCTGGCCGACCAGGAGAAGGAGATGGTGAAGGTCGATGCCGAGCTGTATTTCAACATCGACGAGAAGAACAACTCGGTGAACCTTACGGATAAAGGTATTCAGATGATCACGCGGGAAGGGGAAGACCCCGAGTTCTTTATCCTCCCGGATATCGGCATCAAGCTGGCCGATATCGAAAAATCGGAGCTGCCCAACGAAGAAAAGCTGCAACAGAAAGAAACATTGCTCAATGATTATTCTGTAAAGGCGGATCGCATCCATACGGTACAACAGCTGTTGAAGGCCTATACCCTGTTCGACAAGGACGTGGAATACGTCGTTTTGGACGGACAGGTGAAGATCGTCGACGAGCAAACCGGTAGGATCCTGGATGGCCGGCGGTATAGTGATGGTTTGCATCAGGCTATCGAAGCGAAGGAAAATGTAAAGATCGAGGCCGCCACGCAGACCTATGCGACGGTGACGTTACAGAACTATTTCAGGATGTATCATAAGCTGGCGGGGATGACGGGTACCGCCGAAACCGAAGCGGCAGAGCTCTGGGACATCTATAAGCTGGATGTCGTCACGATCCCCACCAATGTGCCGGCGATCCGCAAGGACAATCAGGACATGGTATTCAAGACCAAGCGCGAGAAATACAAGGCCGTGATCGATGAGATCGAACGGCTGCGCGCCGAGGGCCGGCCTTCGCTGGTAGGTACGACCTCCGTGGAGGTGAGTGAGCTGTTGAGCAAGATGCTGAATGTAAAAAAGATCCCGCATAATGTATTGAACGCCAAACAGCATGCCCGTGAGGCGCAGGTGGTGGCAGAGGCCGGGCTTGCCGGTGCGGTGACCATCGCTACCAATATGGCCGGTCGTGGTACGGATATCAAGCTTGGACCCGGCGTCAAAGAAGCGGGGGGTCTGGCCATCATCGGTACGGAGCGGCATGAAAGCCGCCGGGTCGACAGACAGCTGCGTGGCCGTTCCGCACGTCAGGGCGACCCCGGTACTTCGCAGTTCTATGTCTCGCTGGAAGACGATCTCATGCGGATGTTCGGCAGCGACCGGATCGCATCGCTGATGGATAAGATGGGGTATAAGGAAGGCGAGGTCATCCAGCACAGCATGGTCACGAAAAGTATCGAACGGGCGCAAAAGAAGGTGGAAGAAAACAACTTCGGCATCCGTAAGCGGCTGCTGGAATATGACGACGTGATGAACACTCAGCGAAATGTCGTCTATAAGAAACGTAATCACGCGTTGTTTGGAGACCGGCTGGCGCTGGATCTTGACAATGCCTTCTATATCGTCGCCGAAGGGCTCATCGATTCCTTCCGGGAACAGGACGACTACGAAGGGTTCAGGCTGGCGACCATCGTCAATTTCGGGATCGACACCCAGATCGACCAGGATGAGTTCCTGAAGGCCGATGCGGCGAAGATAGCCGAGAAATTGTACCAGGAAGCTACGACCAACTACGAGAACAAGCTGGCCGAGCTACGCAGACAGGCTTTGCCGGCTTTCCAGAATATTCGTGCCACCCAGGGTAGTCACGTTGAAAATGTGGTGGTGCCGTTTACCGATGGCAAGAAGCGGATCAATGTGCTGGCCAATCTGCAGAAGACCCTGACCACGGAAGGCCGCGAGCTTTCCAACGCGGTGGAACGGCAGATCACGCTGGGTATCATCGATGACGCCTGGAAAGAGCATCTGCGGGATATGGACGATCTGAAACAAAGCGTACAGACGGCCTACCTGGAGCAAAAAGATCCGCTGGTGATCTATAAGGTGGAAGCGTTCGAGCTGTTCCGCCGGATGGACAGCGATGTCAACCGCGACATCATCAGCTTCCTCTGTCACAGCGGTATCCAACAGTCTACCCAGCAACAGCAGGCGACTATACGCGAAGGCCGCGAGCAGAAGACGGATATGAGCCGGTTGCGGGTCCGCAAGGACGAGATGGCCGCGGCTACGGCCGGTCCCGGCCCGCGTGGCGATGGATCACGAGGCGATGGATCGCGTGGCCCCGGTGCTCAGCAGGAAGGACCTGGCGGGTACTATGAGCCTTCGGAGCCCGTGCGTCAGGAGCCGGTGAAGGTAGGCCCCAAGATCGGCCGCAATGATCCGTGTCCCTGCGGAAGCGGTAAGAAATATAAGAACTGTCATGGCAAGGATGCCGCGTAGGTGTAAGCCTATTGTTCTTTTACTCGGTCTCTTTTGGGGGCAGGTAGCATTGGCGCAGGTGGGCCTCTCTCCGGAAGAGGTACGGCAGCTGAGAGACCTGGCCCGTGCGAACCCCACTGTGCAGGCCTATATCGACTCGGCACAAGCCGCCGCAGATGCCGCCCTCGAAGATGAGCCCAATCCCATCGATACCCTCCGCACGGAAGGGCTGCTGCAGGGTGATCCCCAGAAGACGGCTACCTGGGAAGCGCTCAGGGATGTTCGCGAGATGTACGCGCTTGCCGTGACCTACCGGGTTACGCGGAAGCGGCAATACCTCAATAAGGCTTCGGTGTTTCTTATCGCTTGGGCGGACAGCAATTTTTCGCGGGGCGATCCCATCGACGACACCAACCTGGACCCAGCCATCGAGGCTTATGACATGCTCAAAGCCGACCTCGTCCCGGGAGAACGCAACCGGATAAGCCGCTGGTTCCTCCGGATAGCGGAGGCGGAGATCCATGCCCGTTTCAAAGACTCCAGCCGGGCCACCGCCCATAACAACTGGAACGCACATCGCCTGAAGATCGTCGGCGAGATCGGCTTCGCCATCGGCGACAAGACGCTGCAGGCCTATGCCATCGCAGGCATCAAAGAGCACATCGGGCGCAACCTGTTACCTGATGGCCGCAGTGAAGATTTTGTCTCGCGTGATGCTATCCATTATCATCTTTATGACCTGGAGCCGCTGCTGAAGCTGGCCATCGTGCTGCAACGGGCGACGGGCATCGACTATTACACCTATCAGGCCCCCAGCGGTTCGTCGATCCAAAAATCGGTAGAGTGGCTGCTCCCCTACCTGGATGGGCGGCAGACCCATGCCGAGTTTGTCAACAGCACCGTGGAGTTCGACAAACGCCGGGCCCGGAATGGAGAATCGTCGTATAAGGCGGGAACGCTGTTCGAGCCGAGGAGCGGGGTGCCGACACTGGTAATGGCGGCGTACTTTGACCCCAAGCTTATGGAACTGGCCGGGCGTTTGCTGGGATCGGACGAGCAATACCCCACCTGGCAGGCGGTGTTGAACACATTGACCAGACGAGGAACGGATCTCAAGCCTAAAGAATAGTGTAGGCAAAGATCAGCGACGTCGTGTGCAATTGCCCCTGAAAATAAATGTAAGAGTCGAGGATATTCCTGGTTAGGGTATACTGCAGTTCTATACTCCACTTGTTCTTGTACTTATATCCGGCATTCAGTGCAACATTGTACATGAGCCGGGTACCCAGGCTGTCGCTGCCGTAGAATATGGCCCCCGAGCCTATAGGCTCGTCGATGAATCCCAGGACTGTTGCGAACAGTCTTGAATGCTTGCCAATGAAGAAATACTCTCTTGCCCCGACCCCGAGCTCGAGGTATTTGTAGTCGGCGCTGCCGGAGGAGCCAGGATCCGCTTTATAAGAGTGATAGCCCAGCTGTAAGACTGCAGCCCACTTATTCCTGTTATAGGGAAGCACGAACTCTGTTTCCAGGGCAGCTGTTGCGCTAATCTTATTCCCATAGGTGGTCTTTGAAGGTTGGAAATAGCTCTGATTCACGGTCAGCCCCGACAGGTCCGTTCCGATGCGAAGATTGAGATTGAACTGCCCCTTGTAATGTTTAAGGACAATTTTTTCGCCGTTGGAATGCTGGCTACCGTTGTAGGCATCGAAGACGCTGATTAGACTAGTCTCCGTATAACTCAGGCGGGAGAACCGATCCATGTTCAGCTCCGGAGATCGCAAAGCAGAAATAAGCTGGTTCCGAAACAAATTGTTTTCGAGAACACTACCCCGGTCCTCTGCGGCCATATACGTTTTGTGTACCAGTGGACTCAAGCCGATGCTATCCGTTTTGAAGAAATAGCGGGTCATGTTTCCTTTGCGGTACTCGTATAAAGTGGCCTTGCCTTGTACGAGGACTTTGAGAAATACGGTCTCTCTTTTATATTCCGGTCCGGAGTTGTCATCCATCTCGCCTGCTTCGCCAGCCGAGGTATCGACTTGTAGATCGAACCGCTCGTACCGGGAAAAATTCAGAATGCCAAATTCCTTTACTTCATCGATACTTGCTTTTTCGACGATTCCATTTTCTGCTTGTTTGTAAAAAAATCCGGTAGGGTTGTAGTGCCAATCGTAGTTCTTGATCAGACAGTTATTCCTTCTGCCGTCATTGGTGACAAAATAGCCGCTGTCGAACTTTACCTGTGTGTAGCCTGTAAAACCGAGAATAGTGAACAGGGCAGTTAGTAGTTTACGGTTCATAGTTAGGATGCAAATATAGGAAAAGCCCGGTTAGTGGCTCACCGCCACGAAGGCGCTACGGCGGGGCTGCGGCACGGGGATGGCATCTCCTTTGATCGCTTTCCAAAGTATGGTATTCATCAGGTTGTCCGGGATGCGGTCCGCGTCCGTGAGATCGAGATGTTTCGAGAGCCCGGCCGCGGGACCGGTGGTCGCCATGTTACGGAGATTGATGTCGACGCGGGCGGGGCGGACGGTGAAGGCCGTTGTGTCGGGGGTTGCCGTAAAGCAATTCCAGAGCGAGGTGGAAGCTGCGTCCTGCTGGCTCATGGGTGGAAGACCGAGGATCAGCTCCATGGTGTGCAGGATGGAGGTCGTGGAATAAAGGGTATGATTCACCGTGTGACGCCGGATATAAGGGCTGATCACATAGGCGGGTGAGCGGTGGGCATCGACATGATCGGGGCCATCCTGGGCGTCGTCTTCGAGGACGAAGATGGCGGACTCCCTCCACACGGGGCTATGAGAGATGTGTTCGACCAGCAGGCCCAGCGCGAGATCGTTATCCGCAACCTGCGAGATGGGGCTATAGGCGCCTTTGTAGAGACCGCTGGTATGATCGTTGGGCAGATAGATCGTGCAGAACTGCGGCAGCGCGCCGGCGTTCACGAGCGAATCGAAGTCCTTTTCGAAAACCGACTCGCGGAAGATGTCCTGGATGCCCAGATTCCAGCCGGGGTAGCGTTTGCAATAATTTTTGGGTTCCTTGAGGATCGGGAGGGTCGGATAGCCGTTGTCCATGAATTCGCCGTAATTACGGAAAGAGACACCTGCACGGCCGCAGTAGTCCCAGATAAATCCTTTGGTAGGGTTGGCTATGGGCCGGCTGCCGTCGAAATCATAATTACCGCCCCGGCCGCTATAGTTGGTAGGCCAGTTCTTCTCGACAAAATCGGTCGCATAGCCGGCCATGGACCAGTTGTGCCCGTCCGCACTGACCTCCGCATTCACATAGAAATTGTCCAGCAGCACGAAATCTTCTACGATGGCATGCGCATTGGGGGTGACGTCGCGACCGAACAGGCAGAGCGTGCTGTCGCCGTTGCCTTTTGGGACATCGCCGAGGACCTGGTCGTAGGTCCGGTTCTCCTTGAGCACATAGAAGACATGTTTGATCGGGGTGGGATCGCCGGCCCTGGAGGGGATGGGGTTGCCCGGCTCGCCCGCGGCCTTCGTTTCGAGCGCGTGCGAATACGGCGTGTTGGCATAGACCTGTGCCGTATACCGGCCAAGGGCAGCCGCATCCTGAACGGGTATTATGGAGAGTGTGCCATGGAACATATCGCCGATATACGGGCGCACCTTGCGCGCGGCCAGATCGGAATGTTTATAGTTGGCCGTGTGTTCCATGGGATCGGGCCCATAGGGGTTGGGCAGCGACGAGAGGCCTTTGCCATTGGCCACCAGGAGATCCCTGCCTGCGAGCCGCACGCAGGTGGGATACCAGCCCACGGGAATAAAGCCTTTTGCGATACTGTGTCCGGGATGGCTTACGTCGAAAACGGCGAGATAGTTGTTGTCGGCATTGGCGATATAGAGCATGTGGGTCTTTTCATCGAGGGCCACGCTATTGGTGGTGGAGCCGATGGGCGCATCCGGGGCCAGGGCGGTATGCAGGGTTTCGACGACCGTATTCGTTTTGCCATCGATGATGCTAACGGAGTTGGCGTTTGCATTGGCTACGTAGAGGAAACGGCCTTTGCGGTCGAGCGCCATATCGTTGGGGTGATCTTCCGTCGCCACGGAGTCCAGCAGACGTTGTGTCCGCGTATCGTAGATCCAGACCTTGCGGCCGCCCCAGGCGGAGATATAAAGCCGCTGCGCCGTGGGGGAGAGGACGCAGGTATAGGCTTCGGCGCTCAGCGGAGTGCGGGTGAGCAGCTTATCGGTGAGCAGGTCGAAGGTATAGAGCGCATCATCTTCTTTGGTAACGACATAGAGACGATGATATTTGGGATCGATGGTGAGACCGGTAGGGCTGATCTTGCCGGCGGGCCAGGGTTTTCCGAGGACGAGGGTGTCCACGGGGAGGAGGGTATCGCCTGTAAGCTTGTAATGGATCACGATGTCGTCGTTACCGCCGGAAGCATACAGCTGGTCTTTGTCAAAGGCGAGGCCGAGCCAGGCCTTGGCGATGGATATGGAAGCCGTCACGCGCGAGGTGCGAAGGTCGATGAGATCGATGGTCTGCCTGCCGTTGCCGTTGTTAGTCACCGCGGCATGGAGGCCATCCGGAGCCAGGGCGATGTTCAGCGGCAGATCGGAGCTGAGGGGGATCGAGGTCCCGGCGGGCGTGAGGTACCAGCCGTTGGGAAGCAGGGTGCGGGTCGTATCGCCATGTGGTGAAAAATCCTGGCTTTTGCCAAAGAAGGAACCCGATAAGAATAAAAAGAGTAGAGCCAACCGCCGATTATTGATACGCATGAGCTAAATTATCGCAAATTTCGTGTCATCAAATTATTTTACTATGAAGTCCACATCCTATCTTCTTACACGGTTAGCCATCGGCATGAGTTTTTTTGGCCATGGCGTGGTCAGGATGCCCAAGCTGGCGGCCTTTAGCAAAGGCATGGCAGGTGAATTCCAAAAATCTTATCTGCCCCAGGCGCTGGTGGTCCCCTTTAGCTATGTTTTGCCCTTTGCGGAA
>DASYZH010000214.1:0-5931 GCA_035946435.1 Puia sp. | reverse complement strand
ATACCGAAGCACAGGTTCTTTTTGATGAGGCTGTGCGGCGGGCCCGGCAGAACCGGGTGTCTCTTTCGATGCCGCGGTTAAAACCGGAAAGGCTCGGCTGCCAGGCAACGGAGGCTTTTTATGTGGACATCAAAGGGAATGTCGCACCCTGCGATTTTCTGGGGGTTACCACTCCATTTACATTATGGGGAAAGACCACGAGCAGCCCGCCCTTGTTCTTCGGCAATATTTTCAAGGAGGAACCACTGACGATCTATCGAAAAGCGGCGGCCCGGGAATTCCGCAAAGCGCATCGTCTTGGGAAAAAGTTGCCTTCGCAGTGCGTCAATTGCATCGACGCATATGGGCTGATGTGCAGTAACCGCATCCACCATACCGTCTAAGGGAATGTCCTTCGCTAATGTCCTATATAAAAGCTTCTACTGGCGCGCCATCCAGACGGGCAGTTCTTTTGCGCTGAATATTCTACTGGCGCGCATGCTCCAATCCGCCGGTTCCGCGGAATTCTATTCGTTACTCTATTGGTCGGGGCTCGTTACGAGTTTCTTTACGTTTGGCCTGGACATCGGGCTGAACTATTTTGTTACGCGCGGTCAGTTATCTATATCCGCGGCGCGCCGGATCATCCTTGGCATCACGGCCCTTGCACTGATCGCGGGAACCGGCCTCCTGTTCGCGCTACATTCGTGGATCCCGCATTCCGGATTATCTCTGGGAACAATGTTATTCTTCGTGGTTTGCCAGATCGCCGGCATTTTGCTCAGCACGCTTGCGGGAACGGTCTTTACGGCCGTGGGGCGCAATCATGAACCTGTGCGGCTGGCGGCATATGGGAACGTAGGGCTGATCCTGCTGGCGGTGGCGGACTATTGCTTTTTTGCCGGCGGCCAGGCCCTCCAACAGCTCTATATCCTGTATGGTCTGGTGTCGCTGTTCCAGGGACTGCTCGTCGTTACCCTTATGAACCGTTTGCCTGCGGTTACCCATACACCGAAAGATGGGCCTGTAGGCACGGTCTATCTCCTGCGGTTTTCTTTTTTTTTGTTTGTGGTCAATTTCCTTTTTTTTATCGGCGCCAGGATCGGCATCTACCTGCTGCCTTACAACACCTCCCCGGCTGCGCTGGGGAACTACATCCAGGTATATAAGCTGGTTGAATATCTGGGGCTGGGAACTTCTTTTCTCTACTTCCCGTTCGTGACGCTGGCCGCCGGCGACGATGGTCACGGCTCGCAGAAAAAGGTATTGCTGCTGGTCCGGCTGTCCAATACCCTTGTCCTGGTGGTATGCAGCTTGGGAGCCGCGCTGGGATATTTTCTTTTTCCAGCGATCTTCGGACCTTCCTATGGGGCCATGTATCCGGTGTTTTTGGCCTTCATTCCGGGTATTTTTGGCCTTTGTTCCTCTTCGTTCTTCACGGCCTGGTTCTTTGGCACCGGTCATATCCGTTACAATTTCATCAGTGCGCTGGTCCAGCTGGTGACGGCCCTTTCCTTGTTTTTCGTGCTTACTCCGCATTGGGGTATCCAAGGGGCCGCACTGGCCTATAGCGCGGGGGCCGTCGCCTCGTTTGTGTACGACGCGGCAGGATTCAGTCGATTTTGCCGTGTCCGGCCTCGCGAAATGTTATTGATCACACCTGCGGACCTGCAACTTCTATGGAATTTTTCCGCGAAACTTTTAAAAACTTCCGGCGGATCAGCCCGTTGAGCGGGTGCTCGATGCCGATATACAGTAACCAGGCGAGGACCTCTATGCATATAAAGGTTGGAAGCGGCTTCTGGCCGAACCAGCCAAAGTAGAACAAACCAAAAAGCGGGACGTGGATCAGGTAGAATACATACGAGCTTTTTCCCAGGATGCCGAGAAGACGGCTGGCGAGCAGGCGTTGCCACCACGACCGTTCGGCGATCAGCCCGTAAAAAAGTAAAGCGATACCGGGGGGTAGCAGAAAGTTGTTCAGCAAGGTCTCGAAGGCTAAAAACCGGCCGGGCCTGATCTTCACATTCACGTAGTAATTGATTGCCATGAACCCGATGCCCAGCGCTACCCATCCGGTGCCGGCCATCGTTCGCCAGGGGATCGCGGACGGTCGCAAGGCTCCGGCTCCATTGGCATCCCGTTCGGCGGCTCGCGCCCGGATATAGCGGGCGAGCAGAATGCCCGTATAGAATTCGAAACACCGGCCAAAGAAGGTATACTCGAAAAGGAACTGGTAAGAGGAAAAAAAGCCGTGAAAGGAGACGTGGCTGAAGACCAGGGTCAGCAAATAGCCGGTCAAAAGGAACAGGGCCGCCTGGAGGAGATAAGGGATCCTTCGGGAATACAGCACCATCAACGGGAACAGGACATAGAAAAGCTCTTCCACGGAAAGGCTCCAGCCGGAAGGATCACCGGTGAAAAGGTATTCGTGCGAAAAACCGCGCAGAAAAGAGATGTTGAGCAGAAAACCGCCGGGACGGAAGACCTGTTTCGACACCACCGGCAAAAAAGCCCAAACGGTAAGAAGAAAATACATCGGATAGATCTTGGCCACCCGGCTGACGAAATAGTTTCGGCCGGTCAGCCCCCGTTGTTGAAAGCCAGGTTCATAGCGATAGCAGATCAGGAAGCCGCTGAGCACAAAGAACATCGTGACCCCTACATGGAACTGGGAGACATAGGCGGGGATATACTTTCCGAAAAAAGAGCCTGTAAAAGGATTGAAATGAGCTAAATAGACCATTATGGAAGCCACGGCGCGAATGCCGGTGAGAGAGGGGAAATAATCCAGCATGGGCGCGGGCGCCGATATTTTCTCCTGATTGGGCATCAATTCGATCGAAGATAATGTATTTGCTTAAATTTGCAACGAAATGAAAAATATACGGAATTTCTGCATTATTGCGCATATTGACCACGGAAAAAGTACCCTGGCTGACCGGCTGCTCGAAACCACCAACACCATTTCCGCCCGGGATATGCAGGCCCAGGTCCTGGATGATATGGACCTGGAACGGGAGAAGGGCATCACCATCAAGAGCCATGCCATTCAGATCAACTATGCCTCCAAGGGCGGCAACTATATCCTGAACCTTATCGATACTCCGGGCCATGTCGACTTCAGCTACGAGGTCAGCCGGGCCCTCGCCGCCTGTGAAGGCGCACTGCTGCTGGTAGATGCCACCCAGGGCATCCAGGCGCAGACCATCTCCAACCTTTACCTGGCCATCGAGAACGACCTCGAGATCATCCCCGTGATCAATAAGATCGACATGGACGGCGCCATGGTGGAGGAGGTAAAAGACCAGATCATCGAGCTCATCGGCTGCAAACCTGACGATATCCTGCTGGCCAGCGCCAAGACGGGTCTCGGGGTACCCGAGATCCTGGAAGCCATCGTGGCACGGATCCCGGCCCCCAAAGGCGATCCCGATGCTCCGTTGCAGGCCCTGATCTTCGACAGTGTTTTTAATTCTTTCCGCGGGATCATCGTGTATTATCGGATATTGAATGGCAGCATCAAAAAAGGCGACATGGTCCAGTTTGTCTCCACGGGGCAGGCCTATGGGGCCGATGAGGTAGGGGTGCTGAAGCTCACGATGGAACCGAAACAAGAGGTCAAGGCCGGCGACGTAGGCTATATCATCACCGGGATCAAGAATGCCAAAGAGGTCAAGGTGGGGGATACGATCACCTTGGCCACCAACCCCAACCCGCAGATGATCCAGGGTTTCGAGGAGGTCAAACCCATGGTCTTCGCGGGCATCTTTCCGGTAGACACGGACGATTTCGAAGAGCTGCGGGATTGTATGGACAAGCTCCAGCTCAACGATGCCTCGCTTACCTACGAGCTGGAAACCTCGCAGGCCCTGGGCTTTGGATTTCGGTGCGGCTTCCTCGGCATGCTCCATATGGAGATCATCCAGGAACGGCTCGAACGGGAGTTCAACCAGACCGTGATCACCACGGTGCCCAACGTTAGCTTTGTGGCGCATACCAGCAAGGGGGAGGTGATCACCGTCAACAACCCGGCTGAAATGCCCGATCCGACCCGTATCGAGCGCATCGAAGAGCCCTATATCAGGGCCCAGATCATCACCAAACCTGACTATATTGGGAACATCATGACGCTTTGCCTCGGGAAAAGGGGTATCCTCATCAACCAGAGCTATCTCACCACGACCCGTGTAGAGCTGATCTTCGAGATGCCGCTTACCGAGATCGTCTTCGACTTCTACGATAAATTGAAGAGCCAGACCCGCGGTTATGCTTCGTTCGACTATCATCCAATCGGTCGGCGCGACAGCGAGATCGTCAAGATGGATATCCTGCTGAACGGCGATAAGGTAGATGCGCTCAGCGCGTTGATCCATCGCAGCCGGTCGGCAGACTTCGGGCGGAAACTATGCGAGAAGCTCAAAGAGCTGTTGCCCCGGCAACAATTCCAAATCGCGATCCAGGCCGCCATCGGCGCCAAGGTCATCGCCCGCGAGACGATCAGCGCCCTGCGCAAGGATGTGACCGCGAAATGTTATGGCGGGGATATCAGCCGTAAACGCAAGCTGCTCGAAAAGCAAAAGGAAGGGAAGAAGCGGATGCGCCAGATCGGTTCCGTGGAAGTGCCACAGGAAGCGTTCCTCGCCGTGCTGAAGCTGGACGAATAGGCATCAACGCGAAAGCCTCACCGAAAAAAATATATCCCATGCGGACTCCCTTGCAGAAGGGGGAGAATATCCTCCTCGTCACGTATAGCAGCTGGACCTCTTTGGTTCTTCCGGCCCTGTTCACCCTGATCGCGATCGCCCTGAGTATCTTCCTCGTCGCGCATTTTGGACAGGTCTGGGGCTGGCTTTTGGCCGTAGTGGCCGTTATCTATTGGCTGGTCCGCTATTATAGCTGGAAGGTCAATATCTGGGTGGTGACCAATTTCCGGGTTATCGACGAAACCGGTGTATTCAATCATTTTGCCAAAGAAAGTCCACTGGATAAGATCAACAACGTTTCCTACGACCAGACCGTGATGGGCCGTCTTTTCAATTTCGGTCATGTCGAGATCCAGACGGCCGCCCAGGTGGGCGCCACCGATTACTATTATGTCAATCATCCCAAACGGTTAAAAGATACCATCACCTCGGCGCAGGCCGATCTTCAGCGTTGGCAGTTCGGCAACCAGGCCGAGCAGATGGCGGCAGCCATAGACCGGCATTCGGGCGGCGGCGGAGCCATACCACGCGGCGAGACGCCGCAGGTCACTGCGGAGCTCGAGAAATTATTTGAGCTGAAAATGAAGGGGGCGCTCTCCGAAGAAGAATACAACCGCGCCAAGAGCCGGCTGTTAGGACATTAGACCCGCCGGTTGCCGGGACATTAGTTGTGCACCTTTTTCTTGAGATTTTTGTCGGAGGCTTCCTGCAGCTGCTTTTCGTTGATATTGCCCTGGTCGTCGAGCACCTTGGCATCCAGCGGCGCCTCGCCATCCTTGAGCTTCATGGTAAACAGGCTTTTCTCGACATGTACCCAGTGGCCGCCCTTCCACTGAAAGGCTTCAAAATCCCCATCTGGAACATATGTATCCTTTTTCTCGGGATGATCGCCTTCGGGGACCAGGTGATCGTAGACGATCATGTCCATATTCGGATCGTAGTTGAAGCGGGTGGCCGCTTCTTTTTTGTATTCGATGTCGAAGCGGTATTGAACCGGCTTTTTGACCGAATCCTGGGCAAAGGAGATATACGGCCCGCCGAACCGCGGCTCACCCTGCTCGTTGAAGGTGAGTACTTCCATCCACTTCTTGTTGGCGGTGGAGCTGTAATCGTCGAAACCGAGTAAGGTATAATACTTCCGGCCCTGCCAGGTCTTGAGGATCATCTTGTAATAGATGGCGCCGATCCAGTTGCGGCGCGAGCGTACCGAATCCAGCGGCTTATCCGTAAACATCGAGCAGTCGAA
>DASYZH010000213.1:0-20183 GCA_035946435.1 Puia sp. | reverse complement strand
GGCGCGTAAACTGCATGTCAAGATCGAAGTGGAGACCCGAAATATCGCCGAAGTGAAACGGGTACTCGCCGTCGGTCTGGTCGACCGCATCATGCTGGACAACTTCACACCGCGTCAGCTGTCGGAGGCCCTTAGCCTGATCGGAGAACGCTTCGAAACGGAAGCCAGCGGAGGCATCAACCTCAACAATATCGAAGACTATGCCCGCACGGGGGTAGATTATATCAGCGTGGGCGCCCTGATCCATCAGGCACGGAGCCTCGACCTCAGCCTGAAGGCAGCGGGGATATGAAACGCCCCCAAATCGGGCTGGGATATAAAAACTTGAAGCCATGAGCAAGAAGAAACCCAACAGCAGCGGTATCGTATATTCTACGGATCCGGATTTTCGCCTGGAAGATGAAACCACGCCGGAAGAGACCCTGCCGCCCAAACAACAAAAACTCCGGGTCTCGCTGGATACCAAACAACGCGCCGGCAAAGCCGTAACCCTTGTTACGGGATTTATCGGCAACGCCGATGACCTGGAGACGCTCGGCAAACAATTGAAGACCCATTGCGGTACCGGCGGCTCGGCGAAAGACGGTGAGATCATCATCCAGGGCGACCAACGCGATAAGATCTGCCAATGGCTGACGGGTAAAGGTTATTCATCTACTAAACGACTATAATTGTATCTCACGTCAATGATCATCGCCTGCATCTCGAGCGCGCTCGTGACGATCGTAACCTTTTTTCTTTATGTCAGGACCCGACTGGCTGTCCGTGAGATGCCGCCCGACACCACGAGCGAAGAGCACGCCGACCGGCTGGCCCGTCTTGACCGGCTCGAGAGCCGTTACCAGGCTATTCATTTCATCACACTCGCCCTCTTCATCCTGTTCGGCGTACTGATCCTTGTGCATTTAAGCAACAAACTCAACAGCGGCACTATTCTTTAAGTATCGACTGCACATACCGGGTCTTCGTCCCCCGGATCTGCAAAGCATAACAACCGCGTGGCAGACCGCTGACATCGACACTCTGGTCCCAGAGCATCCCCGGTTTCCGGAATTCCCAGATCCGCAGCACCTGCCCGTCCATATCGGTGATGCTCACCTGTATCGCCCCCCGGGTCGAATCGACCAGGTGCAGATAGATCAGGCCTGTGGAAGGATTTGGGCTCAGCTGCAGGATACCCGGGCTAGGCTCGAGCGAATCCCAGCGGCCGCCGGTGGGCACCATCAGCACCCTGTAGAGGGTATCGTGCCCATCGATATCGAATCGTTGCAGGCGATAGTAATCGTTTCCGGGTACCGGCCCGTTATCGGTATAGACATAGGAGGCCCCGCTGTCGGGCGTGCCTGCGGCAGCCACGGTATCGATGTCGATAAAGTTGATACTATCCGTCGAGCGCTGGACGATAAAGTCTTTATTCCCCTGTTCGGACGCCGTGGTCCAGATGACATTCACGGCCCTATTGTTCTTAATGCCCGTTGCCGTATAGACCGTAAGCGCCACGGGCAGGGGCGGACCGGAAGGCGGCGGCGTGGTCGAGGTGCTGCCGACGACGACCTTGAGTATCGCATACAGGCTGTCGTGACCATTGATGTCGATGGATTCGACGCGATAGTAGTTGTTCCCCGCAAACGGTTTGGAGTCCACGAACACATAGGCATATCCGCCGCCCGTGGGCGCCTGTGAGGGTATGCTGTCCAGGCTGGCGAAGTTCACGCTGTCCGTGGACCGTAATACGACAAATCCTTTATTGCCTTGCTCCAATGCCGTGGTCCAGTCCACGTCCACTTTCGTATTATTGGACTCCAGCGTGGCCGTATACAGCGTGAGCGTTACCGGCAGGACGACAGGCGGCGGTGGCGGTGGTGTGGGTACTACTACCAGCAATACGGGATAAAGCGAATCCTTACCGGTGGAGTCGACGCTCTCGAGTCGATAATAATCATTTCCTGCCAGCGGCGAATTATCCGTAAAACGATAGGAGGAGCCCTGGCCGGATTTGGCCGTCGAATTCACCACGCCGAGATTGATGAAATTGACGCTATCGGCAGACCGCTGGACGACAAAATATTTATTGCCGACTTCCCTGGCCGTGATCCAATCGACATCTACGGCCTTGTTGTTGGTCGTCAGGGTGGCGGAATATGCAGTGAGCGTGACGGATGGCGGCGGCGGTGGAGGCGGCGCCGTTGAAGGGACCTTTACTTTCAGCACGGCAAAGAAGGTGCTGTTGCCGATGGTGTCGACGCCGACCAGCCGGTAATAATCGTTTCCGGCGAAGGGGGACGGGTCGGTATAGGAATAGGAGGCGCCGGCGCCTTGCAGGGCTGTCGAAGCCGTAGTATCCAGGTTAGTGAAGTGGGTGCTGTCGGTAGACCGCTGGACGATAAAATATTTATTACCTCTTTCCACGGAGGATGTCCAGGCGACCGTTGCCTCCTTTTGGTTGGACGTAAGCGTGGCCGTATAGGAGCTCAGGGTTACTGTGGGCGGTGGCGGCGGCTGCCTGGGCACGGTATCTCCGGGATCGCGGCTGTATTGCAACATCCATTGGAAACAGTTCATGCCATTGTGCAGATTCTTATGGAGGTCATAGGTCTCCGTCCAGGCATCATGGCCATTGGCATTCCAAATGGTATCCAGCGCCAGCGGGTTGGGTGGTGGGGTTTGGCTATTGACCAGGGCGATGTTGTTGATGGTATTGGTACATGGGACGAGCGAGTCTCCCCGGTTTGCCGTCGCGAAGATGGCAACATTGGCCTGCGCAAGATAATTGGCGCCGCCCCATAGTTGTCCCGCGGAAATAGGCAGGATGGCGGCAATCTTATAGGCGCGGTCCAGACTCCCGCAAGGATACCACCAGGCATTGTTCCCGCCGTCGCTAAGACCGGTGAGATAGACCCGCCCGGTATCTACATTATAATGTCTCAGGGAGTAGTTGACTATAGAGTCCAGATCGGTGAGGACGGGCACATTTTGGTATTGTGGCATAATGACGATGAAACGGAAGGTCTTTTTGTTGACCGTAAAGCTGTCCGGCCATTGGCCGGAGGTGATGAGCTGCCCCGGCCCATTCCTCAGCACATATTGCAACTCGGTGGAATCGCCGTTTCCGAGATCGCCGTTGCCGCTGAACATGATCAGCAGGGGAAATTTCTTTCCCGGGGTGCCATAGCCGGCCGGAAGCCATTCGTAGTAGCCCGGACAGTTGTTGTCGACGGAAACGTATCTGGGGGAAAGCTTTTGGGCATCAGCCTGTCCAAAGAGCAAAAGGGTACAATACAAGCAGATTGCTCCCTTGAGAAAACGGGTAAAAGTTTTTCTCATAATTGGGTAATGAAGGATTGTATTAAAGATTGCTACGGGTACGGGACCGGGCAATAGAGGGTGTGGGGCCTTTAATCAAGTAGAGGAAAATAGCGGGAAATGAGAAGAATTGGTATTGGTAATAGTAAGACAAGCAAAGTGTATGCCACACCGGGCCGGAAGGCCCGGCATGACATGGCCGGTTAAAACGGTTAGAGTGATTTTCAACCAAAGGACTATTGCCCCTGTGCGAGCGAATAAGCCTTCTTATCGCCCCACTGGTTCAACAGTTCGGAGGAGCAGATCTTGAAATCGCCGCTGAGGCTTACATAGAGGCCCAGCACGTCCTGCTGGTTGAGCGGGGATCCGTCGATACTTTCGAACCGCACATTGTACTGATTCACCAGGTTAGTATAGATCGAACCCGTGGGCCACACCTGGGTGCCCCGGTTGCTGATACTGATGAGATTGAATTTCACCCCCGCATGTCGCTGACATTTCCGGGCGATGAACTCCGGCTGCCCCGAGCTTTCGATAAAGAGATCGACGCCGACGATCGCTTCCTGCTGGGTTTCTTCGGAGACCATCATCTCGTTCCGGGAAAGTTTGAAGGCCGTTTGGGTCACCGGGGCATTGGGCAGCAAGGGTTTGGCCATATGTGCGGGCTGTTTGCCAAAATTATTGATCACCGCCTGGGCAAAAGCCGTGGTGTTCAGCGCCGGGGTGCCCTTATCTCCAAAATCACCTGTGTGTACCCCTTGTTCAAGGGTATAGAGTAAGGCATTTTCTATGATCGCCGCATTTTCCATGAGACCCAGATGGCGCAGCATGGCGATGCCGCTTAACAGCAAGGCCGTGGGATTGGCGATGTTCTTGCCGGCGATATCGGGTGCCGTGCCATGAACCGCTTCGAAGATCGCGATGTGGTCACCGATATTTGCCGAGGGCGCGAATCCAAGCCCGCCGACGAGTCCGGCGCAGAGATCGGAAATGATGTCACCCTGTAGATTCGTGAGCACTACGACATCAAAGTCCTGCGGCCGGACCACGAGCTTCATGGCCAGGTCGTCGACGATGATATCATCCGACTTGAGCCCGGGGTATTCTTTGGCCACCTCCTGAAAACATTCCAGGAAAAGTCCGTCCGTGAGTTTCATGATATTTGCCTTGTGGCCGCAGGTGATGCGGCGGGCGCCGTTCTTCTTGGCCATCTCGAAGGCATATTTGATGACCTGCAGGCTGCCAGGGCGGGTAATAAAACGACGGCTAAGCGCCACATCCTGCGTAAGCATATGTTCGATACCGCCATAGGTGTCTTCGATATTTTCCCGGACAATGGTGATGTCGATCGGAATGCCGGCTTTGGAAAACACCGTATCGACGCCGTGTAAGCTCTGAAAGACCCGCTTGTTGGCATAGGTGTTCCAGGTCTTGCGTGCGGTGACATTCACACTTTTGACGCCCTTTCCCTTGGGGGTTTCCATGGGCCCCTTGAATAAAATACCCAATTCCTCGATGGTATGTTTGGCTTCGGGCGTCATCCCATTGGAAAAGCCTTTGTCGAATACCCACTTGCCCATGTCTACAAGGGTATATTCCAGGGGGACCTTCCCCGCGTTGAAAATACTTAGTACGGCATCCATGATCTCAGGACCGATCCCATCTCCTTTAGCTACTGCGATCTTCATATAATGATTTTTTAGCTCTTTAGCGCATGAGCGCTTTTGAGGGCACAAAATTAGCTTAGATTTTTCGGTGAGCCCTGCCTGATTTTAGTTAACTTAGATTAAAATATTTGGTTAATGGCCAATAAGATCTCAGAAGGAATGGAGGTGAGCGTCGAGACTTTTTACCAGCCGGACTATTCCAACCCTATCTCGGGAGAGTATATGTTTGCCTATAGAATAACCATCGAAAATCACAACAATTTCTCCGTAAAATTACAGCGCCGGCACTGGCATATCTTTGACAGCAACGGGTCCTACCGCGAGGTCGAGGGTGAAGGGGTGGTGGGGGTGCAGCCCATTCTGCAACCGGGGGAGCGCTATCAATATGTCAGCGGCTGCAATCTCCGTACGGAGATGGGCAAGATGTACGGTTCTTATACGATGGAGAATCTCAACAACAAGAAGTCCTTCGAGGTCAATGTCCCCATTTTCGAGATGATCGTTCCGTTCAAGATGAACTAGGGTTTAACATTTTCACAGGCAACAGATCTCCCCTCTTTTGTGTCATTGCGGGTACAACGACTTCCCATGAAAAAATTGTCCCGCATGCGGCCCCGGCGCCAAATGGTTGCCATTGCCGCCTTACTACTGGTGATCTTCGGGCAAACGGGCTGTAGGAAAAGCGAAGCCCAACCTCAGCTGGGCGAGAACAAAGCCTGGTTGAACCTGGCCAGTCCCGCGGACGACGGGCGGCCGGTGGACGAGCTGGTCCTCGATAGCACGCATGAGACGCTGGTGCCTATCAATAAGAAAGAAGGCTGGCCCCTGACGCAGGCTGGTCCCACCGCGGTAGGTATCCGATGGGTCGATGCGGGAAAGGATTTTACCCAGTTTGCGGGTGGGCAGGTCCGGCATTTCCGCGAAGTTTATATTGTCTCGTTCCGGTTGCTATAGACCGAGCTTTTGCTTCGAGGCGCCGAAGCGATAGAGGATATAGCCCATCAGCGCGAAAAAGCCGATGCCCAGGGCGAAATAGCCCGTTTCCCCCATTCCGCTTCGCAGCCAGTTCTCCATGCTGAGTTTGTCGAGGAAGGCGATCGTCGTTGGCGATATTCGCAGAAAGGCAAAGATGACTCCCATGAGCGCACCGCCGGCCACCAGACCGGTGGCAAACAGATTTCCTTTCTCCAGATCTTCCCCTTCCGCCTGCACCTTCTCTCCCCTGCGTTTTTTCACTACGTCGACGAGCCCGCGGATCGCCCCGCCGATGAAGATGGGAAGGGTCGTCGACAGCGGCAGATAAACGCCAATGGCGAAGCTCAGGCTGCGGACATTGCAAAGCTCCATGACCAGCGCCAGCGCAACGCCCACCAGAACAAAGTTCCAGTCGAGGTTTTTGGATTGGATGCCTTTGATCAACGTGGCCATCAACGTGGCTTGTGGCGCGGGATAGGTGCTGCCGATGGCATGATGGATGCCTTGTTTGATGAGATCGGGTGTGGGGGTATCGAGCGCTTTTATCGTAAAGCCAACCGCGATGGCGCTGACGATGACGCCGATAAAAAGCGCCAGCTGCTGGTATTTGGGCGTAGCGCCGACCAGGTAACCGGTCTTCAGGTCCTGTGAGGTACCGCCCGCGTTGGAAGCTGCGACACAAACCATGCCGCCTACTACCAGCGCCATCGGCTCATAGACCTTGCCGCCCCAGCCCACCGCCAGGAAGGTCAAGCAGGTACCCATGACGGCGGCGATGGTCATCCCCGATACCGGACTGTTCGAAGAGCCGATGATGCCTACGATCCGCGACGCCACGGTGACGAAGAAAGCGCCGAAGATAAGAATGAGTAATCCGATGAGCAGCCGGTTGAAAAAAGAGTCTCCCGGGATGATATTGAGAAATCCGATCAACACGACAAGGCCGATACTCCCGAACAGGACGATCTTGAGCGAGAGATCGCGTTCTGTGCGAATGCGGCTCTCCTTACCTGCTTCTTTTACCGAGCCGATACTTTCGCGGAAGGAGGACACGATGGTGGGTATTGTCTTGATAAGCGTGATCAGACCGCCCATGGCTACCGCGCCGGCGCCGATGAGCCGGACATACGAGCGGTAGATGGCGGAGGCCGGATCGGCAAAGGTTTTGGTCAACGGGTTCCAGCCCCCATAGCCCCCGGCTGTTGCGATGTCATGTAAATACCCCAGTTTCACCTGTTGTTGCGCGATCACCACGGGATCGATAAGCGAGGCTAACAACGGCTGGATGACCAGCCAGCTCAACACGCTGCCGGCGACCAGGATGCCCGCGATCCGCGGACCGATGATATACCCTACCCCCATATACTCCGGCGTGATATCGGCAGACACCTGGGCGGCCGGGAAGATCTTGCTGGCTACCTTGCTTTTAACGGTGTCGAAAAGCGGTGTCTCGGCAATAAAGCGGAACATCTTCTGCCCCACGGCATAGACAAAGGCAAAGCCAAGACCCTGGAAAGCCGCCTTGGCGAAATCGCCGCCCCGTTCCCCGGCTTTGAGGACTTCCGCGCAAGCGGTGCCTTCGGGATAGGGCAGGGTCTCGTGTTCTTTGACGATCAACGACCGGCGAAGCGGGATCATCAGCAGGGTGCCGAGCATCCCACCGAAGATCGCCAGTATGAAGATCACGGCATAGTTGAAATAGTTTCCGGCTTCGGCCGTGGAGAGAAAGAGGAAGCCCGGCAAGGTGAACACCACCCCTGCCGCAATGCTTTCGCTGGCGCTGCCCGTGGTCTGGATAATGTTGTTCTCCAGGATGGTCGTCTTAAAAAGCCGGCGGGCGATGGTAATGGCCAGGACCGCGATAGGGATCGAGGCCGAAACGGTAAGTCCGGCCTTAAGGGCGAGGTATACGGTGGATGCGCCAAAGAAAATGCCGAAGATGCTGCCCATCAGCAGGGCCTTGAAGGTAAACTCCTTCATCTCCGTCTCCGGGCTTATGAAGGGTTTGAATTTATTCTCACTCATACTTCACCCGTTTTTTCTCGTACAATGCGGTTCAGCGACCCGACACGGCTGAAGATCAGGGCCGACCCGATGACCCCGGCGACAAACCAAATGAGGAAGAAGACGCGTTTATCCGGGAACTTGTCCCAGGAGCTCGTCATCAACCCTGCGATCTTGCTGCCCAGCGACATGGTTAGGAACCAGCCGCCCATGAGAAGGGAGGTTAAACGCGCCGGGGCCAGTTTGGACACGATGGAGAGGCCCATGGGACTGAGAAAGACCTCCGCGGCGGTGATCACGAAATAGGTTCCCCAGAGCCAGGACGGCGACACCTTATAATGATAGATACTGGGCACCGAAAATACGGCGAAGAACATCACCAGGGAAGATAGGCCGGAAAGGAAAAGCGCAATGCCGAATTTTTGGGGCGTCGTGGGTTCTTTGCGGCGCCGGCGCAGCAAGGTGAACAACGCTACCAGCAGCGGGGTAAGGGTGACGATAAAGAAAGGTCCGATGGATTGATAAAGCTCGGCGTTGGCCAGCTTGAGGTCCTGACCGGGCGGCGGCCATTTATCCTTTGGCAGGTTGTGGAAATAAGGATCGGGCCCGGTGGTTTTCAGCACCTTGCCGCCGGCATCGTGCACCGGCGCCATAAATCTGTTGAGTGAGTCCACCGGCCGGGGATTGGTATTCACTTTCTGCAGCAGGCCCATCCAGTCCGCCCCTTTTTCGATCAGCGGAGTACTGACGGTCCGGTCCGTATGCTGTTCCGTCCACAAGGTATAGGCGGTGAAGTTCTGATAGTACAGGGACCAGAAGATCACGGAGACGGCAAAGATGAAGAGCAGGGCGCCGATCCCTTTACGGTCTTCGCCGCGGGCCCGGACCCAAAGGGAGACAAAGAATCCGAGGATCGGGATGCAGGCAAATACAAAGGCGTCGCTGGCCTGGCTGCCCATGATGGTCGAGTGGAAGAGCTGTTCCGGAAGGATGTATCCCAGGATGGCGGCGAGGATACCCGGCACGAAGACGTAAAGGCAGATCTGGCCGAGGGTCATGTCCTCCTTTGCCGGTGGCTTCCGCACATCGCCCATCCGGACATGTTTCAGGTTGGTAGCCAGATTGACCAGCCCGATGACCATTCCGATGCCGGCGGCGCCGAAAGCCCAGCCCCAGCCGTATTTATTCCGCAGATAGGCCGCGGCGAAATTGCAGAGGAGCGAGCCGGTGTTGATGCCCATATAAAAAATATTATAGGCATTGTCCTTCAGCGGTTTTAGCTCTTCCTTATTGTAGATATTTCCGAGGAGCGTGCTGATATTGGGTTTGAAAAAACCGTTCCCGATGACGATGAGCCCCAGTGAAATGTACATGGCGGTATTCCCCGGGAGGATCAGTCCGAAATAGCCGAGCGCCAGAAAGGCGCCGCCGATGAAGACGCTTCGGATATAGCCGAAGTACCGGTCCGCTATCATCCCGCCGATGAACATCGGCAACCAAATGAGCGCCAGGAAGGTCCCGGTGATATCCGCGGCCGTTTTTTCGGGCAAGCCTTTGCCGCCCGTGGTATTGTCCAGAAGATAAAGTAGGAGGATGCCCGCCAGCAGATAATAAGCAAAACGCTCCCACATTTCAGTTAAAAACAGGACATAAAGGCCCCTGGGATGTTTGGCCTTGCCGGCGGTGGTTAGACTCATGCGATAAAAGTTGGCACACAAAGTACTGATATTTCCCTATTTGCAATGCCCGTATAATAACCGCTGGTAAATTCTTTTTTTCAATTTGGGGTCTAAGTTGGAATTTCGGGGCCTATATGAATATCTTATTATTAGGCTCTGGGGGCCGTGAACATGCACTCGCCTGGAAACTGGCGCAGAGTAGCCATTGTTCGGCCCTGTACATCGCACCGGGCAATGCCGGGACCACGCAATGCGGCACCAATGTGGACCTGTCACCCCTGGATTTCGAAGGCATTGGAAAATTTTGCGTCCGGGAAGACATCGGGATGGTAGTGGTAGGACCCGAAGAACCGCTTGTCAAAGGCATTGTCGACTTTTTTCAGGCCGATGCCGGTCTAAGGCAGATCCCTGTGATCGGGCCCTCCGCCAGCGGCGCCCGCCTGGAGGGCAGCAAGGCCTTTTCCAAAAAATTCATGGAGCGCCATGGTATTCCGACGGCAACCTACCGGGAATTCGATTCCGCCAATTTTGCCGAAGGGATTGCCTATCTTCAGCAGCATCCGCTTCCCGTGGTGCTCAAGGCCGATGGCCTGGCCGCGGGCAAAGGAGTGATCATCTGCCAAAGCACGATCGAAGCCATCGCCGAGTTCGAGCTGATGATCCAGGGTAGCAAGTTCGGCGAGGCCAGCAACAAGGTCGTGGTGGAGCAGTTCCTCTCCGGCATCGAGCTTTCGGTCTTCGTGCTTGCCGACGGCAGGCATTTTCTTACTCTTCCCGAAGCCAAAGACTATAAGCGGGTGGGGGAAGGCGACAAGGGGCCCAATACCGGCGGCATGGGTGCCGTTAGTCCCGTGCCGTTTGCCGATGCCGGCTTTATGGACAAGATAACGCAGCGGATCATTATCCCTACCGTGAAGGGGTTGCAAGAGGAGCACATCGACTACCGGGGTTTTATATTTATAGGAGTGATCAAGGTGGGCGAAGATCCCCTGGTGATCGAATACAATTGCCGTATGGGCGACCCGGAAACGGAAGTGGTGATGCCCCGGCTGAAGAATGACCTGGGTGAGCTGTTCCTCGCCGTAGCCGGACAACGGCTCGATGGCATCACGATCAGCCGGGACGAACGGACCTGCTGCACCGTGGTTGCGGTCAGCGGCGGGTATCCCGGTTCGTACGAAAAAGGGTTGCCGATCAGTGGTCTCGACCAGGATACCGGTGCGGACAGCCTTATCTTTCACGCCGGTACGCGTGCGGAGAATGGGGAGGTGCTTACCGGCGGTGGCCGGGTGCTCTGTGTGACCTCGTTTGCCGAGACGGTGTACGAAGCCGTGGACAAATCCCGGGATATCCTGGAAAAGATCCATTACGAAGGCATCTATTACCGCCGCGACATCGGCTATGAATTTCTATGACTATGGCCGTACATTATAGCGATTACTTGCAACTGGAGAAGATCCTGAACGCCCAGCAGCCCGAAAGCGACCGGCTGGGTATTCCTGCCCATGACGAAATGCTGTTCATCGTCATCCACCAGGCCTATGAGCTTTGGTTCCGCCAGCTATTGTTTGAGGTCGATTCGGTGACCGGCATCTTCGGTAAGCCCACGCTGAACGACAATTCGCCCGAGCTGCAGACGATTGTCCACCGGCTTTCCCGCTGTGCCACCATCCTCAAGGTCCTCGTCCATCAGATCGACATCATGGAGACGATGAACCCTATGGATTTTCAGGATTTCAGAGACCTGCTGCGGCCGGCCTCCGGTTTTCAGAGCGTGCAATTCAAGCTTTTGGAGGCCCGGCTTGGGCTGAAGTACCAGGACCGCTACGGGCAGCAATATTACCTGTCCCAGCTGCGGCAGGAAGAGGTGCACCGGGTGAAGGCTGCCGAGGCGGCGCCCTCTTTGCTCGGGCTGCTGAACGCCTGGCTGGAACGTATGCCCATCCTGGATCAGGCGGCAGCCGACCATTTTTGGGCCGACTACCGGGCGCGCTATCAGTCGAGCCTGGCCGATGCTGAGAAAGCGAACCTGCAGGCGTTCGATTCGGTGTTCTTTGGAGACGCCGCCGATGGCACTGCGAAGGCGGGGGCTACGACGGATCGTGCCGCAAATGATGGTCTTGCTGGTAGCGTCGCCCGCAGCCTGAGTCCCGCGGCCTGCCGGTCGGCACTTTTCATCATGCTATATCAGGGATATCCCTTGCTCCAGCTGCCTTTCCAGGTGTTGCACCAACTGCTGGAGATAGACGAACAGCTGAGCACCTGGCGGTATCGCCATATGAGCATGGTCCACCGCACCATCGGTACCCGCATCGGCACCGGCGGCAGCACGGGCCGGGGTTACCTGGCGTCGGCGCTCGAAAAGCATCACCTGTTTCGCGAGATCGCGGCACTCACCAGCTTCCTGATCCAACGCAAAAGGCTACCGGAACTGACGCCTGAGATCCAGCACTGGCTGGGCTTTACAGCGACATGAGGTTTGTAGACAGGGTGCTGAAAGTTTATACATGTTTTTTTAATAACGGTTGCAAATACGATGTAGAGGATTTTACCGTTAATGCTTCGGATGCCAATACCTATGGAAATAATCCACATATCAGGGCTTTCGCTTTGTTAATTCGAATTATTTCCTTCAATTTTGCTGACATTAAAGAGAACCAGCTTAAAGTGGGGTGGGCCGCGGGGCTCCTTGTTATATAACCAGAATTTTAAAAATTCGACCTTTTAAATCAAATGGGCTTATTCAATTTCCTAACGCAAGAGATAGCCATGGACCTGGGTACCGCCAATACCCTGATCATACATAACGACGAGATAGTGGTGAATGAACCGAGTATCGTGGCCCTGGATCGAAATAACCCCAAAAACGTGCTGGCGGTTGGCAAACGCGCCCTGATGATGCACGAAAAAACCCATGAGAGTATCCGCACGGTGCGCCCCCTGAAAGACGGCGTTATTGCCGACTTCAACGCGGCCGAGCTAATGATACGGGAGATGATCAAGATGATCTATCCCAAGAAACCGCTGTTTCCCCCCAGCTGGCGGATGATGATCTGTATCCCCTCCAGTATCACCGAGGTGGAAAAAAGGGCGGTCCGCGACAGCGCCGAGCAGGCCGGAGCGAAAGAAGTATACCTGATCCATGAGCCGATGGCCGCCGCGCTGGGTATCGGCATCGACGTAGAAGAACCCGTGGGTAACATGATCATCGATATCGGTGGTGGGACCACGGGTATCACCGTGATCGCCCTCGCCGGCATCGTGTGTGACCAGAGTATCCGGATTGCCGGTGACGAGTTCACCGCCGATATCATGGAAGCACTCCGGCGTTATCACTCGCTGCTCATCGGTGAACGTACCGCCGAGCAGATCAAGATCCAGATCGGCGCGGCACTAAAAGATCTCGACAATCCTCCTGAAGATATCCCCGTCAACGGTCGCGACCTGGTCACTGGCATCCCCAAGCAGATCATGGTCTCTTACCAGGAGATCGCCGAAGCGCTCGACAAGAGCATCTTCAAGATAGAAGAAGCGATCCTGAAGGCCCTTGAAACTACCCCGCCCGAGCTCGCCGGCGATATTTACCGCCGCGGTCTTTATCTCACGGGTGGTGGCGCTTTACTCCGTGGGCTTGACAAACGGCTCAGCCAGAAAATAAAACTTCCCGTGCATATCGCGGACGATCCCCTGAAAAGCGTAGTCCGTGGTACCGGCATAGCACTGAAGAATTACGACCGGTATCCGTTCGTCATGCGATAGACCGCCAGACCGCCGGCCCATAACTATTGAACTCAACAGAAACTACTCAAGGTGCGTAACGTTTTTCTCTTCATCGGAAGGCATTTCAACTTCCTCTTCTTCCTGGTGTTGCAGATCATCGCCCTTTCTTTCCTTTTTCGGTTCAATAAATACCATGAAGCGGCCTTTCTCAATGTCAGCACGGAGATCACCGGCCGCATCGACCAGCGCTATAATAATATCGAGTATTACTTCCAACTCAAAAAGACCAATGAAGCGCTGGTGCAGGAGAATCTTCAGCTTCGCCAGCAACTCAAGGAGAATTACGAAGGTCCTGACTCGCTGCGCCGGATGATCAGCGATACGATCAAGGTGGACACCGGTCGAAGCATACTCAAGTACAGGATCATGGAGGCAAAGGTCGTCAACAACTCCGTTACGGCGCCCGCCAACTACCTGACCATCCACCGTGGTTTCGATCAGGGTGTCCGGCCCAATATGGGGGTCACGGGTCCCCAGGGTATCGTAGGCTCGGTAGTCAATGTCAGCAAGAACTTTGCAACCGTGCAAAGTATGCTCCACTATCAGTTTGGGGTAGTGGCCAAGCTCAAGAACAACAGAGAAACGGGAACGATCTCCTGGAATGGGCAAAGCCCCCTCTTCGTGACCATGAAGAATATTCCCAAAAGCGTAAAGGTGAACCTAGGCGATACCGTGGTCACCAGCCAGATCTCCTCGCTTTTCCCGGCCAACCTCATGGTAGGCACCGTTGCCGAGATCGTGCCCGACGCTTCTTCCAATTTCTATACGCTGAAGGTCAGGACGGCGACCAACTTTTCCACACTCGAATACGTCTATGTGATTGATAATCTTCAATATGACGAGCAGAAAAGGCTGGAGGATTCCACCCGCAAAAAGATCCAATGAGTGAATTGTTGAAAAATATCATCCGGTTTATCCTTTTCATCCTGGTACAGGTGTTCATCCTTTTCAAGATGCCGCCCCTCCATCGCTTTGTCACGCCATATCTCTATTTTCTTTATATCCTCTGGCTACCGTTTAGCCTCAGCCGGGCTGCGTTGACCTTCATAGGCTTTTTCTTCGGGCTTTGCCTGGACTATTTTACCAAGACACCCGGCCTTCATGCTGCGGCCTGCACCCTGATCGCTTATGTACGTCCTTTTGTGATCGGGCTGCTGATCTCCCAGGAAGGGGCCGACAAGAACTATGTCGCTCCCTCCTTCGTTAGCATGGGCTGGGCTCCTTACGCTACCTACGTGGTCGTTCTCACCTTATTGCACCATTCTTACCTCGTCCTGCTGGAATGGATGAGCTTCGGCAACTTCATGTATTTTCTCGGAAAGGTGGTCGCTTCGACGGCGGTGAGCCTTTTGCTGATCCTGCTCACCGAGCTTCTTTTCTTCCGCAAACAAAAGTTCAGGACCAATACGATCTGATGGGCCCGGCACGTTTATAATCAGAATCCATCGTAACTTGCAGGTACCACTCATATGCCCGTATTTAATCAATCGCGTAGCAATATAGTTCGGCTAATTTTCTCCGGCATGTTCCTGATCATTGCCGCGCAACTTTTCCACCTGCAGATCATATCCAAAACATACAAACAGCAGGCGCAGGAGAACGCACTGTTCCGGAAAAGCGTTTATCCGAGTCGTGGTATCATCTATGACCGGAAGGGCCGCGCGATCCTCAACAATACCATTCTATACGATCTCATGGTCACGCCTTCCCAGGTGAAGAATATCGATACGTCCTATTTCTGCGAGCTCATGGGCATCGATACGGCCGAGTTCCGCCGCCGGATCGTCGAAGCCAGGGTCAAGAACGGGCCCTTCCGCCCTACGGCTTTCCAGGATCTGCTGGCACCGGAGATGTATGCCCGCATGGAAGAGAATATCTGGAAATTCCCCGGTTTCAACCTGCAGGAGCGTCCGGTGCGTACCTATCCGTATAACGCTGCCGCGCACATTATGGGTTATGTAGGCGAGGTGGATTCTGCAATCCTTCGCCGCAGCCATAATTTCTATCAGCTTGGTGACTATGTGGGCCGCAGCGGACTGGAGCAATATTATGAGCGGGAGCTCATGGGGCAGCGGGGTATCGAGTTCTGGATCAAAGATAACAAGAACCGGCTTGTGGACCATTACCAGGGTGGTACGCTGGATACCCCCGCCGTCGCCGGAAAGAATCTGCATACCTATCTCGATATCGAACTGCAACAGCTGGCCGAACGCCTGCTGTATGGCAAGACCGGCGCCATCGTCGCGCTCGAGCCCTCCACGGGTGGCATCCTGGCCATGGCCTCGGGTCCAAGCTATGACCCCAACTCGCTCACGGGTCCGGACAAACAAGCGAACTACGCCAAGCTGGTGCTGGACGTTTCGAGCCCGTTGTATAATCGGGCTATTAAAGGGCAGTATGCATCCGGCTCGACCTTTAAGCCCATCGCCTCGCTGATCGGATTGGACGAAGAGGTGATCACCCCCGCCAGCGGCATCCAATGCCTGGGCTATTACTATGGTTGCGACCGGCCCATCAAATGCGATGAGAAGTTCCCGGGCCACGCTGCGAACCTGCGGCTGGCGATCGCCAACAGCTGTAACTCGTTTTTTTGTAACGCCTTCCGGCTGGAGGTCGACAATCCCGCCTACCATAGTGTGCGCATCGGATTGGAACGCTGGCATGACTATGTGAATGCCTTCGGCCTGGGTCATCGCCTCGGTGTAGACCTTCCCAGCGAGGATGCCGGCAATGTCCCCGACACCACCGCGTATGACAAAAGCTATAACCATGCCTGGAACTCCTGTACGATGGTCACGCTGGGTATCGGCCAGGACAAGCTGGAGGTGACGCCGTTACAGATCGCCAATGCCACCTGTATCGTGGCGAACAAAGGCTATTATTATACGCCGCATTTTGTGAAGAGCATCGAAGGCGCCGCCGAGGAAGATACGCTGTTGAGCCGGTTCCACGTCAAACATGAGCCCGTGTCGCATATCTCCGATGCCGCCTACGAGGTGGTACAGGACGGTATGGAAGATGTGGTCGATATCGGCACCGGCAAGGTGGCTAAGATACCGGGCGTCACTATGTGCGGTAAGACCGGTACGGCGGAGAACAAGCTCGTGATCGAAGGGAAGGTGGTCAAGCTGCGGTCTCACTCCTGGTTCATTTGTTTCGCGCCGCGGGAAAATCCCCGGATAGCCGTGGCCGTGATCGTGGAGAACGCCGGTTATGGCTCCGCCCAGGCAGCGCCGATCGCCTCGCTGATCGTCGAGAAATATCTCAACGACACCATCGCAACGAACCGGCTGGCGCTCGAAGACGAGATCACTAACCGTAACCTGATGCCGCGGTATCTCGTGCGGGTCCAATTTCGAGCCGACTCGTTACGTGCGGCGGCCTGGGCCCGGCAGAGCGGTGACAGCAGCCGATGGATCAAATACCAGACGCCGTCCTACCGCTATATGATGCTCGACACGTCCGACGGTTCCCGGAGCCCGCTGATGCTGAACCTGCTGAAACCTTCGCCGTATAAGAGCGCCCTTGCCGAACGCATGGCGAAAGAACGTGCCAAGGCAGCGGCCGCCACCATCGGGCTCGATTCGGCCGTGAAGGCAGCGGCTACGGGAGATACCGGCCGGCATCCCGCCCTCCGCAAGGATAGCACGGGCGGACCCGCAGGCGGTACGGGCAACCCGGCCAAAAACGGCGGCCCGGGCGGCCCCGGAAGATCCGGCGGCAATAAGGACGGCCAGAGCGGCGCACCGCCGGCAATTCGACCGCCGCGATCCATCGATTCCTCCAACCATAAAGATTCCACCCGATGAGCCAAAAAAACCCTACTATATCCAAAGGAGTGGACTGGTCCCTGGTGTGGATCTGGTTCATACTCTGCGCCATCGGCATCACCAGCATCTTTGCCGCCAGCTATCATGACGGCGACAACGTCGTGCAGGGGTTTATCTCGTTGAAGACCGACTACAGCCGGCAATTGCTTTTCTTCATTCTGTCCGGCATCATAGGAACATTTATCCTGCTCACCGACAGTAAATTCTTCACGGCCACGGCGAACCTGGGATATGCGTTCGGCATCTTTCTTCTGCTGCTTGTCTTCCCTTTCCATTCACGGGTCAAGGGAACCGAGTCCATCATCCGTTTCGGCAGCGCTTTCCAGATCCAGCCGGCGGATCTATGTGTGCTCTTTGTCAACCTGGCGTTGGCCAAATACCTCTCGCGCGTGGAAACCAATTTCACCCGCCCGCGTTCTCAGCTCATCGCGGCCGCGATCGCACTCGTGCCGGCGATGATGAGTATCATGCAGCACGAGATGGGGCTTTCGCTGGTCTATTTCTCGTTCTTCCTCGTGATGTTCCGCGAGGGGCTGCCGCCGGCCGTGCTGGTCATCGGCTTTTCCTTTGCCGTACTGGTCGTCGCCACCCTGCTGCTTGAACCCAATACGCTGGCGCTCATTCTCACCGGCACCGCCGTCGTCGCCATCTATTTTCTGCGTAAGATGATCAAGCGGAACCGCTCCGTGCTGTTTTTGATCGTTGGTGTCTGGTTCGTTTGCGTGGGTATCCAGCGGTTCGTGGTGCCTTTTGCGTTCGACCATGTCTTCAAGCCGTACCAGGTAAGCCGCATCTACGCGGCCATTGGCAAGGATTATATTCCTAAAGATCAGGCCGCCGAGGCCCAGCTGGAGAACGAAGCAAGGAGCAGCGGGAAGAAAAAGGACAACAACTACAACGTCAAGCAGAGTAAGATCGCCATTGGCTCCGGCGGCTTCATTGGAAAAGGGCTGCTCAAGGGTACCCAGACGCGGTATGATTTCGTACCGGAGCAAAAGACCGATTTTATCTTTTGCACCATCGGCGAGGGCTTTGGTTTCACGGGCAGCATCATTTTCCTGGGCATCTATGTGGTGCTGCTGATGCGGATCGTCACGATCGCGGAACGACAGCGAAGCGTCTTCAGCCGCTGCTATGCCTATGGCGTCGCCAGCGTGCTTTTCTTCCATATCGTGATCAATATCTGTATGACGGTGGGCCTGGCGCCCGTGATCGGGATTACGCTGCCCTTTATCAGCTATGGGGGGACCTCGTTGCTGACCTTTAGCGTGTTGTTGTTCATCCTCGTGCGGCTGGATGCGGACAGGCAGATGGTGTTGCGATAGGCCGCCGGCCCGGGCGCGAGACCGCCGCAAATCGGGGTATGAAGCGTACCTTTGCACCCATGCAGATCATTCCGCTATCAGAAGGGGCTTTCACCATCGACAAGACCAAACGCTTTGTTCCATTTGACCTCGAGAAAGACGATCTCCAGCAGCGTCCTACCGGCAGCTTGCTGGTAGAAGTTCAACCCTTTGCCGTCGTCACCACCGAAGATATTTTAGTGATCGATACGGGGCTGGGTTTTGCGCACAACGGCGTCCTGCAAATCCATCAAAACCTGCTGAGTGCCGGTATCGATCCGGGCCGTGTCACCAAGGTGCTGATGAGTCATCTGCACAAGGATCATGCGGGCGGTATCAGCGGGGACTGCTCTTCCGGTGGCGTCGGCGGCGGCATCCGACCTCCGCAGCAGCTTTCGTTTCCTAACGCGACCTGTTATGTCCAACGAGAAGAGCTGGACTATGCTTTCGAAAAGGGCCCTACTTCCTATATCCCGGATGAGCTGCAATGTTTGCGTGATAATCCACGCGTGGTCCTGCTCGATGGCGACGGCGTCATCGACGGCTATATCAAATACCAGGTCACGGGCGCTCACAGTCCCTGGCATCAGGTGTTCTGGATCGTTGACGGCGGCGAGACGGTGTTCTTCGGCGGTGATGTGGCGCCTCAGCTTCAACAGATGAAGAGCCGCTTCGTCGCGAAATATGATTATGATGGAAAGAAAGCGATGGAACTGCGACAAGAGTGGTGGCAACGCGGACAGCGCGAGGGATGGACGTTCTTATTTTATCATGATGTGAAAACGCCCACTTTTAGCTTTCGCTAAAACCCGCGCCGAGCGGGCGTTGGGGGGTCTCGAGATTAAAATCCCATTAAAGCTAATGTCTGGCCTGTCCGGCCTCGCGGCCCCTGGCCGCGAAAGAAAAAGGCCTGCCCTGGAAAGAGCCGGCCGTTGCTAACCTATGAAAAACACCAAGTTCAAATATCGTTGTTTAACCATCCTCCGGTGAAATTAATCGGCGAATTGGGGAAATGTCGGGGTCTATTGCGGATAAGGTCTGCCTTGCATTCGTCGGCGCTCCGCCTCTCTTGAAACAAACTGGTTGAAATCCCTTTCGGCTTTAAAGAAATCATTGATCTTGGGTGGCGGAATGGCCTTCAAGAATTCGACGCTGTATTTCTTCTTTATGTTCAGTAGATTCTCTTCCAGTTGAAGCTCGTTCTTGTCGGTTCGATAGATGGCCCAGGCTTGTCGAACCTCGTTGGAATATAGGCGGTAGATAGGCCAGAACCGCTGAGCCTCGTCCGGTGTGAGGAGCAGCCGGTTAGTAATAAAACCGATCTTATATGTTTCGAGAACCCCCGGATTAGGCTGCCGTGGAGGCGGCCCCATCTGGGCATGCGCCGGCATTGCCAACACGCAGAGGATCACGAATACGGAAAATAACTTTTTCATCTATTAATTCGTTGCGATGTCACTTGCCCCTCCATGCTCGTCCATATATTGCCTCAATTCTCCATCGGAAACGTCGCCCAACAGAGTCTTCAGGTTACTATCGTCCATGTCTACGGTCGCCATCGTACCGACGTTCCCAATGTTTCCTACCGGCTGCGCCAGCGTC
>DASYZH010000212.1:0-3906 GCA_035946435.1 Puia sp. | reverse complement strand
CAGGCTCTTCAGCTGGTTGTTGATCTCGAAAAGCAGGTCTTCGATACGCGACAGATCCTGTTCGGTAGCATCCAGCTTCGACCGGGCCTCCTTCTTCCGGGTCTTGTAGATCGTCACCCCCGCAGCCTGCTCCAGCATGCGGCGACGGCTGTTTTCCTTATCTTTTATGATATCGTCCACCATACCCAGCTCGATGATGGCATAGCTATCCGTACTCACGCCCGTATCCATAAAAAGGTTCTGGATATCTTTCAACCGGCACGAAACATCGTTAAGCCTGTATTCGCTCTCCCCGGATTTATAAAACTTACGCGTCACCGTTACCGTGCTGAATTCGGTAGGCAGCAGGTTCTTTGTATTTTCAAAGGTCAGGCTCACTTCCGCCAGACCAGAGGCGCTTCTCGTTTTACTGCCGTTGAAAACCAGGCTTTCCAGGTTCTCACTCCGGAGATGACTGATCTTTTGCTCCCCAATGACCCAGCGGATACTGTCAATAATATTGCTCTTTCCACAGCCATTCGGACCGATAATGCCCGTAATGCCTTCATCAAAACTGATATGGGTCTTATCAGCGAAACTCTTAAATCCCTTAATTTCGAGGCTCTTTAATCGCACAGTAGAAAAATTTATAATTTCACACTCGTCGGCACCGTAGCTCAACGCCCGTTCCGGCAGTCGACAAACCTACAGTAAAATAGCTAAATCCCCCGGAAAATCGACGACCTCCGGGAAGGCCTGTTGAAAACTCGTTAATAACAATTTTGATCGTATATTTAGAAAAAACTGCTATATATGAATAATGTTATTGTCCCCATCGATTTTTCGGAAACGTCCAAGAATGCCGCGCGTTATGCCGCGCATATTTCGACGCTGATCCCGGACGCCCATTTAATCCTGTACAATGTGTTTGATACGCTCGAATATGGTTCGGACAGCAGCCCGCTGGGCACGGAAGGAGAAGAGGACGCAAGCCGCAAAGCGATCGTGGAACTGGCCCTGGCCAGTGTGCAAACCGAACTTTCCGTTATCACCAAAGCCAGGATCACCCTGGTAGCCGAAGAGAACAACCACTTCCTGGATACCCTCGAAGAATACGTAAAAAAGAACAATATACAGCTGATCGTCATGGGCATCACCGGCGCCACCCGGCTGGGCCAGGTCCTCATGGGCAGCAACGCGCTGAACATCGTGAAACGCGCCATCGCCCCCACCATCATCGTTCCGCCAGATACCCATTCCCAATCCGCCAAGAACGTGCTCCTGCTTACCGACTTCAAAGACGTCGAGAGCACAATCCCCATTCCCACGGTAAAATCCGTGCTGAACCTCTTCAAACCCCACCTCTATATCGTCAACGTCGACCACGAACACTATGTTCAGGTCACCGACGAATACAAGGCCGAACGCGCCAAACTGGAAAGCCAGCTCAAGGAATTCAATCCCGAATTCTATTTCATCCGCCTGTTCGATTTCGTGGAAGCTACTAACCAGTTCGTCGCCGACTACAAGATCGATCTGATCCTTACGTTCCCGCGGAAACATTCCTTCCTTTCAGGCATGTTCAAGACCTCCAGCACCAAACAGCTGGCCTACCATAGCCACGTACCCATCGCCGCTATCAATGCCTGATGAACGTTATTGGAACGAACGCTACCTGCAGGGGAACATGGGCTGGGACATCGGTGATGTCTCGCCGCCCCTGCGGGTTTATTTCGACCAGCTCACCGCCAAAGACGCCGCCATCCTCATCCCCGGCTGCGGCAACAGCTACGAAGCAGAATACCTGCTGAAAAAAGGCTTTACCAACATCACCTTATTGGATATCTCCCCGGTGCTCATCGGCCGCCTCCGCGAACGACTCCCGGCCACACCGGCCCTCCGGCTCCTGGAAGCCGATTTCTTCGATCACCAGGGCGCCTATGACCTCATCGTCGAGCAAACCTTTTTCTGCGCCCTGGACCCCGCCCGGCGTCCCGCCTACGCGGAGCAAATGCACGACCTGCTGAAGCCCGGCGGCCATCTCGCCGGCCTGCTCTTCGACCGCGACTTCGGCCCAAATGGCCCGCCTGACGGACCGGAGGTCGGTCGGCCGAAGGCCAATCATCCACCCTTCGGAGGCCACACGGCAGAATACCAAAATTTGTTTGAAAAAAGATTCCGGCTGAGAACGCTGACCCCTTGCTACAACTCCATCAAACCCCGCGCCGGAACCGAACTGTTCCTGATCGCGGAAAGACCGGCGCCCGAGCCACCCGCTGCATAAGCAAAGCCCTTACACCTCCGGCTCCTGCTGACTCAGGCAATGAAAGCTCCCCAATCCCCAGATGATATCGGTGGAATCGATGCCCACGACGCGCCGCGCGGGAAAACATTCCTGGATGATGGCAAGCGCCTTTTCGTCTCGGTCGCACCGGAACGTCGGCACGATCACCGATTCATTCGCGATATAGAAATTCGCATAAGACGCGGGCAAACGCTGATCCTCATAGACCACCGCCGCCGGCATCGGCAGCTCGACAATATTCAGCTGCTTGCCGTCCAAAAGCCGCATCGTGGAAAGCGTCGCCAGGTTATCTCGCAGCAACTTATAGTTCTCGTCGGTCGCATCCTCCTCCACCACCGTGATCACCGTATCCTCGTTGACAAACCGCACGGTATCATCGATATGCCCATCCGTATCATCGCCTGCGATCCCTTCGGCTACCCACAGGATCTGCTCGACGCCATAGTATTCACGCAGGTATTCTTCGATCTTGTCCCGGTCGTGCCCGGGATTCCGGTTGGGATTCAGCAGACAACAGCTGGAAGTAATTAAAGTCCCTTTCCCATTGAAGTCCACCGAGCCGCCTTCCATGATGATCCCCGGATGATACACCGGCAGCCCCAATTCCTTCCCTATCAGGGTCGGGATTACGTCATCGAGCTCATACGGCGGATATTTATTACCCCAGGCGTTATAGTTCCAATCGACGATCGCTTTTTTCTTCTGAGCAGGGTTGATCACGAAGGCCGGACCATGATCCCGGCACCAGGCATCGTTGGTAGGATGAAAAAAGAAACGCACCATGTCCATGTCGACACCGGCCGCTTGTAAATGATGCGTCGCAGACATCTGCATCGCCGCATCGACGACATTGATGCAGACCTGCTCGCCTTTGGCCAGCTCCTTCACAAACGCGCTGTAATTGGGATAGATCGTCCCGATCTTGCCGGGCCATGAGGCCTCTTTATGCGGCCAGCTCAGCCAGGTAGCCGCATGCCGGTGAAATTCCGCGGGGAAAAAATAACCTGCCTGTTTCGGTGTTGCTGTGGTCATATGATTGAGCCTTCGGCGTTGAGCGCGCTAGTCTTCGTCGATATAGCGTTTGGTAATGGGTTGATAGGAATCGATCCGGCGGTCACGCAGGAACGGCCAGTGTGTACGATACCTGTCCGTAGCCGCGGTGTCGATCTCGACCACCGGCGTCTCTTCCTGCTCGTGTGAAGCCTGGTAAACGACGCTCCCAAAAGGGTTCGATACAAACGACCCGCCCCAGAATTTCATCGCCCCGGCCTGCTCGAAGCCCACGCGGTTCACACTCACCACATGTACACCATTGGCCACGGCATGACCGCGCTGGATGGTCTGCCACGCATTGTACTGTTCCGTATTGGTAGCCGCATCCTGGCTCTTCGCCCAGCCGATCGCCGTGGGATAGAACAGGATCTCCGCACCCATGAGCGCCGTGATCCTCGCCGCTTCCGGATACCATTGGTCCCAGCAGATCAGCACACCCACGGTGGCGAACTTCGTCTTGAAGACCTTATACCCCAGATCACCCGGGGTGAAATAAAATTTTTCGTAATAAGCGGGATCATCCGGGATATGCATCTTCCTATATTTCCCAAGATACTTGCCGTCGGCAT
>DASYZH010000211.1:0-37599 GCA_035946435.1 Puia sp. | reverse complement strand
AAATTCAAACACTGGGCTGACTTCGGCACCTTCCACTCCGGCAGGATCGCCCTGCAGTACCACGATTTCCCCGTATGGTTCCGGAATATCCGGATCAAATCTTTATAACTACTACACATGCGCCGTCTCCTCACCTTCCTGGCTATTTTCATCGCCGCGTTTATGTATCTCCAGGCTACCGGTTCGGCAACACCGATCGCCCCGGCCACTGCGACCCTGAAAGGCCCCGGCCCCGGTGGTCCCTGGCCCGAAGTCTTCGCCAAACCCAAAGTACTCATCTTCTGCAAGACCAACGGCTACCACCACGCCAGCATCAGCACCGGCATCGTGGCGATCCAAAAGCTTGGCGCGGAGAACGGCTTTCTCGTCGACACCACCGCCGACTCCACCTGGTTCCGCCCAAAAATTCTAAAGCGATACGCGGCCCTCATCTTCCTTAGCCCCACCGGCAAGGTCTTCGGTCCACAGGAAGAACAGGCCCTACAGGGATATATCCATCACGGCGGCGGTTTCGTGGGCATCCACGCCGCTACGGACTGCGAGTACAACTGGCAATGGTATGGCGATCTGGTAGGAGGATACTTTAAGTCGCACCCCAAACAACAGGAAGCCCGATTTTACGTCGTCGATTCCACAAACGCTGCCATGCAGGGCTTCCCCAACCCATGGACGCATTTCGACGAACTGTACAATTTCAAATACCTGAATCCTGATATTAAAGTATTACTGAAGATCGACGAGTCCTCGTACGAAGGCGGCGCTAACGGCGACAACCACCCGTTCGCCTGGTATCACGAATACGAAGGCGGCCGCTCCTTCTATACCGCGCTCGGCCACCGGGACGAAGACTGGACTGACCCGCTCTTCCTGCACCACGTGCTCGCGGGTATCCAGTACGCGATGGGGAAAAAGTGAATCGATCCTGAAGGAACACTGAATTTTGCAGACCGTTTCGATAGTTCGTTCGGATCTGCTCGACGGCAAATTTATTGACCGGTTTATCGGCCCACGAAGTCGTGGGCCGTCCAAAGCCTGGGCCGCCCCTGGCCCGCTCCCTAAAAAGTCTTGACAAAAGACAGCCCCAGCTGCCCGCTGTTGTAGGTCGGCATCAACACCGTGACCTTATCCGGGTCCTTTGGCTGCCCGCCAAAAAGATGCTGCATTTTGGGATACAGCCAGTACGCCAGCCGCGTGGAAGCGATCCCTACCCCGGCACCGGCCACGACATCGCTCATCCAATGCTTGTCGTTGTACATCCGCAGCAGGCCCGTGGCCGTAGCCATCGCATACCCCGCAACGCCATACCACGGCGAAACATCCTTGTATTCCAGCCGCATGAACTCCGCGCCGGCAAAGGCCTCGGCCGTATGCCCCGAAGGAAAGCTCTGGTAATTCGATCCATCCGGCCGCAGCTCATGCGACCAACCCTTCACCGAGAACACGGTCCCATTGGCGAAGATGTTCGCCATGAGCAGGATGATCGTCCGGTCTTTGAAATTGTGCGCCCCATGAATACCCGCGGCATTCAACGCATACACGCTCAGCGTCGGCGCAAACATCAGGTAAGTGTCTATGCCGAACGGCTTGTGCGGATTGTCCTGCCAGATCTGCTCCTTGACCTCCCCGTTCACTTTCTGCAACGTCCCATTATGGACGGCCGTCGCCCCATACGCGATCATCGCCGCAGGTATAATAAACTGCTGAACGGGAAAAGGCTTGTTCAAGTCGGCAGCCTTCTGCCAGTCGTACCGCCGGTGCAGGGTGTCCGGCTGCGATCCCCAGCCCGGGGTCGCACTCACTTCTCGAATGGTGTCGGTATTCTGCCCATACCCCAGTCGGCATAGGCTAATCAGGCATACTACGGGAAAGAGTTTGTGCATAATAGAGTTTGTGGATAATTTTGTTAAACCACAAAATTCAACAGATTGTTGCACAAAATCCTGTTAAAATACCGCTTATAAGTTGTTAAAACCGCTCATCAAGGCAACCCGAAAAGCTAAAGCCTAAACTGTTGGTAATCTATACCCATTGTGATATTCCTTCATAAGGTATTGACGGTTAACCTCGTCGTCCGTAAACTGTCCCGCTGCCTTGTCCCAGTTCAACCGTTTCCCGCTCCGGAAGCTGATATTCCCCATCTGTGCCACCGTCGCCACATGAGCCCCCGCCTCGATCGAACAATGCAGGTCCTCGAACCGCCGCGACCGCACCACACCGACATAGTTGGCCCAATGCTTCACCAGGCCGTCATCCGAGACCTTAGCCAAAGGTTTGCTTACCTTGTGTTTGCTTTGTTTTTCCTCGATGACCTCCCAGCCGTTGCGATTGAGGATCAGCGTTGCATTATTCCCGATATAGGCGATCCCATGATCGCGGCCATAGCTGCCATTGTCGATGCCCATCGCATGGTCCCACACCATGTTGAATCCGTCGAATTCGTATAAGGTCGTCAGCGTGTCCGGCGTCTCTTCATACAGGTCGGGGTAGGCGAAATCGCCGCCAAGCGCGGCCACGCTCTTGGGAACATCCGCTTTCATTCCCAATAATCCATAGTCCAGCAAATGCACGCCCCAGTCTGTCATCAGCCCACCTGCATAATCCCAGAACCACCGGAAATTGAAATGGAATCTACTGGAATTGAAAGTCCGCTTAGGCGCAGGTCCAAGCCACATGGCATAGTCCACCCCCGGCGGCGGCGCGGAGTCCGGCACCACCGGCCCCGGCTTCATCCAACCCTGGTAACACCAGACCTTGACCGTCCGGATATTCCCCAGCTGCCCGGAATAAACGAAATCGACGGCATCCTGGAAATGCTGCTCGCTCCGCTGCCATTGTCCCGCCTGCACCGCCCGGTTGTATTTCTTCGCCGCCGCGATCATCGCACGGCATTCCCCGATGCTGTTACCCACCGGCTTCTCACAGTAGACATCTTTGCCGGCCATACAAGCCTCCATCATAATGAGGGCATGCCAGTGATCCGGCGTGCCGACGATCACCACATCGATATCCTTTTGTTCAAGTAATTTCCTATAGTCTCCATATGTCCTGATCCGGCCGGTGTCGATGTTCATTTTTGCCAGATCCTTCATCCGCTTGTCCAGCACATTCTTATCGACATCGCAAAGCGCAACCACATTGACACCCGGCTGCTTCAGCGCGGCCGTGAGATCGGCAAAACCCATCCCATTGAGCCCGATGGCGCCTACGTTGATCTGGTCGGAAGGCCAGATCCGCGGGCCCAATAAAACGCCGCCCGCAAGGGCGGCTGATTGTTGTAGAAACTGACGACGATTATTTTTCATATGGAAACAGCGCAGGGTTAACTGCGCTGCGCCAATATACTGAAAATTATTTTTAGCAAAGTCGCGGGGCATCGCCCGCCCCCGGCCTACATCTTCCTTACCAGCGTGATCACGCCCGTGCCCAGCTGGATCTGGCCCGAAGTCGTATCGGCGCCCGAGACCGTCAATCGAAGCGTGTCGCCGCTGATGACGAAATGCCCGCCCTGGCCCTGGCTCGACGAGGTGATGCCCGTGGGCAGCAAACCGCCATTGGGGAAATACAACGAATCCGTCCCGATGAGCTTATAGCTCACGTCCATCGAAGTCGCCGGAAGCGTCGCAATGAACGGGTTGGTCAGCGTATCATAGATCATCCCCTGATAATAAGCATACGTGGTTGCGGTAGAGCTCACCGAATAGGCGAGCCCATTCACAGCCATCGAGTCGATGGTAAATGTTATGGTTCCGGAGTTGTTCTGGGTGATGTAGCTGGCGTAGGTGATCGTCGAGTCGCCGCTCACAACCGCATTGACCTGGGTCCGTGCGCTCATATTCACAAAATTCCATGTGCCGGTCACGGCATTCGAAGGAGGAGAGCTCGATTTCTTACAGGATACCGCTACCGTCAAAATAGCACCGATAGCCGCGAAAACAAAGGTCAGCCGCATAGAATTTTGTCTTGAAAAACGAAAAAAATAAGCGCTTATTGCTTCTGGAGATAGATCGTCTCCGTACCCGTCGCCAGAATGCCACTCTGGAGCTCACTCACTTGCGCAGCGATCTTCAGCGTATCGCGCTGGCCTGCGCATTAACAAATGAATCACATCTACACATATTACATTTAAAGAAAATTTTGCCCGCCCCAAAGATCGCTTTTTCCTCTATCCTTGCCCTTTGCTTTTCCCTTCACAGCTATTCCCAGGAGCTCATCCGGGCTGGCGACACCACGCACCCCAAACCGCACCAACGGTTGCACATCTTCTCCGGCACCGAACCCATCGATATCATCGACATCGGCCGCAGCATCCTCCTCCGCCACCCCACCTTCCGTTCCGATACCGCCGTCAAAAAGCCCGGCCGCCTCTATGCCGGCATCCTGCCCTCCGCCGAATATACCCTGCAAACCGGTCTCGCCGCCGACCTTGTAGGTAGCCTGGCCTTCTATACCTCCAGCGAGCCCAAAGAAAATCTTTCCAGCTACTATCTGAATACCGCCATCACCCAAAAAAGCCAGCTGCTCATGCCGCTACAGGGTAACCTCTGGAGCAAAGGGAATAAGTATAATTTGTTGAACGACTGGCGGTATGAGATCTACCCGCAAAATACCTATGGCCTCGGCGGCAAGACCACGGACAACGACGCCGATGGCATCGATTTTCAATACTGGCGCTTTTACACCACGCTGCTCAAGACCATCGCACCGGACTTCTATCTCGGTCTCGGCTACAACATCGATTACTTCTTCAAGATCCGCGAGACCTCACCCCCACCGGGTGTGGTTACCGATTTCGAGAAATATGGCATCCACCCGACCTCCTTCTCCGCCGGCCCTACCATCAACGTCCTGTACGACGGCCGCCGTAACTCCCTTAACCCCGAACCCGGCTACTACGCCAGCCTCATCTATCGCCCCAATTTTACCTTCCTCGGCAGCGACTCCAACTGGCAAAGCCTGCAGTTCGATGCCCGTGCTTACAAGCATTTTCCTGCAGGCTCCACAAATACTATCGCGTTTTGGACCTATGATGTGTTTACACTCCGGGGGAACCCACCCTACCTGCTGCTCCCCGCCACCGCCTCCGACGAGTATAGCAACATGGGCAGAGGCTATGTTCAGGGTAGATTTCGGGGTAAGGACTGCATCTACCTCGAATCGGAATATCGCTTCGGCATCCTCAGGAACGGGCTCATCGGTGGCGTCGTCTTCGTCAATGCCCAATCCTTCACCGAACCTGTGACTAGCCGGTTCGAAGCCATCAACCCCGGCTGGGGCGGCGGCATCCGCATTAAACTGAACAAATTCTCCAGGACAAATATCTGCCTCGACTATGGCTTCGGACTACACGGCTCCGGCGGCATCTTCGCCAACCTGGGCGAAGTATTCTAGCATTTAATGATGAAATGACGTATCCACCAGCGTCTGTGAATAATCCTGATAGTAGACATTCTTACCGGCCGTGGTGTCCGTAATAAAGTCTTCGATCCGGACCACACCTACACCCGGGCTCACGTAATAGTTCGTTTGCTCCAGCGTGACGTTGTTACAGTTCTGGATGATCTCCGAATTCACATAACAGGAAAAATTGCCTATCTGCACCTGGTTGGTGTAACCATATTGGTTATAAGATACCAAACAGGAGGGATTGGTATAATCCGTATAGCCATTCTCGATGGGTCCATTCTGGTTCACCAGCGCAAACATGGTATAGGACTGGAAGGAAGGGCTGTCCACTTCGTAAACGGCATAATTGTTAGGATCCACGGCGATATAGGCACCGTTGAACCAGCCATTGGGATCGTTCATCTCGAGATACACCGTTCCGGTATTGTCCTGGACGGCATTCTTTGTGGCTACCATGGTGTCCTTGTAAGGAGTCCCCGGGACGAGAACCGGGGTAAAATTAGGTGTGTCTGTCCACACGGAGTCCACATAATACCACGTATCCCCTGCGGTCGTGGGAAACAACGATTGGGTACCATACCCGGCGGACGGGCCGGAACTATTCTTGTGGCAGGCAACAAAGACCAGGGTAACAACTGCGATCAGGGCGAAAGCTAATGCTCTTTTCATATCGAAGGATTTCAGGCGGTTAGATAGGCCAAATAGCCTTACGTTTAACGATGAATTGTTAATAAAATTTTAAAGATCGTGGTTTTTTGCACCACAGACTAGTGATAATCAACCATACGTGCAAATGGGATGCCGAGTTGCCTATCGAACCCGCATCCGCTCCCAGTATTCCTCCAGCCGCTCCTGGAACTGATGCTGGAAAGCCGCTTTCAACCGCGGCTCCGCTACCCCCGATTGCCAGATCAGGGCCGGAAGGGTCATGGGAATACCGGGATGGTGCTGCAAAAAGATACGCACCGCATAAGCCGCATCGATCTCCGCCTGAGTAGGTAATTGATTATATATAACAGCCTCGTTGACAATTATATTTATCTGCATAGGGCAGGTTTAAAGGCATATATACGTACCCCCCACCCTTTCGGTTTCGTAGATCAGCTAAGGGAAACCCCTAAGCCCAAACAATAGGCCCTCGAGGCCCCCGCCCGCCCCGCAGCCATCGCCCCCGCCAGCCTTCGGCCGCCCCCCAATAAAAAAGCCCTCCGGCGATTGCCGGAAGGCCTCGTGGGTCGTACAGGATTCGAACCGGTGACCCCTACCATGTCAAGGTAGTACTCTAACCAACTGAGCTAACGACCCGATCTATCCGCAAGAACTAAAATCTGCCGGTAATGCGCCCTCCGGAAAAATTAGCGCATTCCCGGCAAAGCGCTAACGTCTGTCCTTCGGACAAAGACGCTCCCGCGCCTTTTTGTCCAGCGGGGCGTGAAGGTAGGAATTTTTTTGAAAACCCTGGCGGGAAATTTGCTCTACAGTTATAAGCCCCGACGCTTCAGCTCTTTTCGAATGAGCCCGAGTTCCCGGCCCGTTTGCCCGGCCATCGAGCTGTTCTCCTGCGCCCGCCGCATCAAATAAGGGATCACATCCTTGATGGGTCCAAAAGGAAGGTATTTACTCACCGAACAGCTGGCCTTCGCCAGGTTGAACGTGATGTTGTCACTCATCCCATATAGTTGCGAGAAATGGATATGCGGATGATCCAGCGGTAAACCGCGCTGCTGCAACAGCTGCACCGCATAGAGATTACTGTACTCATTATGCGAAGCGACGATCACCCCGATACGATCCAGGTGCCCGATACAAAACTCCACCCCCGCATTGTAATCCCTGTCCGTCGACTCCTTGTCGGGCTGTATCGGCGACGCCGTCCCCATCTCCTCCGCCCGCTTGCGCTCTTTTTCCATATAGGCGCCGCGCACCAGCTTCGCCCCGAGGATGAATTCCCGCTGCTCCGCCGCTTCATACGAATCATGCAGGAACTTCAGCCGGTCGGAACGATACAGCTGAATGGTATTGTACACGACGACCCGCCCCTTGTTGAATTGCTCCATCATCAGGATCGTCAGCACATCCACCGGCCCCTGTATCCAGGTCTCCTCCGCATCGACCAGCACGCCGGTCTTCCGGTTCGCCGCCGTCTCACAGATCTTTTGCATCCTCCTGCTCACGGCCTGCCATTCTTCCTTCTCCACCACCGCCAGCGTTTCCAGGGCATGAACATAACGACGCATCAACGGCCCTTCTCCCTTTTCCATTGCCGCGTGCAGCCGCTCCAGCAGCCCGAACCGCGCAAACCCCGTTACCTTGATGCTCATAAACGGGATATTCGGCTGCGTGGCCGCATATTCGATGACCCTTATGAATTCGCCACAGGCATGCTCGAAACCCGCCTCCCCTTCTTCACCACCTTCGACTCCATAGTCAAGGATCACCTGCACATGGTATTCACCCAGCTTCCTGGCCACGGAAGCCGTCTCTTCGAGCGTCTCGCCGCCCACAAATTGCGCAAAGATGGTATCCCGGATGATCTTTTTTACCGGCAGGCCGCTCCGGATCATCCATGGCGTCAATTTCGTACCCAATTTTACCAGGGAGGCATAACCCATGCTGGAGAACAGGAACCCGGCTTTTTTCAGCTCTTTATCCGTTTTATATTCAAATGCATTGGCGGTATTCTCAAACGAAACAGTTCCCGGCTCTATAGTCATGGTGATCACACGGTATTTGCCCGCAAATGTATAAATTTCGGAATAAATCATCTTTTCATGAGAAAACCCCTTTGGCTCTGCCTGGCCTCCGCCTGTTTTTTCGCCTGCAGCCAACACCCTCATTACACCACCATCATCCGGCACGCGCTCATCTACGACGGCAGCGGCAAGGCCGCCTATCCCGGCGATCTCGCCATCCAGGACGATACCATCGCCGCCATTGGCGATCTCAGCGCAGCCGGGGCTACGAACGAGATCGACGCCCATGGCAAAGCGCTTAGCCCTGGTTTCATCGATGTGCAAAGCCAGTCCATGGAGTCGCTGATCGCCGACGGCCGGTCCGAAGGGGCCGTGCTCCAGGGTGTTACGCTCGAGATCTTCGGCGAAGGGGAATCGGAAGGTCCGCTTACCGACAGCATGAAAGCCATCGCCCAAAAACAGCAGGGCGATATCCGCTATAAGATCGACTGGACCTCGCTCAAAGACTATCTCGAATATCTACAGCGCAAAGGCGTCTCCACCAATGTCGCCTCCTTCGTGGGCGCAGCAACCATCCGGGAAAACCTGCTTGGCTTCTCGGATCGGGCCCCCGACAGTGCCACGCTCGAAAAAATGAAGGCCCTCACCCGCAAAGCCATGGAAGAAGGCGCGCTCGGCATCGGCTCCGCCCTGATCTACGCCCCGGGCTTCTATGCGAAGACCCCCGAGCTCATCGCACTCTGTAAAGCCGCGGCGCCTTATGGCGGCGTCTATATCTCCCATATCCGCAGCGAAGGCAACCAGCTCCTGCAGGCAGCCGACGAGCTGATCCGCATCGCAAGCGATGCGCACATCCCCGCTATCTTCTATCACCTCAAAGCGGCCGGCAGGACTAACTGGAACAAGATGGACACGCTGATCGCCAAGATCGACAGCGCCCGCCACGCAGGCCTCGATATTTCCGCCTGCATGTATACCTATACCGCCGGCGCCACCGGCTTCGACGCTTCCATGCCACCCTCCGTCCAGGAAGGCGGTCTCGATAAATGGATCGAAAGGCTCAAGGATCCCGCGACAAGAAAAAAAGTCATCACCGCCATGCGGACGCCCACAAACGCCTGGGAAAATCTCTACCTCGGCGCCGGTCCCGACAACATCATCTGTACAGGTTTCAAGCAGGATTCGCTGAAATACCTCACCGGCAAACGCCTGAGCGAGATCGCGAAAATGCGTCATACCTCGCCCGAAGAGACCGTGATCGACCTCGTCATCCAGGACCATTCCCGGGTCGAGGTGATCTATTTCCTGATGAGCGAGGACAACGTGAAAAAAGAGATCCGGCTGCCTTATATGGCCTTTGGTTCGGACGCCGCCAGCGAGGCCCCCGAAGGCGTTTTCCTGAAAAGCAGCACCCATCCCCGCGCCTACGGCAACTTCGCCCGCCTCCTCGGCCATTACGTCCGCGACGAACAAGTGATCACGCTGGAAGACGCCATCCACCGCCTCAGCGGCCTGCCCGCCGCCGAACTGCACCTGAAAAAACGCGGCCTCCTCGCGGTAGGCAACTACGCCGATCTCACGCTCTTCAACCCCGACAGCATACGCGACAACGCCACCTATGAAAAGCCGCATCAGCTGGCCACCGGCGTGATCGATGTCTTCGTCAACGGCGTGCAGGTCGTGAGAGACGGCAAACACACCGGCGCTACACCCGGCCGCGCCGTATTCGGACCGGGGTATCGCCCCTAAACCTTGCCGGCCCCCGGCTCCGCCCAGCAGGCACACGACCCGCAGCCGCCATTAGCCGCGAAGCCCTATCTTTGCCGGCCAACGCGACAACCATGAAGATCCTCCATACCGACATCTATAAGTTCTCGATCCCTATGCATCCGTTCACCATCGCCACCGGTACGATGCACTATGCCCAGAATATCCTCATAAGAGTGCACACCGACGCCGGCTATTACGGCGTGGGCGAATGCTCGGCCTTCCCCATGATCGTCGGCGAGACCCAGGCCACCTGTTTCGAAATGGCCAAAGACTTTGCGGCGCTCTGGAAAGGCCACGACGCGCTGGACATAGAATCCCGGATGCAGCAGCTGCACGATTTCACGGCCTTCAACGCCACGATCAAAAGCGCCTTCGATATCGCGCTCTATGACCTGGCCGCAAAACACGCGGACCAGCCGCTCTTTCAATTCCTCGGCGGAAAATGGAAGGCCGTCGAGACCGATCTCACCATCGGCATCGATACCCCCGATAAGATGGCGCAAAAGGCGACAACCTTCAAAGCGGATGGCGTGCGCATGATCAAAATAAAACTCGGCAAGAACGCCAAAGAAGATGTGGAACGCGTACAAAAGATCCGCGCCGCGGTCGGCGAAGACATCATCCTGCGCATCGATGCGAACCAGGGCTGGAGCTTCCCCGATGCACAATATGCCCTGGAACAAATGGGCCGCTTCCGCATCCAGTTCTGCGAACAGCCCATGCGGCGCCACGACGACTACCTCCTGCCCGAGCTGCGCAGCCTGTCGCCCGTGAAGATCATGGCCGATGAAAGCGTATTCGACCATCACGACGCCCAACGCCTGCTCACCGCCAATGCCTGCGATTTTGTAAATATCAAATTTGCCAAATCCGGCGGCTTCCTGGAAGCCACGAAGATCAACGCGGTCTGCGAAGCGCATGGCATCCCCTGCATGATGGGCGGCATGGTCGAAAGCCGCGTAGCACTCACCGCCTTTGCGCATTTCGCGCTGGCACATGATAACATCATCTTCCACGATATGGACACCTGTATGCTGGGCCACACCGCCGACCCCGTTACCGGCGGCGTACGCTACAACGGCTGGTTCGTGGAGACACCCCGCACGCCCGGTCTCGGCGCGGACGGAGACAACGCATTCCTGCAAAACTGCGAACACGTCACGGTCTAGTCGCCTAACAGCTTCAACGCCTCCTGGTCATCGTACTGAAGGATAAGCTTCCGCAATTGCTCCTTCAACCGCGTCACAGTCCCGCGGCGTCTTCACCCCCGCCATATCCAGGCATGTCCTGGTCCGCCGCCGCCAGGCGGCCCGCGTAGTTATCATGAAAGTCCCCCGGCAAGGCAAAGTCCTTCCCGTCAAAAGCACCCAGGTCCTGGATATCGGGCAACCATTCCCGGTGCGTCGCCTTCTCCCCTACGATAAGACAAAAAGGCCTGCTCGTATCCCGCCCATCCAGCCACGACTCGGTGAGACGCGTAATGATATCAGTTACATAGGCCTCGACCCGCGTCGTGTCCGTGGGACCTATGAGGTCGGGGTTGTAGTATTCGCCCTGGCCATTGAGGATGCGGAAATAGTCGAAACCCCTGGGCAGACTTCCGAGATGCCATTTGCCGATCCAGGCCGTCTGATATCCATGCTCCTGCAGCATCGCCGGGAATACCGGCTGATCCGGATCAAAGCGTTTTTCATTAAGCTTATACCCATTCTTGTGGCTATACTTCCCCGTGAGCAGTGTCGCCCGGCTGGGCCCGCAGATGGAGTTAGTGACCATGGCCCGCGTGAACAGCGCGCCTTCCCGCGCGATCCGGTCGATATTCGGCGTCTCCATCAGCCTGGACCCATAGGCGCTGATCGCCTGGTAAGCATGGTCGTCGGAAAGGATAACCGAGCGAAGCGAAGGTTACGAACGAGAGGCTCAACAGTGTTGAGCCCGAAGTTCAATGATGTTGGGCCGGCGCTGCGCCCACCCCCGCCCGGCCAGGCCCAGGAGCACCCACAGAACAATGAGATATCGAACCATAGATATATATTTGCAGTATGCAAAATAAAGCAAAGACGGCGAAAGAATCCCTTATAGTCATGACGGAACTCGTTCTCCCCAACGATACCAATGTGTTCGGCAACCTCATGGGCGGCCGCCTCATGTACTGGATGGATATCGCCGCCGCCCTCTCCGCAGGAAAACATTGCAACGCCCCGGTGGTCACCGCGTCCGTAGATAATATCTCCTTTGAAAACCCCATAAAGCTCGGCAACGTCGTCCACATCGAAGCCAAGGTGAGCCGGGCCTTCAACACCTCCATCGAAGTGCATATGAAGGTCTGGGGCGAAGACCACACCGAGCAATACAAATACAAAAGCAACGAAGCCTACTATACCTTTGTCGCCCTCGATCCCAACCGCCGCCCCCGCCCCGTCCCCGAACTGGTCGCCGAGTCCGAAGAGGAAAAAAAGCTCTATGACGGCGCCCTTCGCCGCCGCCAGCTGCGGCTGATCCTCGGCGGAAAGATGAAGCCCGAAGAAGCAGGGGAACTGAAGGCGTTTTTCCTCAAAGGGTAGACGCCGCGGCCACATGCGCGCATCGGGCGATCTCCCATCCGGCGCACCGAAACTTTTTATTTAGCGACTGCTTTGTGTTATATTTAAACATCAAAGCTTGTCATGCATGTTTTCGAAAAAGCTATCTGCTATCTGCTGCTGTGGGCTGCTGTGTGTGCTGACCTCGTTTATCACCCCCGCCTTCTCCCAGGAATTATCGGCCGCCGCTTCACCTCTCCAGGTGTCTGGTTGGCCCGACTCGGTCCTTCCCAGCCCCGGCGCCGATAGCCGGCTCTATAACGGCGTGGAATACATCCGTAACGGGACTCCCGCAAAAGGCTTCCCTTTTTGGGACGTCGACAGCCTCCGGCCCGGCACCGTCTGCTACGACGGCCGGCTCTTTTCCGACGTGCCCATGGAATATGACATTGTAGAAGACAAGTTGATCATCCCTTACTACACCGGTCACCCGTTCATCAGCCTTATCAATGAAAAACTGAGCTATTTTTTGCTCGACAACCAGCGCTTCCGGTATATCTACGCGGACAGTAGCGTGTCCGGCCTGCCGGCGACAGGCTTCTACCAGGAACTCTCTCGCAATGGGGCAAACGCCCTGCTGGCCCGCCGGGAAAAAAAGCTGGTCTTTCCCGGCAACCGCGACGAACTGGCAAGGTACACCCAGCACAATTCCTATTTCCTCCTGCTGGATGGCCACTATTGGACCATCGATGACGAAAAAGACCTGCTCGAAATAGCAAAAGATAAAAAGGATGCCTTAAAACAGTATATCCGGAAAAACAAGATCCGTTTTAAAAAGAACCCGGAAGAGGCCCTGATCCAAACCACCGGCTATTACCTGCAAATAAGAAAATGACATGCTCCATCACCTTATCCGCATACTGCTCATTACCCCCTTCTTCGCCGTCTTCATACACACAAAGACAATGGCACAGACGCAGGACAAAAAAAGGGTCACCGGCAATTTCGAGAACTATACCTTCACCCGGCTGGCAGACCGCCTGGAAGCAGCCACCGGGTATCATTTTTACTATGACCCCAGGGATCTCGACACCCTCGCCATAGACATGACGGTCAATAACGCCACCATCAACCAGATCCTCGACCGGCTCTTCGAACACACCGATTTCCATTATGCCATCGATCCATACGGCCGCGTCTTCATTACCCGCCACGCCGCAATCATAACCACCCTGCCGGAGGCCCTCGGCGGTCCCGGCAAACTCACCAGCCAGCAAGGCATCGATCTCGCCGCCCAGGACCAGGCGGACCGGTCCAAATTGAAAAAGGTGCTGGCGGAAAACCAGCTTATGGAGATCGGCAACAAGGCCAACCACACGCCCGGCAAAGCCACCGTCGCCGGTTATGTCCGAAACGACGCGACGGGCGAACCCGTGGTTGGCGCAAGCGTCTACGCCGATGCCATGACCATCGCCGTTACCACCGACCAGTTTGGCTTTTATTCCCTAACCCTGCCCAAAGGCCGCCACCAGGTAAACGTCTCGGGGTCAGGCATGAAGGACACGCGCAGGATCATCGTCCTGTACTCCGATGGAAAGCTGGACATCGATATGCCCGAGGCCGTCGCCACCTTGAAGGCCGTGATCGTCTCCGCAGAAAAGACCTCCAATACCCAAAGTGTCGAAATGGGTGTCAATCGCCTCAATATCCGAACGATCAAGCAGGTACCCGTCGTCTTCGGGGAAACCGACATCATGAAGGTTGTCGAAAGCCTCCCCGGCGTCACCACCGTAGGCGAGGCAAGCAACGGTATCAACGTCCGTGGCGGCTCCACGGATCAGAATCTCATCCTCTTCGACGGCGCCACCGTTTACAATCCTTCGCATCTCTTCGGCTTCTTCTCCGCCTTCAATCCCGATGTCGTCAAAGGCGTGGAACTCTACAAAAGCGGTATCCCCGAAAAATACGGCGGCCGGCTTTCTTCGGTCCTCGACGTTTCCATGCTGGGCGGCAACAACAAAAAATGGTCCGGGGTGGCAGCCATCGGCCCGCTGACCAGCAAGCTCACCATCGAAGGCCCGCTGCAAAAAGAAAAGACCACCGTAGTCGCCGGGGTCAGGACCACCTATTCGAATTGGCTCTTGAACAACCTGCCCGACAACGCCTATCACGGGAGCAAAGCCAATTTCTACGACGCCAATCTACGCATCACCCATATCATCGACCCCAAGAATACGCTTTATGTCATGGGTTATTTAAGTTCAGACTGGTTCAATCTCGATAACGATACCACCTATCGCTATAACAACAAGAACGCGAACATCAAGTGGAAACATCTCTTCAACAACAAATCCAACGCCCTCTTTTCCTTCGGCGTGGATAACTACCAATATAGCGTTTCCGATACGCGCGATTCGACCAATGACTTCAAGCTGGCCTTCAAGATCAACCAAACCTGGCTCCGGGCCGAATTCAGCTATGCCCCCGACAACCGGAACGCCATTAGCTACGGCGTCAGCTCCATTGATTACAAGCTCCATCCCGGCAGCTATACCCCGCTCGGCAGCGAGTCCATAGTCGTCCCCAACATCGTTCCGGCGGAACAGGCGCTGGAAAGCGCAGTGTGGCTCGGCGACCAGTTTACGGTCAATTCCAGGCTCAGCGTCAGCGCCGGTCTTCGCTATTCGGTGTTCAACTATCTGGGCCCGCACGACGAATACAATTATGCACCCGGCGTTCCATTGTCCACCTCCACCATCGTCGATACCAGCCACTATGGAAAGAACAAGTTCATCAAGACTTATTCGGCGCCCGAGATCCGGCTCTCCGCCCGCTATTCGCTTTCCGACAACGCCTCCGTCAAGGTCAGCTACAACACCCTGGAGCAATACATTCACATGCTCTCTAACACCGTGTCCATCTCCCCCACCGATATCTGGAAGCTCAGCGACCCGCATATCAAACCTCAGCAGGGTGACCAGGTCTCGCTGGGCTATTACCGTAATTTCAAGGCCAATACCATCGAAGCCTCCGTGGAAGTCTACTACAAAAGGATCCGCAATTATCTCGACTATAAAAGCGGCGCCGAACTGCTGCTCAATTCCCACATCGAAACGGATGTCCTCACCACCAAAGGAAAAGCCTACGGCGCGGAATTTCTCCTGCGCAAGCTCACCGGCAGGCTCAACGGCTGGATCAGCTATACGTATTCCCGGACCTTCCTTAAACAGGATGATCCCCTGGCAGGGCAATTGATCAACTACGGCAACTGGTATCCCGCCGATTTCGATAAACCCCATAACCTCAATGTGATCGCCAACTACCGTGTAACCCACCGCTACAGCTTCTCGGCCAACGTGGTCTACAGCACCGGCCGGCCGATCACCCTTCCCCTGAGCATCTTCGTCCTGGACGGCACCCCGGGTCTCTATTATTCGCAACGCAACCAGTACCGCATCCCGGACTATTTCCGGACGGATGTTTCCGTGATCATCGATGGCAATCACCGGATCCATCAGCGTACGCATAACTTCTGGACCGTAGGCGCCTATAACCTCTTCGCAAGACAAAATCCCTATTCGGTCTACTTTATCCAGGAGAACGGCAAGATCAAAGGGTACCAGCTGTCCATCTTCGGTACCGTGATCCCATTTGTTACCTATACTATAAAATTTTAACCGATGCGACCAAGATACCTTCTCCTCTTGTGCTGCGGCTCCTGGTTGCTGGTTACCACCCTGACCCGATGCCGGCAGGCTTATGATCCCCCCGCCATCCAGGCTGCCAATAACTACCTCGTAGTAGATGGTTTCATCAATACCGGCGCGAATGCCGTCACTACGTTCAACCTCAACACGTCCGTTAATCTCAACGATACCACCGCCACCGGCAAACCCGTGATCGACGCAACGGTGACCCTCGTGGCTTCCAACGGCCAGACCTGGCCGCTCATAGACAGCAACAACACCGGCAGCTACAGCAGCGCCCCGCTCGACCTCGACATCACCCAACGGTATAGCCTCTCCATCAGCACCCTGAACGGACAGAAATACGCCTCCGATCCTGTGCCCTGCTATCAAACCCCACCCATCGACAGCGTCTGGTGGCGCCAGCCCGGCGATCTCGACATCAACGTCACGACACATGCCCCCGCCGGCAATACCCGCTACTATCGCTATGACTTTATCCAGACCTGGCAGCACGACGCCGAGCTTCAGTCACCCTGGACCGTCGTCAACGGCTTGCTCGTGGCCTCCGATTCCTCCAACCAGCTCTCCGAATGCTGGACCACCGACTCCTCCACCGCCGTTCTCCTCGCCACCTCCGCATCGCTTACCCAGAACCTCATCAGCGGTTATACGGTCAACATCATTCCCAACGGCGATGCCCGGCTCGATATCGGCTACAGCATCCTCGTCCGGCAATACGCCATCACCGAAGACGCCTTTAACTACTGGCAGCTGATCCAAAAGACCACCGATAATATCGGCACCCTCTTCGATGTACAGCCTACCCAGCTCATCGGCAATATCCACTGCACCACCAACCCTACCCAACCCGTCATCGGCTTTATTTCCGCCACCTCCATGCAACAACAGCGCCTCAATATCCTGCACACCTGGCTGAACAGCTGGCCGCATAACGAACCGGGCAATACCTGCGACACGATGACACTTTCCGGCAATGCGGGCTATACCCTTATCTGGCCTAACCCGGGCGCTTACTGGTGGCCCTATTATTTCGACGCCAATGACGACCTCGTCGTAGGCTCCCGTTTTTGCCTGGATTGTACCTACAGCGGCGGCACCAATAAAAAACCTTCCTTCTGGCCATGGTGAAAAAAGCTTCCATCCTCCTCCTTTGCTGCATCGCGGGCCTGATAGTCTCGCTCCTGACCCGCTGTCGCCGGTCCTACGATCCGCCCGCCATCTCCGCAGCCAACAATTACCTGGTCGTCGATGGTTTTATCAACACCGGCGCTAACGCCGTCACTACCTTCAAACTCAACACGTCCGTGAGTCTCAACGATACCACCACCACCGGCAAACCCGTGTTCGACGCAACGGTGAACATCGTGGCTTCCAACGGCCAGACCTGGCCGCTGGTCGACACCGGCAACAACGGCAGCTACAGCAGCGCGCCGCTGAACCTCGACATCACCCAACAGTACAGCCTCTCCATCAGCACCCAGAACGGACAGAGATACAGCTCCGATCCCGTCCCCTGTAAACAGACCCCGGCCATCGACAGCGTCTGGTGGCGTCAGCCCGGCAACCTCGATATCGATGTAACGACCCATGATCCCACGGGCAATACCCGGTATTATCGCTACGATTATGTGGAGACCTGGCAACACGACGCGCAGCTTCAATCCGTCTGGGTGCTCAAGGGTGACAGCATCCAGTTCGGGGATTCCACCAACCAGAAATATGAATGTTGGATCACAGCCAGCTCCACCGGGGTGCTCCTGGCCACTTCCGCGGGACTCACCCAGGATCTTATCAGTGGGTATACAGTCAACACCATCCCCGCCGGGGACCCCCGGCCCGTCAACGGCTACAGCATCCTCGTACACCAATATGCGCTTACGGAAGGCGCCTATAACTACTGGCAGCTGATCCAAAAAACCACGGACAATGTAGGCACGCTCTTCGATGTTCAGCCGACCCAGCTCATCGGTAATATCCATTGCACGACCAATCCCGCCCAACCCGTGATCGGTTACATCAGCGCCTGCTCCGTCCGGCAGCAACGCATCTTTATCCTGGCTTACCGTGATCTCCAAAACTGGCAGAATAATCAGCCCGGCTATATCTGTGGCATCGACTCCATTCCCCAAAACACCCCCAACCCGTTGATCTGGAACTATCCCGATACGCTCTGGGCGCCTTGGTATTTCGTCTCGAACGGGCCGCTCGTCATTGCCTCCCGCGTTTGCCTGGATTGTACCTTCGAGGGCGGCACCAATATTAAACCATCCTTCTGGCCATGGCCCTAAGATCATTCACCATACCCGCACTCTGCTGCTGCACCTGGACGACGATCATGATCGGCTGTCGCCGGCCCTATGACCCTCCCGCCATTCAGGCCCCCAACAACTACCTGGTGGTCGACGGCTTCATCAACACCGGCGCGGGCACCATAACGCGCTTCAACCTCGGCCGGTCCGTCAATCTCGGCGACACAGCCACCACCGGCACGCCCGAGATCCACGCCACGATGGCCATCCTGGGTTCCGGCGGCGCGTCCTATCCCCTCGTCGACAGCAACAGTACCGGCACCTACGCCAGCGCACCGCTGAACCTCGACATCACGCAGCAATACAGCATTACCATCACCACCTCCGATGGGCAGAAATACGCCTCCGATCCCGTCCCCTGCCGGCAGCCTCCCGCCATTGACAGCATCTTCTGGAGACAGCCGGATGACCTCACCGTCTATCTGGCTTCACATGACCCTGCCAACACCACCCGCTATTATCGCTTCGATTATAGCGGCACCTATGAACACGATTCCAACCTCGAATCCCCCTGGCAGGCAGTCAATGGCATTCTCATTGCTGCCGACTCTACCAATCAACATACACGATGCTGGTCCACGGAAAATTCCAAAGGTGTCCTCATCACGACGACCACCGCACTGAGCCAGGACCGCGTCAGCGCCTTTCCCCTCGTGACCTTTCCCAATGGCGACTCCCGTATCGATATCGGCTACAGTATACTGGTCCGGCAATACGCCATCACCGGAGACGCTTACAACTACTGGCTGCAGATCCAAAAAACCACCGATAATTTAGGCACGCTCTTCGATGTCCAGCCTGTCCAGCTCGTCGGCAATATCCGCTGCCTCACCAACCCCACCCAACCCGTGATCGGCTACCTTAGCGCAAGCTCCGTACAACAACAGCGCATCATGATCTGGGAGTCTTATATGAGCCGCTGGCAGCATAACTCGCCGGCCTATAGCTGCGACACCGTCTCCGTACCCTACATCCCAAATGATTTTCCGGCTTACAACTACCCGAATGAACCCGGCTACGGCCCTTATTATTTCAACGGTTTTACTATACTGGTGCTGGCCCCGCTTATTTGCCTGGACTGCACCCAATTCGGTGGAACCACCATAAAACCTCCTTTCTGGCCATAAAATCGCTAACCATGCGCAACCACCGATATATATCACTCACCATTTTTCTGATCCTCTCCGGCTTCTGCCAACCGGCCTGGTGCCAGCAGGAGAATGGCGACGACATCGCCGCGGCATTTCTCCGATATCAGTCGCGGACGATGCAGGAAAAACTCTTTGTCCATATCGACAAAAGCTTCTACCTCGCGGGTGAGAATTGCTGGCTCAGCATCTACGATGTCGACGCCACCACCAACAGCCCCCTCGGCCTCTCGGCCATCGCCTCCGTCGAGCTCCTCGACAAAGAACTAAAACCCGTAGTACAGCAGCGCGTGAGACTCGATAGCGGAAGAGGCAGCAGCTCCTTCCACATCCCGGCATCCCTGCCCTCGGGCCGCTATTTATTCCGCGCCTACACCAGCTGGATGAAGAATTTTAGTCCGGACGAATATTTCTCCGAGTCCCTCACCATCCTCAATACGACCACCGAAAGCCCCGCGCAGGATTCGGCGCAAGTCCGCCCACCCGGTGCCCAGGCCAGCGAATCCGGCTCACCCGGCGGCGCCCCAGCCGACGGCGAATCCATCCGCTTCTTTCCCGAAGGCGGCAACCTGGTTGCGGACCTGAATTCGGTAATTGCCTTCAAGGCCACCGATCGCTATGGTCACGGCGTCGCCTGCCAGGGCACAATCTACGACCAGCAGCACGACACCCTGGCCCATTTCACCTCCAACCAATTTGGCATGGGCAGGTTCCAGCTTACGCCCAAAGCGGGATATACCTATTCCGCCCGCGTCGAAACGCCCGGCGGCACCGTGACCGAAACACTCCCCGCCGCCTACCCCCAAGGCTATACGATGCATCTCGACGACAGCGACCCTCATCGACTGACTATCACCGTTAGTAGCCGGACGTCCGCATCCTCCCCGCTCGTATATCTCTTTGTGCACGCCCACCGGCGTGTCAGCAGTCTTCAGGTCGCCCGGCTCGACGGCAATACCGCCACTTTCACTGTCGATAAAGACAGCCTCCGGGACGGCATCTCTCATTTTGTCGTCTTCGATGCGCACCGGACCCCCATGTGTGAGCGCCTCTGGTGCAAACAGCCACGCGGCCTGTTGCACATTGATCTCCATAGCTCCGGCGACAACGGCCCCGTCAACGCGACAGGCCCCGCGCCCGCCACCGCAACCTCCACCGGAGCCGCCGCTTACGACACGCGTCGACGGGTAGACATCGACCTGCAGACCACCGATCCTGCCGGCGACCCGATCCCGGCGAGCCTCTCCGTTTCCACCATCCTCATCGACTCCGTGCAGGCCATCCCGGACGAGACCATTCTCAGCTATCTCCTCCTCAGCTCCGATCTCAAAGGGACCATAGAATCGCCGCAATATTATTTTACCAACCCCGATAACCGGACCGCGGAAGCGCTGGATAACCTCATGCTGACACAGGGCTGGTCCCGCTTTCGCTGGGACGATATCCGCCAGAACAAAAAACCCTATTTCGAGTTCCTCCCCGAGACCAGCGGCCCCGTGATCAACGCCCATATCAGCCGGCGTCTCACCGGGGCCCCGCCGCCACCCATGGCCTTTTACGCGTCGATCCCCGGCCGGCAATTCCAGCTGGCTACAACCCTCAGCCATGCCGACGGCAACCTCAACTTTCAGCTCGATAACTTCTATGGTAACCGGGAACTGATCGTGCAGGCCCCCGTGGCGGACAGCACCTATCGCATCGATGTCTCCAGCCCCTTTTCCGATCATTACACGGCGCTGCCGGCCGGCGAGCCGTTGTCATACAAGGACCGGCCGCAAACCCTGCTTTCACGCAGCATAGCCGTTCAGGCAGAGAATGCCTATCTCGCAACGGAAAAATATCAGTTGGTTCCGGCGCCTGTTCCGGATACTATGGGCTTCTATGGAACACCCACCCGGCATTATAACCTGGACGATTTCGTCCGGTTCGTCACCCTGGATGAGGTCATCCGGGAATATGTGGAAGATGTTCGTGTGCGCTGGAAGTCCGGCAACAGTTTCTTTCGCGTACGGGATGCCTTGTTCAATGTCTTCTTCGACGGTGATCCACTCCTGCTTATCGATGGTGTGCCGGTATTCGATAACAACAAGCTGCTTAACATCAACCCGCTTAAGCTTGCGGCGATCGACGTGATCTCCCACCGTTACTATCTCGGTCCGACCAACGGCCAGGGGTTGGTGAGCTTCCGCTCTTATGACGGCGACCTCGGCGGCTATCCGCTCGACCCGAACGCTGTGGTCGTACAGTTCAACGGTCTGGAACAGCTTCGTGAATTCTATTCCCCCGTGTACACATCGGTGGCGCATGACCAAAGCACCATCCCCGACCTACGCAACCAGCTGCTATGGTCACCGGCCATCAGCACCGGCAAGGATGGCAAAAAACGGCTCTCGCTGTATACTTCCGACCTCAAAGGAAATTATGCGCTGATCGTACAGGGGATGACCAGCAATGGACTGCTGGGTTATTCGACGCTGAGGTTTACGGTACGTTAGTTTTGTAGATTCGCCGCTCGGCTACGACTGCTTCGCAGTCTTTGCGGGGCCAATGTCTGCGTCGCGTTGCGCCGCGACCGCCCTCCGGGCGGTCTGGAACTTCTTGCTCTGTTCGATCGAGTCCATTACCTGGTCGAGGATGACCTCCGCCGGCGCATCATAATCGATCTCCAATGGCTCCTTGAAGACCACGGACAGCTCCACCCCTCTTTTCTTGAACTTCAACCCCTTTTTGTCAAAGGCGCGCCAGAACCCGCTGATGACTACCGGCACGACGATCGGGCGGCTCTGCTTAATGACATGCGCGGTCCCTTTTCTTCCCGGCGCAAAGGCCTTCGTCGTGCCTTGCGGGAACGTGATCACCCAGCTGGTATCCAGGGCCCGGAAGATCTTGCGGGTATCGGAGGGATCCAGCCCGCGCCGCACTTCGTGGCTGGCACTGTTCCAGGTCCGTTTCACCGTGAGCGCCCCAGCCATCGTGAACAACCGGCTCACCCAGGTGGCCCGCATCGTTTCCTCCGCGGCTACATAGTAGACATTGGTAAATGGATTCAACAGATAATAGGGCAGCCCCAGGCGGTCCTTTTTACCCCATTTCACGGCACAAAAAATATGCAGGAAAGTAATGACGTCGGCAAAATACGTTTGGTGATTGCTTACAAAGAGGACATTTTGTCTGGGTAACTTACGCAGATGCTCTGTACCGCTGATCTTAAGGCGATTCACAATCGTCAGGCCGGGATAAGAGACCATCCCCACAACAGCATACACTAGTTTCCGTATGAGACGAAAATTTTTCAATCGTTCCCTTAATGATCTCATATGTATATTCGGACAGCGGACCTTCGGTCCCCTACGCACGAAAGTACGGAATAGTCGACACATCTCAGTAACTTTGCCCCCCTATGCGTTTGAATACTGTTATCTTCGACATGGATGGCCTGCTCATCGACTCCGAACCCTGCTGGCAGGAAGCCGGCATGGAGACCCTGCTTCAATTCAATGTCACCCTCTCTCCGGTTCAATATCATCATACCACCGGCCTGCGCACGCGGGAATGGCTGGATTATTGGTTTGGCCATTTCGGCATCGGCAAAGAACGAATTCCCGCGGCTGAAGCGGCACTTCATCAGCATGTGATCGAAAAGATCAAAACCCAGGCCAAACCCCTCCCCGGCGTTCAAGAGATCATCGCCTTCTTCAAAGCAAAGAATTTCCACGTCGGTCTCGCCACCTCCAGCCCCCTGTCCCTGGTGAACGTCGTAGTAGAAAAGCTGGGCATCACCGGCGAGTTCGAAGCCGTAGCCTCCGCCGAACATCTCCCCTACGGCAAACCCCATCCGCAGGTCTATATGGATTGCGCCGAGGCCCTCGCCGTATCCCCCTTGCAATGTCTCGCCTTTGAAGATTCATTCAACGGCGTCATCGCCGCCAAGGCCGCCCGCATGACCTGTGTGGCCATCCCCGTGCATGACCAGGCCCATCTCCCCAAATGGGGCGCCGCCGACCTCAAGCTCGGCTCGCTGCTCGAATTCACGGACGCGCATCTCGCAGAACTGTAGCACCGGAACGGCTTCGCATATCACCTCACAGCGACTTCCGCCGAATAAGCACCGTAGGGATGATCTTTTTGACCGCCTTGCCCGTCATCACAAAATTCGCCGCTTCTTCGGCCATCCGTTTGAAATCCGTGGAATAGGTAGTAACGCCCCCGCAGATGATCTCCTTCACCATGTCGTCATTGTGCGACAGGATGCCCACATCCGTGCCCGGATCGAGCCCTCCCGCAATACAATCCTTCAACATGGCCCACAGCTCGGTGTTGTTGATGGTAAAATAGACCTTCCCCCTTTCCATCGTCCCGGGCAGATACTCCGTCTGTATCGTCCCCTTGATCCGGTTCTCCTTGATGAATCGCTTGAACGACCGCAGGATCTCGATGGGCGTATCGGTAGACGGCCGGTAATAAAAAACGAACTCGTCATACCGGCCGATCACTCCGCGAAGCTCACAAAAAGCCTTATACGTCGATTCCTCGAATTCCTGCGTCACATAAGAAAAATCACCCTCCATCTGCTCGAACCGGTCGATCATCAGAAATTTGTTCAGCGGAATGTTCCGCAAGATCTCGCTCGTCCGCGGATTCGGGATCGGCGCCACCACATACATCCCGTATTTGCCCCGGATATTTCCGATGATCGTCTCCAGGATGTCGATATTGTTGTGATGAAAGAATACGTCGAGATGAACCGCCGGATCGAGATGCTTCTTGAACGTCTTATAAAAGGTTTCCTGGAAAGTATCGAAGGCATACAACAACAGGGCTACCCGGAGATTCAAGCCGGTCTCCGCGCTGGCAATAAAAAAACCCATGCGGTTACGCGATTCCACAATGCCCCTTTTGATCAGGTCCTTATACCCCCGCATGATCGTTTCACGCGCAAAACCCAGCTCGGCCATCAGCTTGTTTACCGAAGGCAGCAGATCACCCACCACGACGACTTTATTGTCTACCGCATTGATGATCCCCTGCACGAACTGCTCATGCTTGGTTAATTTGGGTATCCCCTCGAGCTCGTGGATCTGGTCATATATATCCCGCATGGACGGCGATTTTTGTATTGGAATAGAATAGTACACGCCAAATATATAGGTTTCCAGCTTATCGATCAAAGTTTTAGCCCCTATACTATACTATTCCATAATTTTTTCAGGAAAATTTGTTAAAGTCATTTAATATTTCCACTTTTGGGGCAGCTTGTAGTATAGTATAGAATAGAATCAATTGCCAAAAACGCCTGCCATGATAACATAACAAACGATTGCGTCGCCGGCCTTCCCACCCGTCCGCGCTCCCGCATGCTTTCAATTCAAAAATTTCACCCAATCTAATTCAAGATGAGACTGCTTAAATGTCTAAAATGCAACCCCATGCCGACGCTATTGCTGATCGTCCTGGGCACGCTCCTCTCCTCATCCGCACTGGCCCAGGACCAATCCGGCCGTCGCGCGATCTCCGGTACCGTCACGGACTCCCTCGGCCAGGGGATGCCCGCAGTAACCGTCACCGTTAAAGGCTCAAAGGCCGCAACGACCACCGACGTCAACGGCAAATTCACGATCCACGCCTCCGGCAATGCCACCCTGGTCTTCACCTCCGTGGGTTATGTCCCCAGGGAAGAAAAGGTCGGCGGCAGATCGGCCCTCGACATCCGGATGTTCGTCAACGGGTCCAACCAGGACCTCAACCAGGTGATCGTCGTCGGCTATGGCACCCAGAAAAAAGCCACGGTCACCGGCGCCGTAGCCTCCATCCAGGGCGCCGACCTCGTCCAAAGCCCGGCACCCAACCTCTCCAACTCCCTCGCCGGCCGGATGCCCGGCGTGATGGCCCTCAACACCTCGGGCGAACCCGGCTACGACGGGGCTACTATCCTGATCCGCGGCCAGGCTACCCTTAACAACAACAGCCCGCTCATCGTCATCGACGGCGTGGCCAACCGCCTCGGCGGCCTGGAACGCCTCAACCCCATCGATATCGAAAGCGTCTCCGTCCTCAAAGACGCCTCCGCTGCTATCTATGGCGCCGAAGGGGCTAACGGCGTTATCCTCATCACCACCAAACACGGCAAGAGCGGCCGGCCCACCGTCTCCTTCGACTATAACGAGGGTTTCATGCAGCCCTCCAGACTGCCGAAAATGGCGGACGCCGCTACCTTCGCCACCATCCAAAACGAGATCTCCTATTACGACGACTCCGCGGGCGGCCTGAACCACATCTATACCCCGGCCCAGATCCAGAAATTCAGGGATGGGTCCGATCCGCTTAATTACCCCAATCAGAACTGGGAAAAAGCCGTCCTGAAGAATGTCGCGCTGCAGGACAAACAAGACCTCGCGATCCGCGGCGGCAATGACAACATCACGTATTATCTCTCGCTCGGCAACCAATACCAGGACGGGCTCTATAAGAATGGAGCCACCAAATACAAACAAAACAACGTCCTGTCGAACATAGATGTCAAAGTGAACGACAAGCTGCGCTTCGGCCTCAACCTGGGCTATCGCTCCGAGAACCGGACCACACCCGCAGGCATCGGGGCATCCGCCATTTTCGATCAGATCTATAGTATCTATCCCACCATCCCTACCTACTACCCTAACGGGCTGCCATCCGAAGGCGTCAACGGCGGCCAAAACCCCGCGGTGGAGGTCAACGGTAATCTCGTCGGAACCCTCAAAAGCGTCACCAATACCTTCAACGGAACCCTCACCGGCAGCTGGACCCTCCCGGTAAAAGGACTCAGCCTCGACGGCTTCCTGGGCGTGGATCAGTTCACCAACAATTCCAAACAATTTGCAATACCCTGGATCACCTACCAGTACGCTCAATCGACCAATACCTATACTCCGATAAAGGACGGGCCGACCCAGCCTAATCTCAACCAAAGCACGGAAACCAATACCCTCGTTACCGCTAACCTCAAACTCAATTACTCGCTGCAGGTGGGCCTGCACAGCTTCAAGGCCTTCGTTGCCTACGAACAAAGCGATAACAACGATGCTACCTTCGCAGCCTCCCGCCTGAACTTTCTGTCGAGCTCGCTTCAAGAGCTTAGCCAGGGCGGCACCGACCCCACCGACTACGGCAACTCCGGCAGCAGCAGCGAAACCACGCGGCAGAACTATTTTGGCCGGTTCAACTACGACTACGCCGGCAAATACCTGCTCGAATTCCAGCTGCGCGACGACGGTTCCTCGATCTTCGCGCCCGGGCATCGCTACGGCGTATTCCCCGGCGTATCCGCAGGCTGGCGTATCGCCCAGGAAAACTTCATGAAAAACGTGGATTGGGTAAACGACCTCAAGCTCCGGGCTTCCTATGGCAAGCTCGGTAACGATCGGGTTTCGGCCTATCAATATCTCGATAACTTCAGCTACCAGTCCGGCGTATTCACCACCGGCGCGACGCAAAATCAGATCGTCATCAACTACAACCTGCTCTCCAATCCCAATATCACCTGGGAAGTATCGAACAAATACAACATCGGTCTCGACGGAACGATCTTCAAACACCTCAGCTTCGAGCTCAACGTATTCGAGGACAAACGCTCCAATATCCTGCTGCCGCTGAATGCCAGCATCCCCGGCGTCACAGGCATCGCGAGCTCCCAGATCCCCGACGAGAACATCGGCAAGGCCGAAAACAAAGGTTTCGAAGCCAACCTCAATTACAAACGCAGTTTCGGCAAATGGTCCTTCAACCTCGGCGGCAACTTCACCTACGCCAGAAGCAGGGTCATCTACCAGGACGAAGCGCCGAATACACTTTCCTACCAGCAGGCCACCGGCCGGCCCATCGGCTCCCAACTGCTTTACCAGGCTATCGGTATCTACAGGACCTGGGATCAGATCAATGCCACCCCGCATATCCCCGGGACACAACCCGGTGACCTGATCTATAAAGACGTGAACCACGACGGCCAGATCACCTATGCCGATGAAATGCGGGCCAGCAAAAGCAATATTCCCTGGATCGTCTACGGCCTCACCGGCGGTGCCTCCTGGAAGAATTTCGACCTGAGCCTGCTGTTCTCCGGCCAGGCCGATGTCGTCCAATACCTCCTGCCGGATGCCGGCACCGTGGGTAACTTCCCCAGCTCCTGGGCCGACAATCGCTGGTCGCCGAGCAATCCCAACGGTACCTACCCGAGGGCGGACGACCGTTCCGGCGAATACTACGGTAACTATCGCAGCACCTTCTGGCTTAGAAATACCTCCTTCCTTCGCCTGAAGAACGTCGAGGTTGGCTATACCTTCCCGCATGAAACACTCCGCCACATCGGTATCAGTGCGCTTCGGGTCTATGCCAATGGGTTCAACCTCCTCACCGTTACCTCGCTCAAGGACTACGATCCGGAGGGCAACAACGAGCAGGGGTATTTCTACCCGCAGCAAAAGATCTACAACCTTGGCCTTAACGTAACATTCTAAGATCATGAAAACAGTACAACATATCTTCGTAGCACTGGGCAGTATCGCGCTATTACTGTTCACCGCCTGTAAAAAGAATTATCTTTCCACCACACCAACAAGCATCATCTCCAGCGACGCCATATTCGGGGATTCGGTGCTGATGGAAACATACGTCATCGGCCGCTATCTCGGTGAGACCCTGAACGGCGAGAATACGGCCCCCGAATTCCAACGCGCTTTCGACGCCCCCTGGCTCAGCTCCTGCACCGACGAATCCGTCGCCACCCAGGACAACGGCTCCTATATCATCGAGCAAGGTATCTATACGCCGGATAACATGTCGTTCATGAGCAATTTCTGGTTCCGTAGCTACCGTAGCATCCGCGAGATCAACTACGCCCTGGCCGGCATCGACAAAGTACCCATGAGCGCCTATACCCGCAACAGGCTCATCGCCGAATTGCATTTTATCCGCGCCTACCGCTACCATGACCTCATCCGCAACTACGGCGGCGTGCCCATCATGGGCAATACGGTCTGGGGACTCACGGACACGAACTATACTCCGCTGTATGCCCGTAGCTCCGTTCAAGACTGCCTCACCTACGCCGAGAACGAATGCGATTCTGCTATAGCCGGCCTCACCGGCATAAGCCTACCCGCCGGCCGTGCCAGCATGGAAGCCGCCATGGCGCTCAAGGGCCGTCTCCTGCTGTACGCCGCCAGCCCACTATACACCGGTGGGACAAACGATCAATCGAAATGGGCCGCAGCTGCCGCCGCCAACAAGGCCGTCATGGATCTCAAAGAGTTCACGCTCTATCCGGACTATCGGCAGGAGTTCCTGACACCCACCACAAGCGAGGACATCTTCGAACGCCTATATTCACCCGTCGTGGGTCACTCCGGCCTCGAACTCGTCGACGGCCCCAACGGCTACAACGGCTGGGGCGGCCAGACGCCCTTGCAGAATTTCGTCGACGCTTACGAAATGGCCAACGGTAAACCCATCACCGACCCCACCTCCGGCTACAACCCGCAAGACCCCTACACCAACCGCGACCCCCGGCTGGCGGAAACAGTGCTGTATAACGGCCATCCTTATCGCGGCCGCAACGTTCAATGCTATGTCCCCGGAGGTCTCGACAGCAAGGACGGTCCCGGTCCCTGGAACACGACCCTCACCGGCTACTATATCCTCAAATACATGAACGAGAACCTCAACCCCGGTCAGCAGGATAACCTCTACGCCGACCAGACCCAGGACCAGCCCTATAAATACATCCGCTACGCCGAGACCCTGCTCAACTACGCCGAAGCGCAAAACGAAGCCGTAGGCCCCGACCAAAGCGTCTATGACGCACTCAACCTCATCCGCGCCCGCGCCGGCATGCCCGACATCACCCCTGGCCTTTCCCAGGATTCCATGCGGCAAACCGTGAGGCTGGAACGCCAGGTAGAGCTCAGCTTCGAAGACCACCGCTTCTACGACGTCCGCCGCTGGATGATCGCGAATGTGACGGAAAATGTCCCGGCTTATGGTATCTTGCCAACATTAAATCCCGATAGCACGATCACCTATTCCCGGATCATCGCCCTGGGCAACCGGAGTTTCGCCACTAAGAACTACTGGATGCCGATCCCGCAAAGTGAGATCCTCGCCTCGGGAGGAAAAATACAGCAAAACCCAGGCTACTGATGCGTCAAAAAATAATTCATACCAGGTTACCCCGCTATATGCGGGGTTTCTTGGTCTTGGCGATCTTCGCCGGCTGCCATTCGAACCGACCGGACACCACCGCGCAGACGAATACCTTGTTCCGTTTGCTCGACAGCAGCCAAACCCATATCGGATTCACCAATACCATCACGGAAACAGCCGACAAGAACATCCTGCTCTACCAGTATTTCTACAACGGAGCAGGAGTTGCGGTCGGCGACCTCAACGGCGATGGCCTGCAGGATATTTATTTTACCGGCAACACTACGGACGACAAACTCTATCTCAACAAAGGACATCTCCGGTTCGATGACGTCACGGACATTGCCGGCGTTGCCGGCCGCAGCGACGGCTGGAAGACCGGCGTCACCCTGGTAGACATCAACGGCGACGACAAACTCGATATCTACGTTTGCTACTCGGGGCCCAACCCACTGGAAAAACGCCGCAACCAGCTCTTCATCAACCAGGGCAACGACCCGCAGGGCATCCCGCATTTCACGGAAGAAGCCGAAAAGTACGGCCTGGCCGACGGTTCCTTCAGCACCCAGGCCTATTTCTTCGATTACGATGGCGACGGCGACCTGGACATGCTGCTGCTGGATCACAACCCCCGCCAGTTCACCCACCTCGACGACTCCACCGTCCCCGCCATCGAAAAGATCCCCGACCCCATGAGCGGCACAAAACTGTACCGCAACGATAACGGGCACTTCACCGACGTCACCCTCGCGGCGGGTATCCAAAATTCCGGCCTGTCCTATGGACTGGGCGCGGGCATCGCCGACATCGACGGCGACGGCTGGCCGGATATCTATATATCCAACGACTACGCCGTTCCGGATCACCTGTATATCAACCGCAGGAACGGCACCTTTACCGATGAGCTCCGGCAACGGATCGGCCACACCTCGCTCTTCTCCATGGGCAACGACATCGCCGATATCAACAACGACGGCCTGCCCGACATCTACACCCTCGATATGCTGCCCGAATCCAACCTCCGGCAGAAAACCCTTTTCACCCCCGATAACTACGCCCAATTCGAGCAAAACATCCGCGTCGGCTTCTATTACCAGTATATGCGCAATATGCTCCAGCTGAATAATGGCAACGGCACCTTCAGCGAGATCGGGCAGATAGCGGGGGTTTCTACTACTGACTGGAGTTGGGCACCCCTCTTTGCCGATTTCGACAACGATGGACGCAAGGATCTGTTCGTAACGAACGGGCTCCTGCATGACCTCACTAACAGCGATTTCGTCAAATACCGCGGTGACCTGCTCGCCTCGCTCGGTAAAGACATCCGGCCAGAGAACATCCTGCAATTGCTGCAGCACATGCCGTCCTCACAACTCAAAAGCTATTTGTTCAGGAACACCGGCGACGGCCACTTCGCCGACAGCAGCCGCCAATGGGGCATCACCCTGCCGGCCAACAGCAACGGCGCCGCCTATGCGGACCTCGACAACGACGGCGACCTCGACCTCGTCGTCAACAACATCGGCCAGCCGGCCTTTATCTATGAGAACACCAGCGACAAGACACACCACTACCTCGAACTAAAGCTCGAAGGCCGAACGCCCAACACCCAGGGCATCGGCGCCAGGGTGATGCTCTACTATAACCATCATCGCCAGATGCTGGAACAGATGCCGGCCCGCGGCTATCAATCCTCCGTGAGCCCGGTACTGCATTTCGGCACGGGGACGGACCGGCAGATCGATTCCCTCTGCATCATCTGGCGCTCGGGGAAACAACAAACGATCGGCCCCATAAAAGCCGACACCCTGCTAACCCTCAAAGAAAACGATGCCCCCGCCAAAGAAAGCGATGCCGCCGCCAAGAAAAGCAATGTCGCCGCCAAAGAAAAAGATGCCCGCCCAACCCCGCATCCTGCAAAACCCGAAACGCCGGTCTTCAAAGCCATCCCCCCGCCCATCTCCGACCCCCAGCCCACGACGACCATCAACGATTTTAAACGCCAGCCACTGATGGTGAGCCCCATGTCCTTCTCCACACCCTGCATGATCAAAGGCGACGTCAATGGCGATGGCCTCGTGGACGTCTTCATCGGCGGCGGCTATGGCAAGGCCGGTAAGCTGTTCCTCCAACAACGCGATGGCAGCTTCCGGGCCAAAAACGAACCCGCCCTCGGGGCCGATCACGCATTCACGGATGCCGCGGCCGTTTTCCTCGACGCTAACGGTGACGGCACACCGGACCTGTACGTTTGCTCAGGCGGATATGACAACCTGCAGCCCGACGACTCCCTGCTGCAGGACCGCCTCTACCTTAACGACGGAAAAGGCAACTTCACGCGTGCGGGAGATGCGCTTCCACCCATGCCGGGCAGCAAAGGCTGCGTAGCAGTCGCCGATATCGATGGCGACGGCCACCCCGACCTCTTCGTCGGGGGCCGCGTGATCCCCGGCCGGTACCCCGAAACACCCGAGTCCTATGTACTGATCAACAACGGCAAAGGCCATTTCACCGATAAGACTACCCAGCTGGCGCCGAATCTCCGTCATATCGGGATGGTAACGGCCGCCGTCTTCTCCGACTTCAATGCGGACGGCCGCCCCGACCTCGTCCTGGCAGGCGAATGGATGCCCATCACCATCCTGCTTAACGAGCACGGCCGGCTGACCGATCACACGACGCAATATCTGCCGCAACCCACCCGCGGCTGGTGGAATACCCTGCTGGTCACCGATCTCAACCACGACGGCCATCCCGATATCATTGCCGGCAACATCGGGCTCAATACCCAATGCCGGGCTTCGGTCCAGGAACCGGCCGAATTGTACTACAAGGATTTCGACAACAACGGCACCATCGATCCCATTCTTTGTTTCTATGTCCAGCACCAGTCCTATCCCTGGCCCACCCGCGATGAATTGACCGCCCAGCTCAATATGATGACCGTCCGCTTTCCGGATTATGAAAGCTACGCCCACGCCACCATCCACGAGCTGTTCACACCGGAAGAGCTCAAAGACGCGGGCCACCTGCAAGCCAACCTGCTCGAGACGAGTTGCTTCCTCAGCAATGCCAGCGGCGCGCTCACCGAACACGTCCTTCCCACCCAAGCGCAATATGCCCCGGTATACACGATCACCCCGCTCGACTATAATAAGGACGGCAACATCGATCTGCTGCTCTGCGGCAACAGGAACAAGGCTCCCCTGCGCTTCGGCAAGGCCGATGCCAACTACGGCATCCTGCTCAAAGGCGACGGAAAGGGTGGCTTCGAATACATAACGCAAAATATCTCCGGCTTCGATATCACCGGGGATGTAAGAAGTGTCATCGATATAAATGGTACCTTGTTATTCGCTATCAATCAATCTCTCCTAAAAGCATATAAACCATGAGGCTCCTACCAGCAGCATTCGTCTTCATCGCCCTCGCCGCGCGGGCACAGGAAAAACCGGTCCTACTATATCCGGATGGCGTACCCAATTCAAAAAATGCGCCCGCCGGTTACGTCGAAAACATGGATCATAACAGCTGGATCACAAAAGTTACCCAGCCCCGGCTCATCCCCTTCGTCCCCGAACAAGGAAAGGCCAATGGCACGGCTGTGGTCATCTGTCCGGGTGGCAGCTATGCCGGTCTCGCCTCCAGCTACGAAGGTACGGACGTCGCCCGCGCCTTTGCCAAAATGGGCATCACGGCCTTCGTGCTGATCTACCGGTTGCCCAGTGACGCCATCAGGATCGATCCATCGATCGGTCCGCTCCAGGATGCACAAACGGCTATCCTCACCATACGCAAAAACGCGGCGCAGTGGCATCTCGATCCACAAAAAATAGGGATCATGGGTTTCTCCGCCGGCGGTCATCTCGCTTCAACGGAAGGCACCCATTTCGACCGGCCGGTGATCGACAACAAAGAACACATCAGCCTGCGACCCGATTTTATGCTGCTGCTCTACCCAGTGATCGATTTCGGCGCGTATACGCACAGGGGTTCGCGCGAGAATCTCATCGGTAAGACTCCCGGCGAAAAACAGATCGAACTATACTCGAATGAAAAACAGGTGACTCCCAATACCCCGCCCACCTTTCTCGTCCATGCGGAAGACGACAACGTGGTGCCGGTGCAGAACAGCCTGCTGTTTTACGAGGCGCTGCTTAAAAACAACGTGAAGGCGGAAATGCACCTGTTCCAGGAAGGGGGACACGGCTTCGGCATGAACAATCCAAAGAACAGGGATAAATGGTTCGACTGGGCGATCGCCTGGCTGGAAGAGAACGGCTTCGCAAAACCGCTATAACACAAAACCGCTATAAGCGATAGATCTCCGCATCATCGGCACCCACCTCGAGCGTTACCTGGCCATCCGCCGGCTGCACGATGGCCCCGCCGAAAAGCCCGGTGAAGGGCCGCCTTCCCCGGTGCACGCCGATCCGCGACAAGGGGATAGTAAAGGCATGCGGCGCATTCTCATAATTGATCACGGCGACATATACGTCGGCCCCCGCATGCTTTACAAACACCTGCACGCCGCGTTTCCCGGTATTGCCATAGACCGGCCGGAAGCTCTTGCCATTCCCCACGGCCGCCAGCACCGCCGGATTCTGCAACAGCTTACGCGCCATCTGCCGCCACTTCCCCGCCGCCGAATAATCGTCCCCCGTCATGAGCGTGCCCGTCACGATCGAAGCCGCCAGCCGCGCCCGGTTAGCACCATCCGGGGCGTTGCCAAAAACCACGTGGTCTGCATCCACGAAATCGTAAATGCCGCTCTGCCACCAGCCATATCCACTGCTGTTCAACGTATACTCGGTATTGTCGATAGCGCTGAAGGCATCACAGCCGATCCTGCGCATATGAACATACCGCGCCGTAGCGATATTCGGCGAGATAGCCGCATAGACCAGCATCTGCCCGCCAAGCACGCTGTCGACAAAGGCCATCCCCTGGTTGAAGGCCTGCATCCCCGTAGTGACAGCAGGATCATAAAAATGGTCGGACTCCAGCGCCCCGTGACCCAGGAAATCGATCTTGATCATCTCGAAACCCAGCTGCTTCAGCCGCGTAAGCGTGGCGACGATCCGGTCCCGCGTTCCGGGATGCGTCGGGTCCATGGCCCTACCGCCATCGACATCCATCACCTGCCCGTTCTGTCTCGTCCAGGTCTCGCCATAAGTATGCGTAGAACCTTCTATCTTTCGGTCCCTCTTCCCCCAATCGGCCCAAGGGGTCCAATATACTCCCGGCTTGAATCCATGCTGCCGGCAATAGGCTACGAAATCCTCCAGCTGCGATACGTTTCCGCCGAGTAACCCGCCAGGGGTCATATTGTCCCAGAAAGCATCCAGGTCGATGAACAATGTGTGCTCCCCGTTCCTGAAACCGGTGCAGGAATCCGCAAAGAAATCAACCACGGCTTTGGCTTTGGCCAGCGTCAGCTTATCCTGGATCACCCCCCAGCTGTTCCAGCCCATGGGCGTAGGCCGCTTCCAGTCGAAGATGACTTTCGGCGCTCCCAAACTATCCAGACGGGCATAGGTCTCCATGCCCATCCGCCAATCGTCGAAATCACCGATCAACACCTTGCTTCCACGGCATACCCCACCCGACGGCCGGACCATGCCATGCTTTATATTATCATGCGTAAGCGCAGGATCGGTCCAGCCGGCAAAGACCGCCAGCTTCCCGAGCGTAGTGTCGCTGCTGCCCTCGACCCTGATCCCCGTTTTCCAGACACCCTGCTCCAGGGACCCGATCACCATTCCGCGCCCATCATCGTCATTGTACAAAGCCGTCACTTCGCTGCCGGTAAAATCCGCACTGTCCATCCGCGCAGCATTATAGCGCACCCACATATCGTTGTCATAAGGAACGAACAACGCCCGGTTGTCCCCCTTTTCGTCAATCGACACATGGTCGGCCACCAGCGGGGACATATAGTTAAACCCCTCAGCGATGTTCATCTGCACCTCGGTGATGATATAATCCTTCCCGGGGAACACATAGAAGAGCTGCTTCATCGGCTGGTAGCTGCCATGGGTAACCGTATACAGCGTCCCATGGCCAAAGGCGTTGGAAAAAGAAGTCTCGGTGTACGTATGCGTGTCGTAAGACCGGCTGTCGTACTCGTCCATTCCCCTGCACAACGCATAGATATTATCGGCCACCAGTTTCCCATGGAAATAGAGGGCATAGGTACCATTGCCCAGATCGCACACTACTTTATTGTCTTGTCCAAAGGGAATGGTCAAAGCCGCGGAACCGCGCCCGGCCCCGCGCCCGGCCCCAGCCCCAGCCCCAGCACCAGCACCAGCACCAACCCCCGCACCCAGCGCACCGGCATCCTCAGCCGTCAATTCCACAACGACACTGCTCAGCGCCTCCCGCGGCGTGAGCCGCAACCCGGCATTCATCAGGTACTCTCCCGTAAAACGCCTTCCATTCTCCGGCAGCTGCGAAACGGTGCCCGGATACAAGTTGGTCTCACGAACCGTATACACCTTTCGCGGATCGAGCCCCTGCAAACACACCGGCGCCCAATCCGTCCCGTACCGGGGATGCAAAGTATAGGAGAACACCACCGCATGCGTCCTGCTGCTGTCGGCATAGAGCACCACGGCCCGCTCCTGGTCATAAGGATCGACCAATCGATATTGATCTCCCTGCCAGATCACCCCGCTAAGACGTTTATAATTCCGCACGGCCTGCTGGCTGAACGCCAGATCCTTTGCGGAAAGCTTCGAAATATCCAGGTCATAGCCCATCCTCCCCATCATCGCCACATCGGTCTTGTATTTTAGCGATTCTTTCCCCCACGACGTGATATGATCGGCAATCGTCTTGGCGGGAAAGAAATAAGAATACCCCCATTGAATATAGATCCGATCCACGGGATCGGTGTTGTCGCTCGGCCAGAATTCGGTGAAATATTTCAATGCGCCATAATCGGTACGCCCACCGCCACCGGCACATAACATCATCGGCAGCGTCGGATATTTTTGCCGCAACCGCGCCAGCACCGCATACAAACCTCGCACATAATCGATGTATACGCGCTGCTGATCGTTCCCCGCATACGGCGAATACGCATTGGTCATGGGCCGGTTACAGTCCCATTTGATATAGGCGATGCCAGGGTTACGCGTCAGCATCCCATCCACGGTATTGTACACAAAATCCTGCACCGCGGGATTCAGCACATCGAGCACCAGCTGGTTCCTGAAATAATCTTCAGGCCGGTTCGGCAACTTCAAGACCCAGTCCGGATGTTTTTCGTACAGCTCGCTCTTGGGGTTCACCATCTCCGGCTCGATCCAGATACCGAACTTTACCCCCTTCTCGCCCGCGCTTTTAACCAAATGCCCGATCCCATCGGGTAATTTGGCGGTGTTCTCCTGCCAGTCGCCCAGACCCGCATGATCGCTGTTGCGTGGATATTTGTTGCCGAACCAGCCGTCGTCCAGCAGGAAAAGATCCACACCCAGCTCGTGGGTCTGATCAAAAAGGCTGTCCAGCTTCTTTTCGTTAAAGTCGAATTGCGTAGCCTCCCAGTTGTTCAACAACGTGTACCGCGGTCCGTTACCATCCAACACACCGTATTGCCGGGCCCACCGCTGCAGATTGCGGCTGGCCATACCCTTCCCTTCCGAAGACCACGTAAAAATAAATTCAGGGGTAACGAATCGCTTCCCGGGTGCCAGCAGATATTCCGACCCCTCGGGATTCATACCGGCAGCGAGATTCAGCCGGTTCTCGTTATCCAGCTCGAATAAGAACTGAAAGTTCCCCGACCACGCCAGCGTCCCGGCGATCAGCTCACCCGTATGCTCGGACGAAGGCCCATCGAGCGACAAAAAGAACACCGGGCTCTG
>DASYZH010000210.1:0-11302 GCA_035946435.1 Puia sp. | reverse complement strand
TGCCTTTCTGCAGCGCTTCTTCGATCTCGAAGAGGGTCTGGCCGGGAACGAAGCCATCGCGGACGGCTTTATCCCAGGTCTTGGAGTTTTTCCGTTGACCGACTATGACGTTGATACCGTTGTCTTTTTGGTTGAGCGCCTGGCCAGGACCCTGTACGCCATAACCGATAACGGCTATCACTTCGTTTTTCAAAACCTGCTGTGCCTTGGCGAGGGGGAATTCTTCGCGGGTGACTACGTTCTCTTCCACGCCGCCGAAATTGAGTTTTGCCATGTTTATGTGTTTGTTTTTTTTGAAAGACTTTTTGTTTGGTTGCCCCCGAAAACCCGGGGGGTGGTGCTCGGCAAGGGCGGCTGGCGCCGCCCTGCCTCGCGGGAAGCTGGTTACATTGTAAAGACTTTGTCCGCCTGGCTGAGGTATTCGTTCTCGATGACCTCTTCGCTGGGGGCTGACAGTTCGAAATCCTTGAGTTTTTCGTGGAAGCCGGCGCTGTCCTTGATGATGGCGACGCGGGCGCTGCGCACGAATTCGATAAGCCCATAGGGTTCGAGGAATTTGATCAGGCGGTCGATCTCCTGGCGCTGGCCGGTGGTCTCGAAGACGGTATAGTCTTTACGGATCACGACGGCGCGGGCCCCGTATTCGCGGAGCAGGCGTTCGACCTTGACGTTCTCGGCGATCTCGTCCGTGCTGACCTTGTACAGGGCCAGTTCCTGCCAGATGATCTCGTCATTGGTGTTGAAATATGCCTTCAGGATCTCGACCTGTTTCTCGAGCTGGCGGCAGAGTTTCCGGACCACTTCTTCGGTTTCGTTGATGACGATGGTGAAGCGGTGGATGCCGTGTACTTCCGAGGGGGAGGTGTTGAGGCTTTCGATGTTGATCTTACGGCGGGAGAACATGATGGCGATGCGGTTGATGAGGCCAATTTGGTTCTCGGTATAGACCGTGATGGTATATTCTTGCTTCATATACTTACTTACAATTTTGTTGCGGCGATGCGCAGGCGTTTATAATTGCCGAACCAGCTGCCATTGCGGTAATTGGTGGGGCGTACCAGATCCTGAATTTCCGTGAGGACGGTATCGATCTCGTTTTCCGGGATATCGTTGAAGAAGGCGTTGCCAAACATCCGGACAAACTCTTTGATACCGTTTTCGGTGTCCTTGAGTTGGGTAGACCGGTCGAAGTGTGCGGCGAAGCGGACGCGGAAGCCTTTTTTCTCCAGCAGGGTGGTGTACTCGCTGAGCGAGGGAAAGTACCAGAGCTGGATGGCGGCGTTGCTGTAATAGCCATGACGGTTCAGCACTTTACGGGTTGCCACCACGATCTCTTCCACGTTGCCTTTGGCACCCATTTCGAGGACGAAACGCCCGCCGGGTTCGAGTACCTGCGCGACTTGTTCTACGGCGCTTTCTTTGTCCAGCACCCAGTGAAGGGTGGCGTTGGAGAAGACGGCGTCGAAGGGGGTGTCGAAATGGAGATCGGTAGCAGACATTACCCGGAAGTCCAGGTCGGGATACAACGCTTGTGCCCGTGCGATCATGGCAGGAGAATTGTCGATCCCAGTGATCCTAGGTCCTGCCTGGGCGATGAGGTGGGTGAGATGGCCGGTGCCGCAGCCGAGGTCGAGGATGCGTTCACCGTTCTGTGGGGCGAGCAGCCGGACGACGTCTTCGCCGTATTTCGAGACGAAGCTATGTTTGTCGTCGTAGAGGTTCGCGTTCCACTGTGTTTCGTAAGCTGAGATCATGATCTTCGTGATTATTTGAGACGAATTTCACTGACACTGCAACCCTGGGGAACCATGGGGAACACGTTGTTCTCTTTGCCGGTGAAGACTTCCAGCAGGTAGGAGCCTTTGTGTTCGAGCATGGTCTGAAGGGCTTTTTTCAGGTCCTTGCGGTCGGTGATGCTTTGTGCGTCGATATAGTAGGCTTTGGCCAGGGCCACGAAATCCGGGCTGGTGATGTCCACGAAGCTATAGCGTTTGTCGTTGAACAGTTCCTGCCACTGGCGAACCATGCCGAGGAAGCGGTTGTTGAGGATGAGGATCTTCACGTCCGCGCCGAACTGCATGATGGTCCCGAGTTCCTGAAGGGTCATCTGGAAGCCACCGTCGCCGATGATGGCGACTACGGTGCGGTCGGGTGCGCCGTATTTGGCGCCGATGGCCGCGGGGAGGCCGAAGCCCATGGTGCCGAGACCGCCGGAGGTGATATTGCTGCGGGTGTGGTTGAGTTTGGCATAGCGGCAGGCAACCATCTGGTGTTGGCCGACGTCGGTGACGATCACGGCGTCGCCACCGGTGAGTTCGTTCAATACTTTCAGGACTTCGCCCATGGTCATTTCGGCCGTCGTCGGATTCAGCTCATCATGGATGACGACGTCTACTTCCTGCTGAAAGGCGTCTTTGAACCGTTGGAGCCAGGCCGTATGCGTCTTCTTTTCAACTGCCTCGGTGAGCAGCGGAAGGGTTTCCTTGCAATCGCCCCAAACGGGAATGGTGGCCTTTACATTCTTGTCGATCTCGGCGGGGTCGATGTCGAGGTGGATGACCTTGGCCTGTTTGGCGTATTTGTCGAGGCGGCCGGTGACGCGGTCGTCGAAGCGCATGCCGATGGCGATCAGGACATCGCAGTCGTTAGTGAGAAGATTAGGACCGTAGTTACCATGCATGCCGAGCATGCCGACGTTCAGCGGATGGTCGGTGGGCAGCGCGCCGGCGCCGAGGATGGTCCAGGCGGCGGGGATGCCTGATCTTTCGATGAAGGCCTTGAATTCTCGTTCGGCTCCACCGAGGATGACGCCCTGGCCGAAGAGGACGAAGGGGCGTTCGGCCGCGTTGATCAGCTTAGCGGCTTCGGTGATATATTCTTTACGTACGATGGGTTTGGGGCGATAGCTGCGGATGTGTTCGCATTTCGTATATCCTTCGTAGTTGAATTTTTGGACCTGGGCGTTCTTGGTAATGTCGATGAGCACGGGGCCGGGGCGGCCGCTGCCGGCGATATAGAAGGCTTTGGCGAGAACGGCGGGGATCTCCGTGGCGTCGGTGACCTGGTAGTTCCATTTGGTCACGGGGGTGGTGATGTTGATCACGTCCGTTTCCTGGAAGGCGTCGGTACCGAGGAGGTGCGCGAAGACCTGTCCGGTAACACAGACCAGCGGCGTACTGTCGATCATCGCATCGGCGAGGCCGGTGACGAGGTTGGTGGCGCCGGGGCCGCTGGTAGCGAAGACTACGCCGGTGCGGCCGCTGGTGCGGGCATAGCCCTGGGCTGCGTGGATGCCGCCCTGCTCGTGCCGGACGAGGATGTGGGTCAGCTTGTCGCGGTAATCATAGAGGGCGTCATAGATCGGCATGATGGCGCCGCCGGGATAGCCGAAGATCGTATCTACGCCTTCGGCGAGAAAGGCTTCCAGTACCGCCTGCGAACCAGATAACTCCCGCACCACAGGCGTTTTCGCTGCGGATTCGGTCTTTGACTTCGGAGTGGTTTTGGGAGTTGCTGTTGCGTTGCTCATGTTCTTTATAGTTTGAAAAATGAAAATTTGGCTTCTATAATTCGTCGATGGCTTCTATTCTTCGTCGGTGACGCAGCCTTCGGCGGCTGTCTTCACCTGGCGGGCATATTTAAACAAAAGTCCGTTCGTGGCTTTCGGGGCCGGCTTTTTCCAGGCGGCTTTTCTTCGGGCCAGCTCGTCCGGGCTGACTTTGAGTGTGATCGTATTCTTTGTGGTGTCGAGCTCGATGGTGTCGTCGTCGTGGACGAAGGCAAGGGCGCCGCCTTCGCTGGCTTCGGGGGTGATATGGCCGATGACGAAGCCATGGGTGCCGCCGCTGAAGCGGCCGTCGGTGATCAGGGCTACGCTTTTGCCCAGGCCGGCGCCGATGAGGGCGGAGGTGGGTTTGAGCATTTCGGGCATGCCGGGAGCGCCTTTGGGTCCGACGTAGCGGATGACGACGACATCGCCGTGTTTTATCTTACCGGAATTGATACCGGCGATGAGTTCGTGTTCACCGTCGAACACGCGGGCGGGTCCTTCGAAGCGTTCGCCTTCCTTGCCGCTGATCTTGGCTACGCTGCCACCGACGGCTATGTTGCCGTAAAGGATCTGCAGGTGGCCGGTAGCTTTGATGGGTTTGTTGAGAGGGTAGATAATGTCTTGTTTCGCGAAATCGAGTGTCGGAATATCCTTGAGGTTCTCGGCCAGCGTCTTGCCGGTGACGGTGAGACATTCGCCATGGAGCAGGCCTGAGTCTAACAGATATCGCATAACGGATGGAATCCCGCCGTGTTCGTGCAGGTCCTGCATGAGGTATTTACCGCTGGGTTTGAAGTCGGCGAGGACGGGGATGCGGTTGCTGATGGCCTGGAAATCGTCCTGTGTGAGGGCGACGCCTACGCTTCTGGCCATAGCGATCAGGTGAAGCACGGCGTTCGTGCTGCCGCCGAGGACCATGATGGTGGTGATGGCGTTCTCGAAGGCTTTGCGGGTCATGATGTCCCGCGGTTTGATATCTTTTTCCAGCAGCAGGCGGATGGCTTTGCCGGCGGCGATACATTCGTTCTTTTTCTCCTGGCTGAGGGCCGGGTTGGAGGAAGAGTAGGGGAGGCTCATGCCGAGGGCCTCGATGGCGGCGGCCATGGTATTGGCGGTATACATGCCACCGCAGGCGCCGGCGCCGGGGCAGGAGTTCATCACGATGCCTTTGAAATCGGCGTCGCTGAGATTTCCCGCGATCTTTTGTCCCAGCGCTTCGAATGCGGAGACGATATTCAGGTCTTGTCCTTTATAATGGCCCGGGGCGATGGTGCCGCCATATACCATGATCGATGGGCGGTTGAGCCGGCCCATGGCGATCAGGCAACCGGGCATGTTCTTGTCGCAGCCGGGCAGGGCGACGAGGCCGTCGTAATATTGTGCACCGCAAACGGCTTCGATGGAGTCGGCGATCACGTCGCGGCTCACGAGGGAATAGCGCATGCCGTCGGTACCGTTAGCCATGCCGTCGCTTACGCCGATGGTGTTGAAGATGAAACCTACGAGATGGGTATCCCAGACGCCTTTTTTTACGATCTGCGCCAGGTCGTTGAGGTGCATGTTGCAGGTGTTGCCGTCATAGCCCATGGAGGCGATGCCTACCTGGGCCTTTGCCAGGTCTTCGTCTGTGAGCCCGAGACCATAGAGCATAGCCTGTGCACCGGGTTGTGTAATGTCTTGTGTGAGCGTCTTGCTGTATTTGTTCAGTTCCATTGCGGTTGAGTAGTTTCCAGATTTCGTTTAGATCGTTTCCAGTTGATGTTTCTTTGCCGAACCGGACGGGTCCGGTTCTTGAATTTTATTTTTCTCTACGACCAGATCTTTATATGCCTGCTGGACCTTGCGGCCGAGGGTATCTTTCCAGGGTGTCGGGAAGGGGCGGTCGTCATAGGAGTCCCAGCCAATGACTTCGGCAGCGGTGCCACAGAAGAAGGCGGCGTCGGCGCGGCGAAGATCATGCGGGGTGAAGGAGCCTTCTTCCACGGGGATGCCTAGTGTCGCGCAGATGTCCAGGACGGTAGCGCGGGTGATGCCCGGGAGGATATTGCCGGTGGCGGGGGTGAAGAGGCGGCCGCCTTTTTCAAAGAAGACGTTGGCGCCGGGGCCTTCCGCGATATAGCCGTTGATATCGGTGAGCAGGGCTTCGTCATATCCTCGCGCTTTGGCCTCCTGGCTGGCGAGAATGGAGTTGACGTAGTGACCGGAAGCCTTGACCGTGATCTTAAAACCTTTGGGGTTCGGGCGTTGGAACGAGGAGGTCATTACCTTCAGCAATTTTTCACCCAGGAAGGGCGCCATCTCCCATACCTGGATGGCGGTGTAGGATTCGGTGTTGGGGTTGAAGCTCATGTTTGCCGGGGCATAGACGATGGGGCGGATATAGGCGTCCTGCAGGTTGTTTCGTTTCAGGATTTCATAAGTGGCGTCGATGAGCTCTTGTGACGTATAGGTATACGGCAGGTTGAGTGCTTCTGCGGAGCGTTTCAGCCGGTCGTAGTGTTCGACGGGTTTGAAGATCTTCGTCTCGGCGAGCGCTGTGCGGTAGGAGCGGATGCCCTCGAATACAGCATAGCCATAGTGCAATGACTGGCCGTATAAGTCGGTCTTCGTTTCCGAGGCTTTAACGATCTTGCCGTCGAGCCAGAGGACTGTGTTTTCGTTATAATATGATGCCATAATAGTGTATTTTAAAAAAAAGCGACCCGCCTTTTGGGAGGCGGGTCGCTGGTATCTCGTTTGCTTTTTTAATTTACCATCCCTTTCCTCCCAGGAAGCCGTACACAATAATAATTCTCACCACAACGACAATCGCTGCGGTCATTTTGAGAATGTTATATATGTTGCGTTTGTTCACGGAGGATGCTTCGTGCTACGAATATACTCCCGCAATTTTAAATAAACAAAGAACTTTTGCGATAATTTGATTTTAGATCAAATTATCGTCGATTTCCGGAGTGCGATATTCTCTTTATGAATATCGCCCGGGGTCTTACCGCTGACGTAGTCGCTGATCAGCTCACCGATCGTCGAGGTAAAATAGAAATTAATGGGATCAATGTCTTTTGTCACGAAGCCATTCTGCAGGGTCCAGAGCGCTGCTTCCCTGATGCGGCCTGCTTCGGCATGGAGGCCAAAGTGGTCGAGCAGCATGGCTGCGGAGAGGATGCTGCCGAGCGGATTGGCGATGTCTTTTCCGGCGGCCTGCGGATAGGAGCCATGGATGGGTTCGAAGAGCGCGGAGCCCTTGCCGATGGAGGCAGAAGGCAGCAAACCGAGGGAACCGCTGATGACGCTGGCCTCATCGCTGATGATGTCGCCGAACATATTTTCCGTGAGGATCACATCGAATTGCTTAGGGTTAAGGATGATCTGCATTGCGGCGTTGTCGACGAAAAGAAAATCGACTTTAACATCGGGATATTGCCGCGCGATATCCTGCACTACTTTGCGCCACAGCCGGGAGGTTTCCAGAACATTGGCTTTGTCGACCAGCGTGAGCTTTTTGCGGCGTTGCCCAGCGTGTTTAAAAGCCACGTGCGCGATGCGTTCGATCTCGTCCCGGGAGTAGGTGCAGTCGTCTGAAGCTTGCGTTCCTTCGGGGTTTACCTCCTTCTTTCCGAAGTAGATGCCGCCGGTGAGTTCGCGGAAGATGACGAAGTCGACGTCTTCGAGCATTTTGGCTTTCAGGGGAGACAGGTGTTGCAGCGCCGGATAGGTGGTCACCGGGCGAATATTGGCAAACAATTGCAGTGATCTCCGAAGTTTCAGCAGGCCTTGTTCGGGCCTGACCTTTGCCGTAGGGTCGTTGTCGTATTTTGGGTGGCCGATCGCGCCGAAGAGGATGGCGTCGCTGTTGAGGGCTGCCGCGATGGTCTCGTCGGGCAATGGGTTGCCGGTCTTATCGATGGCGCAGGCGCCCATGAGGTGATAGCTGAAATGAAATTCATGACCGCCGGCCTGGGCCACGGCGTTCAGCACTTTAACGGACTGGCGGGTCACTTCGGGCCCGATGCCGTCACCTTCGATGACTACGATATTCTTTTCCATATGTTGGTGTTTGGGTAAGGGTTCAATTCATTTGTCTATCTATATGGCTGTTTTTTCGAACGTTTCGATCTCCCCGCGGATGCTCAGCAGGAAATCGATGTCGTCATAGCCGTTGAGCAGGCAGGTCTTTTTATAATCATTGATCTCGAATTTTTCGGCTGCACCGTTTGCCGTGATCGTTTGTGTTTCGAGGTCTACGCTGATGATGGTCTTGGGGTCTTTTTCAATGGCGGTGAAGAGCCGTTGCAGGAGATCTTCGCTTACGGTTACTGGTAAAAGGAAATTGTTCAGCGCATTATTCTTGAAGATATCGGCGAAGAAGCTACTGATCACTACGTCGAATTTGGCGTCTTTGATCGCCCAGGCGGCGTGTTCCCGGCTGGAGCCGCAGCCGAAGTTCTTGCCGGCTACGAGTATCTTGCCGCTATAGGTCGGGTTGTTGAGGACAAAGTCCTTTTTGGGAGTGTTGTCGCTGTTATAGCGCCAGTCGCGGAAGAGGTTGTCGCCGAATCCGTCGCGGCTGGTGGCCTTGAGGAAGCGGGCGGGGATGATCTGGTCCGTGTCGATGTTGGCGATGTCGATGGGGACGGCGGTGGATGATATTTTGTTGATGGCTTTAGACATGTGTTCGATTTTAGATGAACTCGCGGATATCGGCTACTTCCCCGGTGATGGCGGCTACTGCTGCGGTCAGCGGGCTGGCGAGCAGTGTCCGGGCATTGGGCCCCTGGCGGCCTTCAAAATTCCGGTTGGACGTAGAGATACAGTATTTGCCGGCAGGGATCTTGTCTTCGTTCATCCCGAGACAGGCGGAGCAGCCGGGCTGGCGAAGCTGGAAGCCTGCTTCGGCGAAGACCTTGTCGATACCTTCTTTGATGGCTTGTTGTTCAACTTGTTTACTACCCGGGACTACCCAGACCTCGACACCCGCCGCTTTTTTGCGGCCTTTGACGAAGCCGGCGACGAGGCGCAGGTCTTCGATGCGGGAATTGGTACAGCTGCCGATGAAGACATAATCGATCTTTTGGCCTTTTATCGCGGTGTTGGGTTGCAGGCCCATGTAGGCGAGGGCTTTGGGATCGGCCGTGGCAGGGATCTCGCCGGTAACGCCGACGCCCATGCCGGGGTTGGTGCCATAGGTGATCATGGGTTCGATATCCGCGGCATCGATGAAGATCTCTTTATCGAATTTTGCGCCTTCGTCGGAATAGAGCTGTTGCCATTGCGCGAGCTTTTTGTCCCATTGTGTTCCGGTGGGTGCGAACTCGCGGCCTTTTATATAATTAAAGGTGGTCTCGTCGGGGGCGATCATGCCGCCGCGGGCGCCCATCTCGATGCTCATGTTGCAGATGGTCATGCGTCCTTCCATGGAGAGGTTGCGGATGGCGGAGCCGGCGTATTCCACGAAATAACCCGTGGCGCCGCTGGCGGAGATCTGCGCGATGATGTAGAGGATGATGTCTTTTGCCGTCACGCCCTTGCCCAGCGGTCCTTCCACATTGATCCGCATCAGCCTGGGTTTGCTTTGCAGCAGGCATTGTGTTGCCATGACCATCTCTACTTCGGATGTCCCGATCCCGAATGCTATTGCACCGAAGGCACCGTGTGTGGAGGTATGGCTGTCGCCGCAGACGATTGTCATGCCGGGCTGAGTGACGCCGAGCTCGGGGCCGATCACGTGAACGACGCCCTGGTAAGGGTGGCCGAGGCCGTACAGCTCGATGTGGTGTTTTTTGCAGTTGTTGACCAATGTCTGGACCTGGATGCGGGAAAGTTCTTCTTTGATGGGAAGATGTTGATTCAGGGTGGGGACATTATGGTCGGCGGTAGCGACGATCTGTTTGGGGCGGAACAGTTCTATACCACGAGTTTCAAGTCCTTTGAAGGCCTGCGGGCTGGTGACCTCGTGGATAAAGTGTTTGTCGATATAGAGCACGGAGGGACCGCCATCGATAGTTTTAACGACGTGACGGTCCCAGATCTTTTCAAATAATGTCTTCATACTATAAGTTTATGCAACGATAGCGGTAGCCTGGTAGGCTTTGGCCAGCTCGTGCAGGTCTTCTTCCATCACTTCTTTTTTCGTATCGGCGACCTGCAGGAAACGATCATACAGGACATCGATATCATTGCGGTTGAAGGCGCCGTAGCCGATGTTCTTCAACCGGAAGGCGAGGGCGCTGCGGCCGCTGCGGGCCGTGAGTACGATCTTGGATCCATCGGCGCCTACTTCTTCGGGGTTGATGATCTCATAGGTAGAGGCATCTTTGAGGAACCCGTCCTGGTGGATGCCGGAGGAGTGCGAGAAGGCGTTGGCGCCTACAATTGCTTTATTGGGCTGCACCGGCATGCGCATGGTGTCGGAGACCAGCCTGCTCATCGGGTTCAGTTCTTTTGTGTTGATGTTGGTATGGAAGCCGAGCTCGGGGTGTTGTTTGATGACCATCACGACCTCTTCGAGCGAGGTGTTGCCGGCGCGTTCGCCGAGACCATTGATGGTACACTCGATCTGCCGGGCGCCGTTGCGGATGCCGGCGATGGAGTTGGCCGTGGCCAGACCGAGGTCGTTATGGCAATGGCAGGAGATGATGGCTTTATCGATATTGGGCACTTTATTCTTCAGCCAGGCGATCTTTTCACCGTATTGATCCGGCAGACAGTAGCCCGTGGTATCGGGGATGTTCACAACAGTCGCTCCAGCGGCGATTACCGCCTCGATGACCCGAGCAAGATAATCATTGTCGGTGCGACCGGCGTCTTCGGCATAGAACTCTACGTCGTCTACAAAGTTGCGGGCCCATTTGACGGCCTGGGCGGCACGCTGCAGAATCTCCTCTTGCGTCGCATTGAATTTGCCTTTGATGTGCGAGTCGCTGGTTCCGATGCCGGTGTGGATGCGGGGGCGACGGGCGGGTTTCAGCGCGGCGGCGGCGGTTTCAATATCTTTCTGGACGGCGCGGCTAAGACCGCAGACGGTAGCGTTTTTGATGATACGGGCGATCTCTTCCACGGAATGAAAATCGCCGGGACTGGAGATCGGGAAGCCGGCTTCGATGACATCGACGCCAAGCGCCTCGAGTTGCAAGGCCAGTTCGATCTTTTCCTTGGTATTGAGCTTACAGCCGGGCACCTGCTCGCCGTCGCGGAGCGTAGTGTCGAAGATGAAGATTTTTTGGTCGGACATTAGAGTAATTTAAAAGTGACTAAATTTAGGTCTGTTTAACTTCGCCCTAAAATCATAATTACTATCGATCTACGCGCCTTACAGGGGGTGATTTGGCCTGAAACCCGCTGCTGGTAAGGACTTTAAAGTTTTAAATTACGATGCCCAACCGATCCTCAGATACCCTTTTTCAACTCATTAAGTCTCTGGCAAAGTCCGAGAAACGGAATTTCAAGCTGTACATAAAGCGAAATTCCGGCAGTGAAGAGCTGAAGAGCATTCAACTGTTTGATGCTCTGGATAAAATGGAGGAGTATGACGAAGCTCAACTGTTAAAGAAAAACAAAAATCTCCTCAAACAACAGCTTTCGAACGCCAAGGCACACCTGTACAGGGAGATCCTGAACAGCCTGCGGTTGATCCGGAATGAGGAAAATATTGATATTCAATTACATGAGCAGCTCGATTTTGCCCGGATCCTCTATAATAAGGGTCTGTACCTGCAGAGTCTTAAAACGCTGGACAAGATCAAGGAGAATGCC
>DASYZH010000209.1:0-8772 GCA_035946435.1 Puia sp. | reverse complement strand
AAGGAAGAGGATGTCTTCGTTCCCTGGTTTTATCGGGACATGGGGTCTGATCTCGTTTTGGTAGATGCGGATATATTTTGTCGCGGAATCACCGATAGGAACCAGCCTTTCCTTGTCTCCCTTGCCAATGACCCGGATATAACCGACTTCCAGATACAGACAGGAGATGCGGAGGTTGACAACCTCGCTGACACGGAGTCCGCAACTGTACATGGTTTCGAGGATCGCCTTGTTGCGGCCGCCTTCCGGCTTGCTGAGATCGATGCAGCCGATGATCGCTTCGATCTCGTTGAAAGCGAGGACATCAGGGAGCGCTCTCTTAAGCTTCGGCGATTCCAGCAGGGTGGTGGGGTCGATGCGGACGATCTGTTCGATGAGACAGTATTTATAGAAGGAGCGGATGCCGGAGAGGATGCGGGCTTGCGAAGCGGCGTTCAGGCCCAGTTCCGCGATCCACCGCAGGAATTGCTGCAGATCCTTTAACTCCACGTTTTCCGGGGTTTTCAATGTCCCCGTGGTCTGCAGGTATTGCGTGAGCTTCTCGATGTCCCGGAGATAGGCTTCGATGGAATTGACGGACAGCGACTTTTCCAGTTGCAGCCAGGCTTTATAACCTTTCTTATAGGGTTCCCACATGGCCCGAAGATAAAAAAATGTGTCCGGAATTCGCTTGGGTCCTATATTTGCGGCTATGGCAACAGTCAATCTGCGAAGTTTCAAACAAGTCGTACAGCGTAATAAACGTCGGATGCGGCGTTTTCTGAGCTGGTTGGAAAAGCATCCTTTCAAGGGGATCCATTCCTTTGTCCTCGAGGCGGATAAGGAAGTATGGCAGCGTACGGATTGTCTGGATTGTGCCAATTGCTGTAAAACGATGTCGCCCACCTATACCCGGGAAGATGTGCGCCGCATCTCCAAACATCTGGGTATGACGGAAGCGGCGTTCAAGGAGAAGTGGCTGTACAAAGACAAGAGTGGCGATTGGATGAATGTGAAACAGCCCTGCCAGTTTCTCGACCTGGAGACCAACATGTGTCATATCTATGCCGTGCGGCCGCGGGACTGCGCGGGTTTCCCCCACCATACGCGGAAGAAGATGAATGCCGACTACATGCATATGTACAAGCAGAATGTAGAATATTGTCCGGCTACCTACCGGCTGGTATCGGCCGTATTCGAAAAGGTCAAAGCCGACCGTGCTCTTTCCAAAGGGAAAGACTGATCACAGATATACGTCTTCGAATAATACAATGTCCGGCGCGTGTCCCGGTGCGAGGGTGATCGCCAGTACATCGTATTGTACCCGGCGGTACAACGGCCACCGGCCGTGCTTAACGCTTCTTTTGTGAAGCCAGGCCGAAGCTCCCTGTAGCATATGCTCGATCTTTTTGCGGCTAACGCTTTCTTCAGGATGACCGAAGGCGGAGGAGCGGCGTGTTTTGACCTCGATGATGTGTAGCACGTTGCCCAGGCCGGCGATGCAATCCACTTCATAACGGCCGTGCCGCCAGTTGCGATGAAGGATGACGAAGCCGTGGTGGACCAGCCAGTTTGCAGCGAGGTCTTCGCCTGCGCGGCCGATTTCGAGATGCCGTGACATTGTGCTGTTTTTTTGAGTAAATTGTCGCGCCTAACGGCGAGACCTAACGAGTAGACAACATACGTATAACATGAAAAAACAACATAAGGTTTTCAAATTGCAGGGGAAGGTGCAGCATTATGCCTGGGGTGGTGCTTCATATATCCCACAGCTGTTACATGTCGAAAATCCGGATAACAAACCCTTTGCAGAATATTGGATGGGCGCGCATGACAACGCACCGGCCCAACTTGTGGAGGAGGATGGTTCGATGCTTTCGCTGAACGAATATATCCGGGAGCATCCTGAAGAGTCGTTGGGGACGTATACTACAGGCCGTTTCGGCCGTCTGCCGTATCTGCTCAAAATATTGGATGTAAAAGATATGCTAAGCATCCAGGTGCATCCCACCAAACGGAATGCGGAGCTGGAATTTGCGGCGGAGAACAAGAAAGGGGTAGCGCTGAATGCGCCCAACCGAAACTATAAGGACGACAACCACAAGCCCGAACTGATGCTCGCGCTGAGCGAATTCTATCTTTTACATGGCTTCAAGCCGGAGGAGGAATTGCTTGAAACGCTGCGATCGGTGCCTGAATTGGCGTTTCTGGCGCCGGTGTTCGAGGGGCGGGGGTACCAGGAGCTGTATCGTACCGTGATGGAGATGCCGCAGGCCGAGGTCAACCGCGTGCTGAAGCCGCTACTGGATCGGATCGTGCCGGCGTATAAAGCGGAGCAACTGACGAGGCAGGAAGAGGATTTCTGGGCGGCGAGGGCGGCGGTCACTTATGATGACGGGGGGAAGATCGACCGGGGTATCTTTTCCATTTATTTCTTTAATCTGCTGAATTTGCATCCGGGCGAGGCGATCTTCCAGGATGCGGGGTTGCCCCATGCCTATCTGGAGGGGCAGAATGTGGAGATCATGGCCAACTCGGACAATGTCTTGCGCGGCGGTCTTACGCCCAAGCATGTAGATGTAGCCGAGCTGATGAAACACATTAGGTTCGAGGCGACGCATCCCAGGATCATCATGGAGGATTATGGCCCGGGAAGGATCGCGGTCTATCATACGCCGGCGCCCGATTTCGAGCTCAGCAAGCTAAGCCTGTTGCAGGGAGAGAGCCTTACGATCCGGGCGCATTCCGTGGAGATCTTTATCGTGCTCGAAGGCAAGATCGGGGTGATCGAGCCGGTGGTGGCGCCTTTTGGACGGAAGCGGGGAGACGCCTTTGTGGCTTTTCACCAGGCGAAATTCGAGATCAAGGCGCAGGAAGATGCGGTGGTCTATCGGGCGGCCGTGCCGGCAGGGGCGTTGTAGCTTGCGCGTTCGGTCGACAGAAAAAATAATGAGGTCTTACGGCCTCTTTATTTTTTAAAGTAAAGGCCGAGGATGGCCAGGAGCGTTGTAATGAAGAAAGCGAACATCCAGCGCATGACGTCGGTGCGTACATCGGAGATCTTCACTTCGAGATTGCCTCGAACGTTGGCGAGTTCTGTTCTCACAGTAGAAATATCGCCTTTGAGTTCATTTCGCAACAACGCCAAATCCTCTTTGGTGGCAAAAATGCCCCGGCAGTCTTCAAGCATTTGCCGGCGGTTCTCGTCGACATAGGATACGAAGGCCTCGGCCTCGCGTTCGTCTATCCTGGCTTTTAGTATCTGAAAAACCTGTAACCCCGTCATGATCTTATCCTCCTTTTTTTCTTGTACACAAAATTAATCAAAGGCCCATCTCTTTTTCGAAGAAAATATCCACATTGAGATTTTTCCCGTCGGCGGCCTTGGTGGCCAGTTCGTCGCAGCGATTGTTATGGGGGTTGTCGGCGTGACCGCGTACCCAGACAAAGCGGAGATTGTTCTTTTTTGACAATTCGTAGAAACGGGTCCAGAGGTCTTTGTTCTTTTTGCCGCCTTTGAAATCCGTGGCGATCCAGTTCCTGAGCCAACCTTGTTCTACGGCTTTGACGACATACTGGCTGTCGGAGTAGATCGTGATCTTCAATCCATCTTTTTTCAGGGCTTCGAGGCCGGCGATGACGGCCATGAGTTCCATGCGGTTATTGGTGGTACGACGGTAGCCGCCGGACAGCTCTTTGCGCTGGTTACCCCAGAACAGAATGGTGCCATAGCCGCCGGGGCCGGGATTGCCGCGGGAGGCGCCGTCCGTGTACATGATCAATTCGTTGCTCATGCGGCAAATATAAGGATTGGCCGCTTCTTACCGCGGGTGGTCACACTTGTATGACGCCGGTTTTAAAATCGGGCAGATCGTGGTTGTGTGCGGCTGCCTGCAGACCTTCTGCGATGACGCGGCGTGTATCCGCGGGGTCGATGATGGCGTCCACCCATAACCGTGCGGCGGCGTAATAGGGGGAGGTCTGGCTGTCGTAACGCTGACGGATATCTTCCAGCAGGCGTTTTTCCTCCGCAGGGTCGATCTCCTGTCCTTTGGCCTTTCGGGAGCTGACCTGTATCTGCAGCAGGGTGCGTGCGGCTTGTTCGCCACCCATGACGGCGATGCGGGCGGTGGGCCAGGCGTAGATAAAACGGGGATCGTAGGCCTTGCCGCACATGGCATAGTTGCCTGCGCCGTAGGAGTTGCCGATGATGATAGTGATCTTGGGGACTACGGAGTTGGCGACGGCGTTGACCATCTTGGCGCCGTCTTTTATGATGCCGGCATGTTCGCTGCGGGAGCCTACCATGAAGCCGGTGACATCCTGCAGAAAGACGAGCGGGATCTTTTTCTGATTGCAGTTCATGATAAAGCGGGCGGCCTTATCCGCGCTGTCGTTGTAGATCACGCCGCCCATTTGCATCTCCCTCTTTTTAGATTTCACGATCTTTCGCTGGTTGGCGACGATGCCCACCGCCCAGCCGTCGATCCGGGCATAGCCGCAGAGGATGGTCTTGCCATAATCCTCTTTGAATTGTTCGAAGACAGAGTTGTCGACGATGCGATGGATGATATCCAACATATCGTAAGGCTTCGTGGCATCGGAGGGGAGGAGGCCGTAAAGCTCTTCCGCGGGATGGCGGGGTGCTACCGGTGTCGTGCGATCGAAGATGCCGGGACTTTTTGCATGACCGAGGCGGGAAATGATGCTCCGGACCTGGTCGAGACATTCCTGCTCGGTCTTGAACCTGTAATCGGCGATGCCGGAGATCTCGGTATGGGTCACGGCGCCGCCGAGGGTTTCGGCATCGATGTCTTCGCCGATGGCTGCTTTTACCAGGTAGGGGCCGGCCAGAAAGATGGAGCCGGCGCCTTCGACCATGAGGGTCTCGTCACTCATAATGGGGAGGTAGGCTCCTCCGGCCACGCAAGGACCCATGACGGCGGCGATCTGGGTGATGCCCATGGCGCTCATTCGGGCGTTGTTGCGGAAGATGCGGCCAAAATGTTCTTTATCGGGAAAGATCTCATCCTGCATGGGCAGAAAAACGCCGGCGCTGTCCACGATGTAGATCACGGGCAGATGGTTTTCCATTGCTATCTCCTGCAGCCGCAGATTCTTTTTTCCGGTGATGGGGAACCAGGCCCCGGCTTTCACCGTTTGGTCATTGGCAATGATCATGCATTGCCGTCCATGGATATAACCGAGGCCGGCTACGGTGCCGCCCGCCGGGCAGCCGCCCTGGTCCTGGTAGAGCTCGTAGCCTGCCAGTGCACCCAGTTCCACAAAAGAAGAATCCTGATCCACCAGGTACCGGATGCGTTCACGCGCCGTGAGCTTATTTTTTTCGTGCTGTTTTTCAATTGCCGCCTTGCCGCCACCCAATGCGATCTTATCCAGCCGGGTTCTGAGCTGAGCGAGGGCCAGGCGCATGGCATCTTCGTTCTTGTTGAAATCCATGCTTTCCGCGTTCATGATGAACAATTATATCCTGCAATTTAACGGGTTGTTGTAATATTTTGGAGTATTTTTAGCCGCATGTCGTTCTATCGGAAAGTTTTTGGGATCTACCTCATCGTATTGGCTATAGGCATCAAAATCCTTTCCTATTTTCCGCGTGTGGTCGAAAGATGGTATTCCAATGGCCTCTATCCGCAGATCTCGCGGGCGCAGCGTGTGTTGTTCGGCTGGGTACCGTTTAGTGTGGGGGATATCCTTTATCTGGCGGCGGCTATCTGGCTGTTGTACGGGCTCGTCCGGTTTATCCGGCGGTTGATCAAACGCCAGGCGGATAAGGCCTGGCTGCTGCTTTGTCTGCGTAAGGTGGTTTTCGCCTGTTTGCTGGTCTATGTCCTGTTCAATGGACTCTGGGGCTTGAACTACAACCGGCTCGACATTGCCGATCGGTTGCAGCTTGATGTGCGTCCCTATAGTACGGAGGAGCTTACCCGGCTTTTGCAGGGCGTCAGCGACCGGTTAGCCGTGATGGATAGTGTGCGGCTGACGGACAGGGACCGGTTCCGCCATCATCGGGCATTGTTCGACATAGCGATCGACGCCTACCGGCGCCGCGGGATCGGGAATCCCCTTTTTTCTTATAACCATCCTTCCATCAAGGCTTCGCTGTTCAGCTATCTGGGTGACTATATCGGTTTTTTGGGGTACTACAATCCTTTTACCGGGGAAGCGCAGGTGAACACGACCGTGCCTGTTTTTACGCAACCGTTCACGGCCTGTCATGAAATTGCACACCAAATGGGCTATGCGAAGGAGAATGAGGCCAACCTCATGGGCTACCTGACGATCCGGGGGTGGGGCCAGACGAGTCCCGCCTTTGAATATTCGGCCGATTTCGAGATCTATATGTATGCGGCTAAAGAACTTTACCTACGCGATTCCACGCTGTACAAGCCCTTCAGGGCTCAGCAGCGGCCGGGGCTGAAGCAGGATATCCGCGAATTGCAGGCATTCGACCGCCGGTATATCAATCCAGTCTCGCCCTATATCTGGATGGCCTACGGGCGTTACCTGCGCGCCAACCGGCAACCACAGGGGATTCGAACCTATAGTGAGGTATTGGCATGGATAATCGCCTATGAAAACAAATATGGCTGGAATTTCAATTAGAAGGCGTTTTTCCACATCATACTTTCAATTGGTTTATCGGGCTGGCCGTTGTATTTGGCGTTCTTTTTCTGGTTATATTTTACCATGATCTCGCCGTCCACCGGGAAATAGATCAGCTGACCTACTGGCATACCCTTATATACTTTTACCGGTTGTTTTACCGAGATCTCAAGGGTCCAGTTGCCACAGAAGCCCACATCTCCTTTGCCGGCGGTCGCATGGATATCGATGCCAAGACGGCCGGTGGATGATTTTCCTTCAAGAAAGGGCACGTGCGCGTGAGTTTCGGTATATTCGTGGGTGACGCCGAGATAGAAGATGTGTGGGTACAACACAAAACCCTCCTCCGGGATCTCGAAATATTCGATCTCGTTGTGTTTTTTGGCGTCCAGGATATGTTCCCGGTAGGTAGCCAGCCATTTTCCGAGGTGTATATCATAAGAATTACTACCCAGACAGTTCCTGTCGTAGGGGGTGATCTTGATCGTTCCCTTTTCCATTTCTTCAAGTATGCGAGTATCGGATAGGATCATGTTGAAATTTGGTTAAGTTTGTAAATTCCGAATATATTTTTATAGATGCCCCTGTTTTATCAACATAATATCAACCAGGACACAAAGTTAGGGATTTGGTTTATCGAAGAGCCCGAATCCTTTTTCCTGGAAAAAGTTCCCCTGAAAAGGGATGTTTCGCATCCTTTCAAACGCCGGCAGCATTTGGCCGGCCGGTATTTGCTCGCTTATCTTTTTCCGGATTTTCCTGTGCAGGAGATTCGGATCGCCGATACCCGTCAGCCTTTTCTGGCCGGTGAGAAATATCATTTTTCCATTTCGCATTGCGGCAACTATGCCGCGGCCATCGTGAGCACCAACAGCAGGGTGGGGATCGATATCGAGCTGATCTCGCCGCGGATCGAAGCCCTGGCGCCGAAATTCCTGAACGACGACGAAACGCAGTTCTTCAATGAGGACTATGCGCTTTTCCTGGAGCAGTGGGGTCTGCGGGGCCGCGTATTCCAGGAATTTCTCACGTTGATCTGGAATGCAAAGGAAGCCATCTTTAAATGGTATGGACGTGGAGAACTTGATTTCAAGAAACATATGCGGCTGGAAGGAAGCATCAACCTGGATGGCGACTGGATCAAGCTGCCATTCAAGTTCGACAAGACACAGCGTGTTCATCTCACGGTGGAGGGGCGGATCTTCGAGGAGCAGTCGCTGACGCTGGCGTGGTTATTAACATAACTACTCGTCGGGCAGATCGTCCTCGTCTTCCAGCAGGGGAACCTCGATCGCATCTTTTCCTGCGATGCCTTCGATAGAGCCGCGGACATGGGCCGCATTGAGCAGGACCTTTTCCAGCTGTTTTTCCCGCGCTTTCCAGAGCCGCTCCATGGTGTCCCTTTCTTTTTGAATGGATTGTTTCATCGCCAGGAATCCTTCGCGGATGGCCTTCCACTGCTCGCTGAATTCGGAGCTGGTGAGATAGCTATACAGCAGTTGCATCTTGTCCCCTTTGTTCTCCTGCGAGCGATTGGCATTGGAGACGCGGATGATGCCGTCTCTCAGGACGTAAGCCAGGGCCCTGACCTCGGAAAAAGAGCAGATCCAGACGCCGTTGCGTTCGCCGAAGCAGGGCATGTCTTTCGGCATGGCCTGGGTGACGATGACGGCAATAGCCGCGCCCTGGCTGCGCATATCGGCTTTGAGCTTTTCGATCCAGCCGTCCGAGAAGTCGCGGGTGCGTTTGCTTTCGTAGATGATCTTGCCGCATTCCTGGCCGAAATTGTTTCTCACGAGCTGGATGCAGTCTGCACCCCGGATGCCTTTTCCTACTTCGCTGATCTCGTCGAATGGAAAGCTGCTGCGTAAGAGCTCTTCGAGGGCCAGCTCCTGTACTTCGCCCTGGAGCTGCATGGAGCCTTGCTCTTGTTTTCGCCGCATCTCTTCGATGGTCTTTTCCGCTTCCGCGGCGAGACGTTTCTGGTCTTCGATCTGTTTTTCGAGCTCTTTGTGTTTTAGCTGATATGCGGTCTCGCGGGCGGCGACCTTTTGTTCTTCGAGATGGCGGATCTCCTCGGTGAGCTTGCTCCTTTCCTGCTGGAGGAGCTTTTGGACGGAGAGCTCGAGCTCGGCCTCTTTGTTTTTGAGGTCCTGCTCTTTTTTC
>DASYZH010000208.1:0-12944 GCA_035946435.1 Puia sp. | reverse complement strand
TCACCCGTGGTGACATGGACCTGGTCCATCAGGATCCAGTCCTTGACCGTGAACACATTGCTAAAGGTGCTGCCGGTTACCGGGTCGGTCCAGCTCTTCACTACATTGCTATCGGCAAAAGAACCGCTCAATATCTGGACGATATAATGACCACAGCCGGGATTCTCCACTACTGTGCCCGTTAACGTGTCGGAGGATGATGGATGGGGAATCAGGGTGGAACGTCTGCACGCAAAACAGCAAAGGACCACCAAAAGGATCAGGCATGTTTTCATATTGACTTTTCCATCTTGACAAACTTCGGGACTCCACCGTTGCATCGATCCGCCGCCGCTCATCAATCACGGCGTCGCCGCCCGTCAAGTGAGCCGCCGCCGATCATCAAAAACGCAGATGTCTTACCGTAAGTCCATTGTTGATCAATTGTTTCAACGAATCGATGCCGATCCGGATATGCCTTTCGACATATTCCGACGTAATCTTGAGATCACTATCCGCCGTCTTTACACCTTCCGGCGTCATTGGCTGATCGCTTACCAGCAGCAACGCGCCCGTGGGGATCTTGTTATAGAAACCCACCGAAAAGATCGTTGCCGTCTCCATATCGATGGCGTAAGCCCTGATCTTTTGCAGGTACTCCTTAAATTGTTCGTCGTGCTCCCAAACCCGGCGGTTCGTGGTATAAACCGTCCCCGTCCAGTAGTCCACCGCATATTCCCGGATGGTGGTGGAGATGGCCTTTTGCAGGGCGAAGGCCGGTAACGCCGGCACCTCGGGCGGGAAATAATCGTTCGACGTCCCCTCGCCCCGGATCGCTGCGATCGGCAGGATCAGATCCCCCAGCTTGTTCCGCTTCTTCAAACCGCCGCATTTACCAAGAAAAAGCGCGGCCTTCGGCTGAATGGCCGTCAACAGGTCCATGATCGTCGCCGCACCCGGACTGCCCATACCGAAGTTGATGATGGTGATATCCCCGGCAGTAGCACATTGCATCGGTTTATGTACGCCTATTACCTCCACATTATGCCACTGCGCAAAAAGATGTACATAGTTATCGAAGTTGGTAAGCAGGATATACTTACCGAAGTTCTCCGATTTCTCTCCGGTATATCGGGGTAGCCAGTTATTGACGATCTCTTCTTTAGTTTTCATTTATCCGTAAATTTAACAAATAGTTTTGGCCTATGATCAAGATCTATTATCCGGGCTACCCTTTCAAGATACGCGAACCCGAGAAGAACAAGGAAGAGATTTGGGATGAACTCCGCAAGCTATGGGTTCGCCTGACCCCGGAAGAATGGGTCCGGCAGAACTTTGTCCAATACCTGCTCCTGGTAAAGAATTATCCTGCCGCTTATATTGCCGTGGAAAGAAAGATGAAGCTTGGCGATCTCAACAAACGGTTCGACCTCCTCGTCTTCGACAAAGCGGCGCAACCCTGGATGCTCATCGAATGCAAGGCAATGGATGAAAAGCTCGACAGCCGGGTGCTCTGGCAGGTCCTGCGCTACAACATGGCCACGCCCGTGAAATATATCGTGATCACAAACGGTGCACAATGCCACGCCTTTGCCCGCGGCGAGAAAGATTTCGACGAGGTCACCGCCCTTCCGGCCTACAGCGAGTGAGCCCGGACTGACGTGGCCGGCCTACAGCGAGTGAGCATTGCCGTTGCTCCCGCCGCCCGATCCACGGCCCGGCAGCTTACGATTACAGCACACCCGAATACACCCTGGTGTCATAACCCACGCGAACGCGCCCGCCCTGCTCATAGGTGTCGAACAACCGCCGCAGGTCCCCGATCATCGGCGCAAAACCAGGTCCCGATTTCGGCATATAAGAGGAGGAAAGCAACCGTCCCCTGAGCCCTTCGAAATCGAACCACTGCTCGTTGGGAAACTCCTTCAACGCAAAGGCCGCCGGGTGAAAGAAGCTCCCGATCTGCACCTCCGAGATATTCCGGTGATTGGTGGTCTTGTAATCCTTTCCATGCCGCTCGATCAGGGCGTCGTAGGCCGCCTCGAAGGGCGTATGCGCCAGCCGCTCGTTCCACACCAGGACAACGACCCCGCCGGGCCGCAGGATACGCGTAAATTCCGCGCGGCTCTTCACCACGTCGAACCAATGAAAGGCCTGCCCCGCTACGATAAGCCGCACCGATCCCGCCGCCAGCCCCGTCGCCTCCGCCGTTCCATCGATGCTGACAAAGACGCCCCACGGCCCCCCGCCGGACCACTGGTGCCCCTCCCCGCCGGGCCGTCCGCGCCCCTCTGATTTGGGCGCGTGCCCGGCTTCCGCCCGTCCGGCTTCCAGTTCCTCCGCCTTACCCCGCATCTCCGCATTGGGCTCGACGGCAAACACGCGGTTGCCATTCCCTAAGAACAGCTCCGTGGAGATGCCCGTGCCCGATCCAATATCGGCCACATCCCACGAAGCATCAAAAGAATAAGTTTGCTGAAGATAGGGGAGGATCGCCCCCGGATAATGCGGCCGGTATTTGACATAATCCTCCACCCGGTCGCTAAAACGCGTAGTGTTATCCGACATGCCCCGAAGTTACACAAAAGATCGTACCCGCCCTGGCCAATGCCAGCCGTACAACGCCTATTCACTCCGCAACGCCCTCGTCGGATTCATCAGCGCGGCCCGCACAGACTGCATGCTCACCGTGACCAGCGCGATCACCACAGCCGCCCCTCCGGCGGCTAAAAAGATCCACCATTCGATGCCGATCCGGTAAGCATACTGCTGCAACCAGTGATGCATGATCAGCCAGGCCGCGGGGAACGCGATCAACGAACTGAGGATCACCAGCCGCAGGAATTCCCGGGAAAGCAAACCCGTGAGTCCCGAAACACTCGCCCCCAGCACCTTGCGGATGCCGATCTCCTTGACCCTGCGCTCGGCCATATACGCCGAAAGACCAAACAATCCCAGACAGCTGATCACGATCGCCAATACCGCAAAGACGCGCGACAACTTTCCGATAAGATCTTCGCTATGAAAAAGCGCATTGAAATCATCGTCGACAAAACTGTACTCGAAGGGATAGCCCGGGTTATCCTGTTTCAATACCGTTTCTATCTTCGCCAGCGCCTCATCCGCCCTGGCCCCCGGCCGCAGCTTGACATACATGTTTTTGGCGCCGCCGGTATCACAAAAGAAGATCACCGGCTCCGGGTTGCCATACATATCACCGAAAATAAAATCTTTGACCACGCCTACGATGGTCATCCGCGAATTGCCATCGAACCAGATCTGCTTGCCTATAGGGCTGCCCTTGCTCACCATGTGCGCAAGCGTCTCCGAGACCACGGCGCTCAGGGAATCTGCCGCCATATCCTGCCGGAAATCCCGGCCCGCGGCGAGCTGCATGCCTACCGTCGCCAGGAAACCCGGCGTTACCCCACGGTAGGAGACCAGCGGGTCAACTGCGGAGTTCTTGCCCTCCCATTTCAAGCCGTCGCCGTTATTGCCGATGCTAAGCGTATTGAAGGTGTTGAGCGCGGCATCCTGTACCACACCGGTTCGAACGAGGTCCTGCCGGATCGTTGGAAAATGGCTAACCATCTGGCCCCGTACATCGATCGTTAAAAGGCCCTTCATATTATAACCCAGATCCCGGTTAAGGATATGGTCGATCTGCCGGTAAATGATCACCGTAGAAATGATCAGCACCACGGAGATGGTGAACTGCATCACCACCAGGCCCTTGCGGATATAAGCCGCACCCGTGCCCTTCATCCGGACCGCTTTAAAAACAGATACGGGATTGAAGCTCGAGAGATACAACGCCGGATAGCTGCCGGCCACTAATCCGCACATTAGCGTAATACCTGCCAAAGCAGCGATATGTATTGGTTCCAGCAGCCGCAGGTCCAGCGGCTTGTCGATCAGCAACGTAAAGGCCGGCATCACGAGTGCGATCAGGATAACACCCAGGATAACCGCCATCAGCGAAAGCACCATCGCCTCACCGATAAACTGCCGGATCAACGCCCTTCTTTCGGCGCCCAGCACCTTCCGCACTCCTACCTCTTTCGACCGCTTGTCGCTCCGCGCCGTCGCGAGATTCATAAAATTGATACAGGCGATCAGGAGCACGATCCAGGCGATCACCACGAACATCCGCACATAATCGATCCGCCCGCCTACCTGCTTGCCATCCTCGAAATGATCCCGCAAATGCCAGTCTTTCGCGCTAAACAAAAAAGCATGAGCGACCGCTTTCTCCTTTTTTGTCTGGATAAAACCATAAAGCTTTTGGTTGACCTCCGCGACATTGGCGCCGGGCGCCAGCTCGACATAGGTGCTTGTATTGTTGCTGCCCCAACTGTCCAGGCCCCTGGACTTACCGTTGGCATTATAGTAGACCTGGAACGGAATCATCCAGCTCAGCTGTAAGGTAGAATTCACCGGAAAGTCTTCGACCACACCTGCGACGCGATACACCGCTTTGTGATCCAGTGTCAGCGTTTTCCCCAGCGCCTTGTTCCCGCCAAAGAACTCCCGCGCCATTTTCTGGCTGATGACGATCGATGAGAGGTCCGTTTGAATACCGCCCTCGATAAACTTCATACCGAAGATGCCGAAAAGAGTCGTGTCGGTATAGGCGCCGGACTCATAGATGCCCTTGTCATCGAGACTGAAAAGCACCTGCTTCCCTTGTACCCGGCAAGCCGCGGCGATACCCGGGATCTCTTTTGTGATAGCAGGCGCCAGCGGCGTCGGCGTCGACCCGAACGTCCGCGTCTTCCCATCGTAGGTCTGGTTGGTTTGGATGTAATAGGTGCGGTCTTTGGCCGCAAAGAACTGATCATAGCTCAGCTCATCCTCCACCCATAAAAAGATCAGCCCCGCGCAGGCTACACCTATCGCGAGGCCGAATATATTCAGAAAACTATAGCTTCTGTTCTTCCACAGATTGCGGAAGGTGATCTTTAGGAAATTAGTTGGCATATCCGATTCTTCTCAATCCCGATGCCATTTTATAATTTCCTGGCAATCAGATCTTAGACCGCCGTCGTCACCCGCCAACTGTCCGTTTCCGAACGCCCGCTGTCCGATTTGGCCGGGCTGCCGCCCGGCCCCGGCAACGATTAGCTTCAGGGCGCCACGCATAGCTTCAGGGCGCCACGCATAGCCTACGGGAATATCCCTAATTCCGCATACGACGTCCCGACTTTATTAATGGCCACGACATACGCCGCGGTCCGCATATCGGGAATGCTCGGATTGGCCTGCCAGGCCTCCATGATCTCACGCGTAGCCTGGATCATCGTATCCTCGAGCCCGCTGTATACCAGGTCGACCTCATCCGCCCCATGTGAAATGAACTCTTTTTCTTTCTGACTTACCTTCTTGCCCGTGAGACCTTCGATCTGGGTCAGGATATGCGTATTCATATTTTCGGTGAACCGCTTGTCCATCCGGCCATACCGCACATGGCTCAGGTTCTTCAGCCATTCGAAATAGGATACGGTAACACCACCGGCATTGAGATACATATCCGGCACGACCAGCGTCCCCTTCTTGGCAAAGACTTCATCTGCGTCCGGCGTCAACGGCCCGTTAGCTGCTTCCCCGATGATCTTCGCTTTCACCCTGGGCGCATTTTTGCCGTTGATCACATTCTCGAGCGCCGCCGGGATCAGGATATCGCACTCCAGTTCCAGCGCTGCCCCCGAATTCTCAAGATTGGTCGCTCCGGGGAAGTTCAGGATGCTGCCCGTCTTCTTCCGGTGCTGAAAGACCTCTTCTTCATTGAGTCCATCCGGATGCATGATGGCTCCTTCGAATTCCGCCAGCGCGATGACTTTCGCACCACCCTGCCGGAAGAACTTGGCAGCATGATAACCCACATTGCCCAGCCCCTGCACCACCACCGTCTTGCCTTCGACACCCGGCTTTAGCTTCAGCCTGGCCATCATATCTTCCATATGACATACCTCGCGGATACCGTAGAAGACCCCCAAACCCGTGGCCTCGCGGCGGCCACGCACACCACCCTGGCTCACCGGCTTACCGGTGACACATCCCAGCGCGTCGATCTCGCCCGGCCGCATGCTCATATAGGTATCCAGGATCCACGCCATCTCCCGCTCGCCCGTACCATAGTCGGGAGCAGGAACATCCGTACCCGGACCGATAAAATTCTTTTTGATGAGCTCGGAAGTATACCGCCGCGTGATCTTCTCCAGCTCATACGGCGTATATTTCTTGGGATCGATGCTGATGCCGCCCTTGGCGCCCCCAAATGGGACGTTTACAATGGCGCACTTGAACGTCATGAGCGCCGCCAGCGCCATGACCTCATCGAGGTTGACGCTGGGAGCAAAACGAATGCCCCCTTTACAAGGGGTCTTGTGGTGCGAATGCTGAACCCTGTAGGCCTTGATGACTTCTATCTTATCCCCGATCTTAACGGGGAAGAACATCCGATAAACGGCATTGCATTGCTTGATCTGTTCCAGGATGCCGGGATCCCAGGTGGTAAAGGCTGCTGCCTTATCAAAGCTTTTCTCAACGGCTTCGAAAAATTTGTATTCCATTTGGCTTGCGTATTTAGAGAGACCGCCCTTGGATGTGTGACGTCGCAGACGGCTCTGAGTGACTATTTTATCTCTTTCTCAAAGCGGGAGATCTTCCGGTCCAACCTCGCCACATAAACGAATATCCCTAACAAGATCACGACGGCAACAACGACGACGACATAGATCTTCCCATCCGCCCTGAACTTATCGGCCATCTCTGCCGGCCGGCCCGAAGTATCGGCACCCTGAGCCCACACCGGCAACGACAAAACCAGAGCGGCAAATAGAAAAAACAGCGTCTTGACTTTCTTATACATGACAGAATAATATTAATGTTGGTGCCTTTCTTCCAATAACTGCAGCCGGATACGTAAGGTGGTGATCCATATCCCCAGAAGGGTCCACCCGGGTACGGCACCCAGCCAGAACACGGACCGCAGACGCGCGTCCATCTCGATCTCGAACGAATTACCCATTCCCCCCGGATGCAGGCTGTCTACCATCCGCGGAATGATCCAAATAGTAGGGAATAACATCGCAAATGCAAAAATATTGTATACCGCCCCGATCCTGGCGCGCTTATCCAGGTCCGTCATAGAGTTGCGCAGCACCAGATAGGCCAGGTAGATCAGGAGCGCGATGGTCGCGCCCAGCTGCTTCGGGTCATTGCTCCAGAACGATCCCCAGGTCCATCTTGCCCATATGGAGCCGGTTACCACCCCCAGGATACCGAACAGGATGCCCGTCTTGGCATATTCCAGGGCATAGATGTCATAAACATGCTTGTTGGTACGTAAATATTTGACGGAGTAAACCAGGGAAACAGTAAACGTGGTCATCATGGCCATCCACATCGCCACATGAAAATAAAGATTGCGGATCGTTTCATTCAGGATCGGCAGCGCGGGGACACTGCCCAGGAAACCGGCGATCATGGTATATAAAAGCAGGATAACGCAAACTATTTTCCACCATTTCTGTCGAAGCATATAACTATCTTATTGGTACAAATGCTCTCCTTTATGGATTGCAAAATTAGGTAAATCTAATCCTTCCATAAAAAAGGAAAAAGAATGATCGCCATCGCCACCAGCAGCACATCCAGCCCGATGGTCAGCAGGATCATCGACCAGAAACCGCCCTGCAGCACCGGCTCGAACGCCACCGTCGAGGCCTTGTTGAGCAGGAGCAGCTGCGGGATCACCAGCGGAAAACCCATGATGGCCATCAAAGCCGCACTTTGCTGCGCACGCGCCGCAATCGCCGCCAGGAAGGTAAACACAAGGCTAAGGCTGAGCCCGCCCAACATGCTCAGCAACACAAAAAGCCACACCTGGGTGGTAGGATCGCCCAGCATCAGCAGGAACAACCCTACGCTGAGCAGGCTCATCACCACCATCAGCAACGCATTGAACAACAATTTCGACAGGATGAAATCCCGCGCACCCGCGATCGTATAGAAATACAACAGCCGCTCCTTGCCTTCCTGCAAAAAGCTCTTGGCAACCGCATTGACGCAGATGAACAGCATCATCATCCAGAAAAGCCCTTTCCATACAGGACCCTCCGGCTCCCACATCGCCAGATGCAACACGAAAATGGTGGACGCGACATACAACAGCACTCCATAAAAGGTATACTGCTGCCGCACCTCCAGCAAAAGGTCCTTCTTAAATAACGTGAGAATATGGGAAAGGGAGCGTATACCGGCAATTTTGCCGCAAATCTACAGCCTAAAACGCAAAGGCGGCCAAAGCATACAAATTAGTCACCGGCGCCTTGATCCCGGTGGTCGTGTTGACCAGCGGCGCCGTCCGCTCATACCGCCCTTCCAGGCTCCACCGTTTCCAGGCCACTCCGACCACGCCAAAGCCCCCGGGCCGGTAGGTGGCTATTGGGACTCCCGGGCCAAAGAGGGGCTGACGGATCACCGTATTGTCACTCTGATCGATGTATTTTTGAGAGCTGGAATTGCTGAAGATCAGCGAATTGGAAAATCCCACGCCAAGAAAAGGCCGGAAATCGCCCACGGGATAGGCATATCGCAGCTGGATGTTCCCTTTCACCTCCATATAGTCCAATTTGCCGGTATAGAGCTGGTAGTAATTTTTATGGAAGACGCCGCTATTCACCATAAGATCGTCGTATAACGCATCGATCACCAATCCCCACCGTTTTCTGGCCTTATTGCCCCTGGACGGTTGGATCCAGACACCGAGCCCGCCGGTTGGTCCGCTAAAAGCCGGCCATCTTGCATAAGTAGCATCCGATCTGCCCCCCGGTTTCACCGCCGAATGCAGATACCCGCCCAGCACCAGGAAATGGACGGCGACCCGTCGCCCTTTTCCACCGCCTTCCGACCCGGCCCCGCACTGGTTGTAGGTGTCGATCAGCGTTTTGAGCGCATTTTCCTCGTACGCCACCGGTACAGGCCGGTCCGCGATCTTCGAACAGGTGGCTACATAATCCGCTAACTGGTACTTATAGACATCCTCGGTGATCACGTTGCTGACAGCGCCATGCACGACCACCCGGTTTTGGACGCGGAGCTGAACCGGCGTCTGCCGGCCCGTTTGGATAAAGAAATAGACGACATCCGTGGGATCCCGATAGCCCCAAAGGCTTAACCGGCCCGTGGTGATCAGCCGCAAAAAGATCGTCGTGTCATAAGGCTGGCCGCTCCAGCTGGCGGCGGTGACCACTCCCGGGTCCTGCGAATAAGGATAGAGCTTTACGGTAAAGCTCCGGAGGCTATCCTGTGCCGATACCTGCTGGCAGGATGCTAAAACAGCAAGCAGTGCGAAAAAGGTCGGTCTCATAATAACCTCCTTCTCTGCAATTTTGAGGCTAGAAATTAACCCCTTTCTGAAGCCGGAAATGGGTCATATTTACCCCATTTACAAGGAATAGGAGACCAATACATACCAGGATTTCACGGGGGAGCTGACTGCTGTGGCCTAGGAAATGCCGGTGCTGGCCTCATAACGCCCTTCCACAGCCCACCGTTTACCACTCAAACCCGCACCCAGCAGCCAGCCCCCCTGGTGCCTATGTAAATACCCATGGAATCGCTTTCGGAGTGAAAATGCTGCCACGATAGATCGGTCACAAAAGATAGCTGCTGGCGGTTTCTCGGCAGGATAAAGAGAGCCCGGCCTCCACCGCGACGCTGGACGAAGCCTTATAATGTTGATAGGCGGCGAGGTCGTCTCCCGTAAACTTTGCAGTGGAGGACACGAAACCAACCATCGGAAAAATTGGACGCTTCCCCGCGCCCCCCTTTTTCGACCGTATCCTTGCCACAGTTATGCTGGATTCGCCTTGCTGCCGTTTCGCAATCCCGCATCAAATAATTCAGCAGGTTAGGCACTACGGACAAGGGTTAGGGGCACGATAAAGTTTTTGGTAGCGAAAATAAGCCCGGGCATTTAATTCAAAAGAAATGTTAAAAAAGTCCTGTCGAAAAAAAGAAATTCTGCGCTCACCCGTCAGGGCAGAGTATAGTAACAAACGCGGCAACGCGGCTCGTAGACGTCTTTTTCACCAAGCAGGATCTGTCCCGCTAGCGATTTCTTGCGGAACGAATAGTTGGCAATGTTTCCACATTTGACACAAATGGCATGCAACTTGGTTATGTAATCAGCTTTGGCGAGGAGGTAGGGCATCTGCCCAAAAGGCTTGCCCATATAATCCATATCCAGACCCGCGACGATCACCCGGACACCGCGAAGCGCAAGCTGGTCGCAGACTTCGGGCAGCTGGTCATCGAAGAACTGGGCCTCGTCGACCCCGACGACATCGACATCCGAAGCCAGTAAAAGAATGGTCTGGGAGTTATCGATAGGCGTTGATTGGATGGCGTTCTCATCATGCGATACAATGTCCTGCTCGTGGTAGCGGGTATCCATGGCAGGCTTAAAGATCTCTACTTTTAGATTGGCAATTTTAGCACGCTTTAGCCGCCTGATCAATTCCTCCGTCTTTCCGGAGAACATCGACCCGCAGATAACCTCGATCCAACCGCGCTTTTCACCCGTCATATTAGGTTCTATGAACATGATACGTGTAAATTAGGTTCGGAATTTGTTATAACTTTATAATATGTTTGAATACTAACCCTTAGTGCTCTATCAACTAGTACCATGGAACGACTTAAAGAACTGATAATCCAATTAAAAGAGCAATTCGATCGCAAGGCTGAGCCTTCTCAGATGCTCGAAACGGCCAAACTATTAGAAGCCGAGCTACAGCTTTTGGCGTCCCAGCCGGCCCCCGCGAAGGTAATGCCGACAAAAATAGCCGTAATGATGCCATCGGCATCCAAAATATATGCCCCCGCGGCTCAAACATATGCCCAACCTGCTGCTCCGCAGACGCCGGCTCCCGAACAACACCATGAGCCCATTCCGGAACCGCACCGCGAACCCGCTCCCGAGCCGCGTCGGGAACCTACCCCCGAGCCGCGTCGCGAACCGGCCGTGAGTCGAGAGCCGGCCACCCAGCGCAATGGCGTCGCAAGTGGCGCCCCGGGCCTCAATGGCACAAATGGCGCAGCTATCCCTGCCGCGGGCATGGCGGGTACCCCTGCCGTGGGTTTTGTGGCGCCCACATCCGGCGAGCCCGAGGCCCCGGAGGAGACCATCATCAAGATCGAAAAAGCCCCGGAAAGAGGCCAGTGGCCCTTCGATCCGCTGGCTGAAAAACCCACCGACCGGTTCACGCTTTCCCAACGGGCCCGCGAGGTCAACGATGTCATCGGCAGCAGCGGCACCTCCCTCAACGACAAGCTCAAATCGGAAGTGGCCGACCTCAAATCCGCGCTCAATGATACGCCCGTCCGCGATCTGAAGAAAGCAATTGGCGTCAACGACCGCTACGTGTTTATCAATCAGCTTTTTAGAGGGGACGAGGTGATGTACGAACGCAGCCTCAAGACCATTAATGGGTTCAGGATACTCCCCGAAGCCGAGTACTGGATGGAAAGGGAGCTCAAGGTGAAACTCGGCTGGGATGAGAACCGAGAAGCCACCCGTCATTTTTATCAACTGGTCAAAAGACGATTTTCTTGACAAAAGCCGCCGGTGGCGGCTTGTCCGAAGGACCGACATTAGCCTTTTGTCCTATTTCTCTCTAATAAATTTTCCGAACCTATATAACCAACGATTTTTTCGGTAGCCCCCCGTTTCGAATACACATAATTGCTGGCCGCCGCGCCGGCTTCCCGACATTCCTCCGGGTTCTTTAACAAGCGGGTAAAGACTTTTTCCGCCTCCAGCGCGCTATCGATGATCAGCCCGCCACCTCCCTCCACCAGCTCAACCGCCTCGATGTATTTCTCGATCACGGGTCCAAAGACCACGGGCTTGCCGTATACTGCCGCCTCCAGCACATTATGTACCCCGTCATCCCCGAAGCCGCCGCCGACATAGGCAATCGTCGCATACCGGTACAGCCGCGACAACATGCCGATATTGTCAATGATCAAGACATTGGGCTCCGGCCAGGCTCCGCCCGCCAGGGCCCCCCCCGCCGAACCGCTGCGCCCCCCCGCCGAACCGTTGCGCCCTCCTGCCGAACCGCTGCGCCCTCCCGCCAGCGAACCACCGCCACCCTTCTCCAACACCGAATACCGCACGGCATGCCGGAACAGCCGCTCGATCTCCCGCATCCGGTCTTCCCCGATCTCATGCGGCGCCACGATAAACCTCAATTCGGGATGCGAATTGGCAAAATGATCCAGCTCCTCCTCGTCTTCCACCCAGGTACTGCCCGCAACGATCACGGGTGCGTTCCCGCAGAAAGCAACGACCATTGGCAATGCCTCTCCGGCTTCTGCAATGCCGATCACCCGGTCGAACCGCGTATCCCCGCTTACCGTGACCTGGCTCGTTAGCCGCAGCCGCTCCAGCAGCAGGCGGGAAGCTTCCGTCTGCACAAAAAGATGCGTGAAACATTCCAGCATATAACGATGTAACCGGCCATACCATCGGAAAAAAGGCTGATCCGGCCGGAAGATACCCGATACCAGCAACACGGGGATCTTCCGCTTCTTCAGCTCCACCAGAAAATAATACCAGTAATCGTATTTCACCCACAACACCAGATCCGGCTGCACCAGGTCGATAAAGGTGCGGGCATTGCGCGGACTGTCAAGAGGTAGATAAAAGATATGATCCGCACCCGCATAACCTTTTTTGGTCGTATAGCCGCTGGGAGAAAAAAAACTCAGCACGATACGGCATTCCGGCAGCATCTGCCGCAAGCCTTCGATCACCGGCCGCCCCTGCTCAAACTCACCTAATGATGCACAATGCATCCAAACCACGGGGTAGTCCCCCTTTTTAGGTTCCAATTCGGCCCGCATCTGCTCGAATAGCCCTCGCCGCCCCTCCAGCCACAGCTTCGCTTTGC
>DASYZH010000207.1:0-38128 GCA_035946435.1 Puia sp. | reverse complement strand
CGGTTCCTCAACCCCCACCGGACAAGCCCACCCGATTTCGACATCGACTTCTCCTACCGGGACCGCGACGAGATCATCGACTATATGCTCAAACGCCACGGCCGCGGTCACACGACCCTGCTGGGCATGTACCCCACCTTTCAATACAACGCCATCGTTCGGGAGTTAGGGAAAGTGTTCGGTCTGCCCTCCGAAGAGATCGACGGCCTCGCGGAAAAAGGCTATTACACCGTCGCCGGCCGCAACCAGAATTTTGCAAAACGCCGGGACCTCGATAAGATCCACCGCGCCATCCTGCAATACGGTAAGCTGTTGCAAAATTTTCCCAGCGGCCTGAGCATCCACCCCGGTGGCATCCTGATCTCCGAAGAACCCCTCGCCTCCTGGTGCACCCTCCATATGCCGCCCAAAGGGTTTCCCACGGCCATGATGGATATGTTCGTCGCGGAAGCCATCGGACTCTACAAGCTGGACGTGCTGAGCCAGCGCGGCCTCGGTCATATCCGTGAATGTGTCGACCTCATCAAACGCAACCGGCGGATCGACGTCGACATCCATGATATCGGCCGCTTCAAAAAAGACCCCGCCATCCGTGACCAGCTCCGCTCCGGCAATACCATCGGCTGCTTCTACATCGAATCCCCCGCCATGCGGCAGCTGATCAAAAAGCTGCATTGCGACAACTACGAGACCCTGGTCGCGGCCAGCTCCATTATCCGGCCCGGCGTGGGACGCAGCGGCATGATGCAGCAATATATCTACCGGCACCATAACCCCGACAAGTTCGAATACGCCCACCCTAAACTAAAAGAGCTTCTCGGCTCCACCTACGGGGTGATGATCTACCAGGAACAGGTCATCCAGGTCGCGCACGAATGGGCAGGACTCGATATGGCCGACGCCGACCTGCTGCGCCGCGCGACCAGCTCGAAATACCGGGGCAAAGGGAACCTCCCCATGCTAAAGGAGAAATTCTTCGCCGGTTGCGCTGGTTACGCATACCCAACACCGGTAGTTGAAGAGGTATGGCGCCAGATCGAGAGCTTTGCCGACTACAGCTTCTGCAAAGCCCACTCGGCCAGCTACGCCGTGGAAAGCTATCAAAGCCTTTTCCTCAAGACCCATTTTCCCATGGAATTCGCCGTAGCCGTGATCAACAATTTCGGCGGATTCTACAGCCGCGAACTCTATTTTTATGAGCTCATGCGCGCAGGCGCCACCGTATATCGACCCTGCGTCAACAACAGCGACTACTATACCAATATCCGCCTTAGGCCGACGGAGGCCTCGTCCGATAGGACAGACATTAGCGTGGGCGACGCCTATGTCGGCCTGATCCATATCAAAGGACTGGAACAGGCCTTCGCGGAACGCCTCCTGCAGGAACGCAACCAGCGAGGGCCCTACACGGGCATCGCCGACCTCATCGAACGCACCGCCCCCACACCGGAACAGCTCGATCTCCTGATCCGCACGGACGCGCTTAGGTTCACGGGAAGAACAAAAAAAGAATTACTCTGGGAAGGCGATCTCCTCCAAAAAAAGACCCGGACGTCGTTCTCCCTGCCTAACCCCCTTTTCAAAGAAGCCCCTATCTCATTCACGCTTCCCGTCCTCCCGGTGTACCCGCTGGAGAACTACTACGACGACGTCGAGCTGCTCGGCTTCCCCGTAGGCAATCCCTTCGACCTCGTGGACGACGACCCCACCCGCTATCTCCCGGCCCGCGAGCTCTCCGCCCACGTAGGCCGCACCGTCACCGTCTTCGGCTACCATATCACCCACAAACCGGTCCGGACCGTCAAAGGCGAGACCATGAGCTTCGGCACCTTTCTCGATAGCCGGATGGACTGGATCGATACCGTCCATTTCCCGCCGATCCACGCGGCACATCCGCCACAGGCAGGCTTCTACCGCATCACCGGCAAAGTGCTCGAAGAGTTCGGCGTCTACAACCTCGAAGTGACCCGCATCGAAAAAGCAGGAATCAAAAAACTCGTCACCCAACCATCATAACATGCCCCAGCCATCCACCGCCCAGCCGTCCGACTTCCGTCATATCGCCCACTTCGATCTCGACGCCTTCTTCGTGTCGGTGGAATGTCTCAAAAACCCCCGCCTCAAAGGCAAACCCCTGCTCGTCGGCGGGTCCGGCGATCGCGGCGTGGTAGCCGCCTGCAGCTATGAAGCCCGCCGCTTCGGTATCCACAGCGCCATGCCGATGCGTCTCGCGCGCCGGCTCTGCCCCCAGGCCATCATCCTCCGGGGCGATATGGAGTCCTATGGCAAATACTCCCATCTCGTCACCGACATCATGCAGGATACCGTCCCCCTCTTCGAGAAAGCCTCGATCGACGAATTCTACATCGACCTCACCGGCATGGATAAGTTCTTTGGCTGCAGCCTGTTCGCCAAAGAGCTCAAACAAAAGGTCCTCCGCGAAAGCGGCCTCCCCGTATCCTATGCCCTGGCCAGCAACAAGCTCATCAGCAAAGTCGCTACGAACGAGGTCAAACCGAATGGAATGCTGGAGATCGCTTTCGGTAAAGAAAAAAGTTTCCTGGCCCCACTGTCCATCGCCAAGCTCCCCGGCATCGGCAAAGAAACCGCCTATAAGCTCGTCCGGCGCGGCGTAGAGACCATCCGGACCCTGAGCGAGATCCCCATGGAAATGCTGGAGGCCATGCTGGGAAAGACCGGCCTCGAACTCTGGCGCAAGGCTAACGCGCTGGACGATTCGCCCATCGTCCCCTATCGCGAACAACGCTCCATCTCCACCGAACGGACCTTCGAGACCGACACCATCAACCTGCGCTTTTTACACGCAGAGCTCACCCGCCTCACCGAATCCATCGGCTTCGAACTGCGCCGCCAGGATAAGCTCACCGGCTGCCTCACCGTCAAGGTCCGCTATTCGAACTTCGATACCGTGGCCCGCCAAAAAACCATCGACTTTACCAACGCCGATCACGTTCTTTTACAAACAGCCCGGGAGATCTTCGACAAGCTCTACGACCGCCGTCTGCTCATCCGGCTCCTGGGCATCCGGTTCACCAGGCTCATCCCCGGCAACTACCAGATCAGCCTGTACGAAGACACCCAGGAACAGATCCGGCTGTATCGATCCATCGATTCGATCAAAAAACAGTTCGGCGAACACGCCGTCTTCCGCGCCGCAGGAGTGTCATCGCCACTTTTAAAGTAAGAATATGGGTAACAAAAGGTCAATACAAGGGGCAAGAAGGGTCAAACCTCGTTTTACGGGTGGTTTAATTAACCGCGATCGCCGTATTTCGAGCATGGCGAAGCATAATGGGTATGACCTCGTTAGGCCGATGTTTACAATAGGCGAGCTAAAAGCATTCAGCGATATATTCATATATTCAAATATGTGCCGAAGACCGTGGTCGCCGGCGACCTGGGAAAAGAAAAAGGCCGGTTCAACGAATTGATAGAAGACCCCGGTGATTTCCTGATGCAGGAATTGATGAAGCTGGCCGGACTCTGCGACCTGTCCCTGCCGGACATCGGCCTGCTGATCGAAATAGAACACCCCGGGACCCAGCCGCCGGAACAACCCACCACCACGACCTACAAAGCCATCCGCCTGCTGGTCGAAGAACAAAAGATCAAAAGGCTGGAAGATATCTTCAAGTATATAACCGTCTCCTCCGTAGCCAAAGACCTCGGAAGAAAACCCGAAACGTTGAGCCGTTTTATCAAACGCGTAGAACATTTTCCGGTCAAAGATCTCCGGACCATCGGAACACTCTGCGACCTCTCGCTGGCCGGCATGTTCAAGCTCGTCGAAGCACCATAACCTGTTCCAACACGCCTTGCCTATTAGACGCAAAGGCCCTTTAGACACACCCTCAAAAGACCTGTCCCCGGCCGTCTCACCCGAGACGGCTTTTTCGTACATTAGAGAAATGTACAATCCCTTTCCGCTGCTGACACCCGGCCTGCTTCACGACCAGGTCTCCAAAGGTAAACGCTGGTTCGTACGCCAGACCTTTCCACGCGGCTCCGACCCACGGCTCGTCGCCGCCTTCCTGCTCCGCGCCTACGACACGGACCAGCGCGAACAGGCCGGACAACACATGGTCGCTCTTGCGAAAGACGGCAACGCATTCCTCTACGATAGCGACGACCCCGATCACCTGCAAAAACTGGAGATCGCAGCCCATCAGCCCCACGGCTACAAAGTCTTCTACGCCGCACATAAAGGCATCGAATGGAAACCACCGCCGGCCTACCAGGAAAAGATGCGCAACTACCTTCGCCGCCACCATCCCGCATGGCGATCCCAAAAAGAAGGCGACAAGATCGAAATAGGCCTCTACGAAGAATTTGGCCAGCTTTTCCTTAAATTTAGCCACGCCGGGGAAGACGACACCATCCCCTTCGACCTGATCGAAAATTACTAGCAAAACCACCGCCATGTGCCTCGATATCGCCTTTTATTCTGCATTGCAGCTCATCGATGATTATTTCCCCAACCTCACCCACGACGGTGAGATCAGCTTCGACCTCGACATGGGCATGCACTTCATGGCCCTGGGCCATAACCGCTATCCCGTGATCACCTTCGGGAACGGCGGATACCATCGCAAATATTTCGAATGGGGCATCATCGCCGAATACATGGACACCCCCGAAAAGATCAAAGCCATGCGCAAATCCATGGTCAACGCCCGCAGCGAAAAGATCCTCGGTGACAAACGCTCCTTCTGGAACCGCATAAGAAGGAAACGCTGCCTCATCCCCGTCACCGGTATCTATGAACATCGCGAGATCAAAGGCTGGAAGAACAAGGTCCCCTATCATATCCGGCTAAAAGACCGGCCGCTCTTCTGCATCCCCGGTCTCTATCACTATAACCCAACCCTCGCCGATCCCGAGACCGGCGAAGTGCGCGGCATGTTCACCCTTATCACCCGCGCCGCCAACCCGCTGATGCGACAGATCCACAACAGCGGCGACAACGCCTTCCGCATGCCCCTCTTCCTGCCCAAAGAACTGGAACTGGAATGGCTCCAACCCAACCTTACCGACGAAGACATCCAACACATCCTCAACTACGAGATCCCGTCAGAACAGCTGATCGCCGACCCCGTTTACAGCATCCGCAGCCGCATACAACGTCCCGACGGCCAGCCAAAGACCGCCCATTTCGAATGGGCCAACCTTCCTCCCCTCGGCGACGACGAAGCCCGGGAAACACAAAAAACGCTGTTCTAAGTATCCTGCGTATGCATACCCCCGGTCTCCTCATCCTGCTGGCCTTAGTAGCCTGCGCCGCAGCCAGCGCCTACTGGAAAAAGCTCACGCCGGCGGCAGCCCTCGCCGGCATCCTCATCGGCGAAAGCATCTATACCGGCGACGGCTACAGGGGTCTCACCGAATCGGCCAGGTCATCGCCAACGGCGGCGTAGCAGCGATGCTCGGCATCCTCGCCTTCCTCTACCCGCTGCACCGTGACTTGTACAGCCTCATGCTCGCAGCCAGCCTCGCCTCCGCCACCGGCGACACCCTATCCAGCGAACTGGGCATGCTCTATGGCCGCAACCACATCAATATCCTCACGGGAAAACCGGATGAACGCGGGGCCGACGGGGTCATCAGCCTCGAAGGTCTCCTCATCGGCCTCATCGGATCGGCGATCATCGCCTTCGCATGGCTCGCACTCAAAGACCCCGGAGGCCACGCCGCACAAGCCCTCACCGGATCGGCCGCCGCGCAAACCGCCATCCGGTCGACCGCCATCATCACCCTTGCCGGCCTGCTCGGTAACCTCACCGACTCCTTCCTGGGCGCCACACTCGAAAGAAAAGGCCGGCTGTCTAACGATGCCGTGAATTTTTGCAACACCGCCATCGCAGCCCTGTGCGCAGGTGCGCTCATGGGTCTCACAGGCTAAAAAATATCCAATAATATTTACAGGACAGTACAGGATGCCGGCCCGTTTTTCACCCTGGTTTTTGGGTATATCGCCCGTTGGGCCTCATGTTAAAAAACGCCCGAAACGCACTACCAGCAAGCATTTTGTATTTTTTTTCACAGCTTTGACATAATAGAATTCAAATGAAGATGTCTTCCATGCGCCATAAAACCGCTGTATATTTGTGTCATCAAAGCGATTTAATCCAGGGCCTGGCAAAAACCAAGCCCATCGATATAAAGAGTTTTCATATGGCAAGCAATCGTTAGAGGTCAGCTGTTTCTACAGTGGACCTTTTTTTTGCCCCTACTTTTCCGGCGCCAACGGCGCCGATCCCAAAAGATATAACGTTCATGGACATGTATAAAAACTGAAATCCGCCACAAGTGGCGGACTCAGCTTCCTATATGTAACACGCGCAGTATGCTGTATGTAGGGCCCTTCTCTAGAAGAACCAGCTGGAGAGTTGCGACCTGCTGGCCTGCAACCAGCTTTGCGAAGGCTTGGGACTGTTGTCCACGAGCTCGCTTTCCTGAACCTGAACCTTCACCACGACCACCTCCGCATCCTGCATGCGCTGACGCATCTCAGCGGACAATGACGCCTCAGTAGCCTCCGTCTGCAAAAAAGCCGTGCCGCGTACCTTGACGAAAAAATCCGTGCCTTTCTTGAAGAAATCCAGCTTGGCAGGCATTTCTTTATCGTAAGCGTCGATATGCATGGACGGCCTGGGGATCACGAACCAGATCGCTCCTTCATTATCTAACTCGACATCGGAGATCACATGCGTCGGAAGCTTTACAATGGAGCTGCTATCGGTGAAAAACAAGGCGCTCTGCAATTCCATTATCTTACTCTTCAGTGTTTGCATTTCGGGGGTGATGGCGGATGTCATAGTTTTCATGTTTGAGTACGTCTAAGTGAAAACAATCAGCATACCAGAACTTAAAAGATTGAAAATCATACCCTGGAATTTGGCACAACCCGGGAGCAGCGTCCCAGATTGGGATTAACTTTCCAAATTTTACTACAGCCCCCGTTTTTTTTGTTTTTTAATTGATATTTGCGGCGGATTTGCTAAGCCGAAAGACGCCAACACTATGAGAGGGATTATTTTTATCTTGTTTTTATGCTGTTCCACCGTATCCGCATTTGCCTGGCAGCAAAAAAGCATTCCTATCGATACCATTCCCAGCAAAAAAGACCTCGTCCCCTATTCCATCAAACTCCCCAAGCTTCCCCGCCTGAACAGAGATACCATCCACACCGCCGTCCCCGGCAATACGAACAACAAGAACCTCCTCGCCTTCCCCTTTGCCGTACGATCCCTGGAGACCAATTGGGGTTTTGGCGGTATCGCCGCCCGTTTTTTCCGACCGGGACACGATACGACCGTCCGGACCTCGGACGTGAATGTCCTGGGTCTCTACACCCTCCGCTCACAGCTGATCCTCGTGCTGAGCTCTACGATCTTCTTCCCCCACGAAGACCATATCGTCCGTTTCCAGGCCTCCTATAGTTATTATCCCGATGATTTCTGGGGCCTCGGCAACCACACCGCCTACACCGCGAAAGAAGGCTTCAGGCAAAAACAATTCTTCGTCAACCCCCAGTTCCTGAAACGCATCCATGGCAATATGTATCTCGGGGTGACCTATGAATACCAGGTTACCGGACCCGTGGAATATACCCCCGGCGACGTATTCGACCAGGAGAATATCACCGGCCGCCGCGGCGGGAATACCTCGGGTATCGGCCCCATTCTCTCCTGGGATACCCGCAACAACGCCTATAGCCCGGATAAGGGTGGCTTCGCCGAGATCCAGTACGTATATTTCCGCCCTTTCCTGGGCAGCGATTTCAAATTCACTGTCCTGTCCATCGACCTGCGTAAGTTCTTTAGATTGTCCTCTAAATCGGTTTTAGCATTACAGGGACTCGCCGGTCTCACCTTCGGCAATACGCCCTTCCGGAAACTCGAGGAACTGGGCGGGACGGATATGATGCGGGGCTACTATGGGGGAAGATACACCGATAGATGTCTAATGGCCTACCAGGCCGAATACCGCCGTTTTCTGTTCTGGCGCATCGGCATGGTACTCTTTTCGGCCACCGGCGAAGTCGCCTCGACCCCCGGCCGTTTCGAGCTCAATGGCTTTCATTATACCGGAGGCGGTGGCCTCCGTTTCGCGTTGAGCAAGGAGGAAAAGCTCAACCTGCGCATCGACTATGGCGTCGCCAAACATTCCAACGCCTTTACCGTCCAATTACGCGAGGCCTTCTAAGGCATCCGCTTCAACCCGACGATACCCACCAGGATAAAAGTGATAAAAAGGAATTGCCAGCCGTCATACGGCATCTTGAGAAAAAGGATCTCTACCAGCTTTACACCTATCAGCGCCGTACCCATCCAGACCGCCAGGGCCGTAGACGCCGGTATCGTTTTCATGGCGATGGAGATACAATAGACATTCCCCAGACCAAAAACCACATACCCCAGGAACGGCCAGATGATCAGCCAGTTAGCCGACACACTAAAAAAACCCCGCCAGTGCAGGGCTTTTAGTTTCTTTACCGACATGAATCGTAGGGAAAACGTCCATGCCATCTCGAACACCGAGGCCGCAAAAAGGTATAACCAAGACATAAATGTATTTTATAATACTTATATAGCAGATTCCGTGCCTTGTGCAACGGATTCCGCCACCCCCTCCTCCCTGGAACCGCCACCATTCGCCGCCTTGCCCGGCTCGACGCCGGGGTTTCCGTTGGAACGTCGGCCCCCGGCTGACCTGGGTGCCTGTCCGGCTTCCGCACCAGCCAGTCCCAGCTTGCGCGCCCAGGCCATCCCGCCAAAAAACCATTTCGTCAACCGAAGTCTCGACGTATGATAGGCCCTGAACAGCGGATATTTTTCCACCAGCTTGTTCTCATCAAACCGCTTCACCGAGAACCAATGCTGTAAAAAATAATCCTTGGGATAGGCGTACGGCAACCCGAATACCCGCGGCTTTTTCCGCCCGGGCAAATAAGCCGTGCCGAAGAGCCAGTCCCAGATCGCAAATTTGGTGGAATAATTGGAATAAAAAACACTTTTGTCATCGGCATGATGCCACTGATGCATCTCGGGCCCATTGATCACATATTGCAGCTTGCCGCTGCGGACATCGATATTGGAATGGATATACATGCCCCACACCGCATCGATCAGCGCCTTGATCGGCACCACCGGCGAATCGGGGCCCAGCAACAGGACGATCGGCGCAAATTCGATGGTCTGGTTGATAATGATCTCCACGATATGCGACCGCGTCCCCGCCAGCCAGTCCACCTCCTTGTTCGAATGATGCGCTTCATGCGTTCGCCACAACAGCTTACTGTGATGCTGCGCCCGGTGGAACCAGTAAATATAGAAGTCGTGGATCACCAGGAACAGCAATACCTGCAACGCGACCGGCCAGTGATCCAGCCAGTGCATCGATTCCAGGTGCCAGCTCCGTCGCATCGGCTCGATGAGATAATCGAAGATGAAGATCTTGAGGAAATAGCTCTGGATGAACGTATACCAGATCAGGTCCACCCAGAACCCATCCCTGAATACCGGCATGCCCCTGGTATACGGATACTTCCGCTCCAGCCAGATAAAAATGAATACGCTCAATACCAGCAAACCGGTAGTATAATAAACGATCGTCCCCATACAACGTTTTATAAGGTCTGCACTCTTCTCAACCGCTTCCTTGCTCCCAGCTCGCTATCGTATACTCTTTTAATCCCGTCTCCCATCGCCTGCTCCACATCTTTTATATCTCTCACCAGCTTCTGCATGCCCTGCGGCTCCACCGAAGCGGCATGGTCGGAACCCCACATGGCGCGGTCCAACGTAAAATGCCTTTCAACAAAACAAGCGCCCATGGCTACCGCAGCTACCGTCGTAGCCAGCCCCGTCTCGTGCCCGGAATAACCTATCGGCACCCCCGGATACAGCTCGGCAAGCGTGTCGATCATCCGCAGATTCAGCTCCTGCGGCGGACAAGGATACGCGGAGGTCGAGTGGGCGATCAGCAGGTTGTCGGTGCCAAAAGTATCCACGGCAGCCCTGATCTCATCGATAGTGGACATCCCCGTAGAGAGAATATAAGGTTTACCCGTTTTCCTGACCTTCCCGATCAACCCATGGTCCGTGAGCGAAGCCGATGCAAACTTATATACCCCCGGATTGAACTGCTCCATAAAATCCACCGATTCCTCATCCCAGCAGGAAACGAACCAGTCGATCCCCTTTTCCTTGCAGTACGCATCGATCGCCGAATATTCGTCATACCCCAGCTCGATGATCTTCCGGTAGTTGATATAGGTCATCCGGCCCCAAGGCGTGTCCCTCTCCAGGTGCCATTGATCCTTGGGCGTACAAAGCTCGGGCGTACGCTTCTGGAATTTGACGGCATCGCAACCCGCGGTGACCGCCTCATCGATCAGCTTTTTAGCGATGTCCAGCGACCCATTGTGGTTGATCCCGATCTCGGCAATGATATAAACAGGCTGCCCCGCGCCGATGCTCCGCTTCGCACTAACGGCGAAGGATTTACCCAGTGTGGTGTTCATAAACTAGAGTTTTTATGGTTAACGTCTTACAAGTTTCTTAATGCCACGATCCATTCCGCGAATTCCCGGAAGGCCCCATGCCCCCCATTCGCAACGCATCGATACTGTACGACCCCGCTCACCGCCGCCATCGCGTCGCCGGGACACGCGGCCAGCCCTACCCGTTGCAGCACCTCCAGGTCGTTGACATCGTCGCCGATGAAAGCCAGCTCGTCCCAATTCCATCCTCCCGCTCTAAGGATCTCCTCCAACCGCCCCAGCTTATCCTTGATGCCCAAATGCAGCTGCGTAATATGAAGTTTCTCCGCCCGTCGCGCCACGGAAGGCGAAAGCTCACCCGTCACAATGCCCGTGTCGATACCGCAGAGCTTCCGCAACCGCTCCACCCCCATCCCATCCCGGATGGAGAACCGTTTCAACACTTCTCCACTCTCGCCGTAATACACGCCGTTATCGGTGAGAACACCGTCCACATCCGTCAACAGCAGCTTGATCTTCTGCGCTCTGGCTTTATATTGTTGTTCACTCATAGTCATGCGTCGCGCGCACATTGGCGTACCGGCCTAAATGGCTGTCCATCCTCCATCGATCACAAGATTCGCCCCCGTCATATAAGCCGAAGCGTCACTCGCGAGAAAAACGATAGCCCCCTTATAATCCGCCGGAGCCGCCATTCGCCCCAGCAGGGTCTTCTTCGAATAATTGCTTTGAAAAAAGGCGTCCTGCCGGTTCTCCACTCCGCCGGGCGAAAGCGCATTGACACGCACACCCTTGTGGCCCCAATAAGCGGCCAGGAACTTCGTGAACCCCAGCACCGCCGATTTGGTCACAGGATAGGCCGGTGATTTATAAAAGGTTTGTTCCCCCGCCTCGTTCCGGTAAATGGTCTGATCAGGCGCCACGATCCCATAAGTGGAGGCAATATTGATGATACTTCCCGAGCCCTGCTCCGCCATCACGCCACCTAAAACCTGGGAACAAAGAAAGACCCCGCTGACGTTCACCTTCCACGAACGATCCCAAACGTCTAATGGATAATGCTCGAACATCGACTGATGCGCCGCCAACGCCGGGTTCTCGAACATGTCGTTGATCGCTGCATTGTTGACCAATACATCGATCCGCCCATAGGTCGCCAGGATGCGCTCCCGCGCCGCCTGCAGCGAACCCGTGCCCGTCACGTCCATCCCCACGGCCAATGGCCTTCCTCCCAGCCTTCCCGCAACCACCTCGCAGGCCCTTTCGTCCAGATCGGCCACGACGACATGCGCACCGGCCGCGGCCAGCGCTTCACAATGCTGCGTTCCCAGCAACCCACACGCCCCCGTGACGATCGCTACTTTATCTTTCAATGAGAATAGCTCCATAGTCTATTTTGCTTTCGCCGGCTTCATATTGAAATTGCTTATCTTTCTAAAGACCGCTTCCACCGGCTTACCCTTTAACCGCGCCGTCAGATCCCCCGCGGCCACCGCCTCCTTCAACAGTCCCAACACTTCCCTATACGCGGCAAGCGTATGAGCAATATCCGCGTCGCTATGGCTAAAGCTCATGTTGTGAAAACCGGCCCAAAGAATACCTCTCTTTATCAACTCTTGTTGTACAAATGACTTCACCTCCAGCGGATTCCCAGCCGCAGCATCGAAGCTTACCAGCGAACGGCAGTCATATCCCGTGCAACGGGTATATTTATCGATGCCCAGCTCCACGGCCAGCGCATTATAACCATCCTTCAGCAACTTGCCCTTCGCAGCGAGATAGGCCGGGACATTCTTTTCGATCATTTCGTTGATGGTGGCAACAGCCGCAGCCAGCGACAACGCCTCTCCCCCGAACGTCGTGAAGAAGAAGACCTCGTCCTGGAACAGCTGCATCACGTCCCGCCGGCCGGTGAGCAGGGAGATAGGCATCCCGTTTGCAAAGGCCTTCGAGTAACAAGCCAGGTCCGGCACCACCCCGAAATATTCCTGCGCACCGCCGACGGCGATCCGGAAACCCGTCCACATCTCGTCGAAGATGAGGAGTGTCCCATTGGCCTCGCACAAGGTCTTCAGCTCCTGCAAAAAGTTATTCCTGGGTGCCTCGAACACAAAAGGTTCCAGGATCACACACGCGACATCCTCGTCGAGCGCATCGCGGACAGAATCCAGGTTGTTATAGTCGAACGTCGCACTCAGGTCCTTCACGGCCTCGGGGATACCGGCATTCCTGCTGGTAACGGCAATATACCAGTCGTGCCAGCCGTGATAGCCACAGCAAAGCACCTTATTCCGGCCGGTAAAAGCCCTCGCCACCCGTACCGCGGCGCTCGTCACATCCGCGCCCGTTTTGCTGATGCGGATACTCTCGGCATTCGGGATAACCCTATGGATCAGCTCGGCCAGCGTGACCTCCAGCTCATGCATCATCGAGAAGGTGATGCCGTCCTTCAGCTGCGCAATGATCGCCTCGTCGACCCGCGGATACGCATAGCCGAGCGACAAGGGACCGATCCCCATATTGTAATCGATAAATTCGTTGCCGTCGACATCCCACACATGGGCGCCGCTTCCTTTCTTCAGGTATTTCGGGGCTACGCCGTCGATGTACTGGCCGGGGCCTTTGGCCAGCGTCTGCGTTACCGGCGTCATAATGGGCCTGGCCCGCTCATACAGTTGTTGCGACACCGTGATGTCGGGATAATTTTCATTAAAGGCAATCTTATTAGACATATGAAGCTGTATTAGTTCGTTTGGAATGAATTAGCATTTTTCACACGTTGTACCAGTTTTTCGGGCGTAAATCCTTCGGTTTCCAGCACCTGTCCCAACAGCCCGGGCTTGAACCAGCGCTCGCCCAGCGACAACGGGGTGACGTTCGCCATCATCCGGTGCCTCAGCAGCACCTCGGCGACGATGGAATACAACCCGCCCGTTTGAAAATGATCTTCGATCGTGACCAGCCGCTCCGATCCACCGGCCGCCTCCAGGATAGCCGCTTCGTCCACCGGCTTCAGCGACCGCATATTGATCAACCCCACCGACAAGCCCTCAGCCTCCAGCAGCCGTCGAGCCCGCAAAGCGTTCTCGAATAAAAATCCATATACCAGCAGGGTAATGTCCCTGCCCTTCGACACGATCTCCGCCTTTCCCGGAACATAAGGCGCATGAGCGTAAGTTCCCGGCTTGTGATTGATGCGCACATAAGCCGGCGCCCCCGAGCCCCAAATGGCAGGAAGCATGCCTACCAGGTCCGCTTCATCGGCCGGTGCATATACCTCCATGCCCGGTATCCCGCGCATAATGGCTACGTCTTCGATGGCCTGGTGCGTAGGCCCGTTCCCGTCGGACAGGAATCCGGGAATATAGCCGCTCAGCTTCACCGGCAAATGCGCAATGCCCACATCCGTCCGGATGAATTCATAGGCACGCATGGTGAGAAAAGGCGCCAGCGCATGCACCACGGGAATACGTCCCCTGAGCGCCAGACCCGCCGCCATCCCGATCATCGTCTGCTCGGTAATACCCGTATCGATAAACCGCCCCTTCAGGGCCGCCGGCGCACTGCGGACCAGCGCCCGGTTCTCTGCCGTCATTACGATGATCCGCTCGTCCGCCAAAGCCGTCTCGATCAATAGTTGTTCGTAGTTCATCTTACTACCAGTGTTTCAGATTCAATAGTTGCTTTTAAATTTCCATGCAGCTCCTGCAGCAGCTGCTCTACTTCCGCCGCCGTGAAAGAACAGAACCAGCGGTCGGCACGCGCCTCGATGCTGGGCAGCCCCCTGCCGCGTACCGTATCGGCGATGATCACGTTGACCTTGCCCTGCACTCCCGGCTGAGCAAACGCTCCTTCCAGCGCGGCAAAATCATGCCCATCGATCCGCTGCACGGTACACCCGAACGCCTTGAACTTATCTTCCAACGGCTCCAGCGGGATCAATTCCTCCGTCCGGATATTGGCCTGGAACTGATTCCGGTCGACCACGATGGTGAGATTATCCAGCCCCTTCGCACCCGCGACAAGTACCGTTTCCCAAACGCTGCCCTCATTGAGCTCCCCATCGCCCGTGATCACCACGATGCGGTTATCCCCGCCCCGCAGCTTGCAATCCAGGGCCACCCCGGCCGCCACCGACGGCAGATGGCCCAGCGAACCACTATGGAACTCTACCCCGGGTATATTGCGGTTCGGATGCCAGTAAATGCTGTCGGCCGTTGACAAATGATTCTCCAAACGCCCGGGCGCCAAAAACCCCATCTCCACAAACGTCCCATAGAGCGCCGGCACGTCATGCCCCTTCGATAAAAAGAGATAATCCCGCCTCGATTGATCGGATCCATCCACCCGGTCCCGGCGGATCACCCGCGCATAACAATACACCATTAATTCTACACAGCTCAACGAGGCGCCGATAAAACACCCCCCGCCCTCCGACATCTTAATAACGTGCTCCCGCACCCTTACCGCTGTCGCTTGCAGCTGCTCCAATTCAGTTTTCGTCATAATCATATTTGTTTGGTGTGTTCTACCCCCACCGTTTTCAATTCATCCAAATGATGCCTGTACCAGTTGACACCCGCATATTGCGCATTGATGGCATAAATTTCCGGCCGCCGTTCCAGCAGCTCCAGGATCTCGGCGACCCCAAACCGGGGATTCCCCGGATACAATTCGTCAAATACCGTCCGGATAAAGGCATAGTCCTCGGCATAGTCGATGGTAAACCGGTGCGTCATCGAATGATCCACCCCGCCCTCCATCACCACATTCCCGATACGAAACAGGTCCGGGTTCTCCCAGATATACGGCGTAGTGTGCTCCCGCTCCATCGGCCGGCGTGCTTCACGCCAGGCCCGCTCCAGGGTGGCAAAAGGCATGATCTCGACATCGTTGCCGTCAGGATAGGTCGCCGGATGCAGATTGCTGACAAAATCGAAATCGGAAAGATGGGTGAAATAAAAACCGATCACCCGGTCGATAACCGCAGGATCGATCAACGGACAGTCGCTGGGGATCTTGATCACGGCATCCGCAGGGAATTGTAACGCGGCCTGATAATGCCGGTCCAGCACGTCGGTCGCATGCCCCCGGAAACAATCCAATCCCTCCTGCCGGCAGATCTCTTCGATGACATCGTCGGGCGGGTCTAAAGTCGTGGCGACGATGATCCGCCCCGCTAAACGGGCTGCCGCGACCCGCTCGACCTGCCGGAGGAAAAGCGGCTTACCCTGCACAGGCATCAATACCTTGTCAGGCAGTCGGGAAGATCCCCTCCGGGTTTGGATGACGGTAATAATTGGCGCTTTCTCGTTCATGTACGGTAATTGTTGTAATAGCCGTCCTGGTGGTGCGTAAAAATTCGTCTTTAGGTCCTTTGAATTCGATATACCGGCGACAAAGATGCGCGATCGCCGCTGCCGATGTACCGCCATTCTGGATCGGAGCCAGCCGCTTCAACTGATCCACATCGAAATAGGAATGCACCTTTTTCCCAAGGGCAATCCCGATATAGACTACCGTGGAATATTGCGTAATGAGCTCCTCGCAATTCGCAATCATCTCCTCCGTCTTCCCTTCCGTATAGATCAGCGCGGATGACGCCCATTGCCTGATCTCGGCAATAGCCCGCTCCTTTTCCTCGTTGGGATGCAATTTGAAGAGCAACTGCCGCCCCTCAGCGATCCGCACACACTCCCGGATAAAGGCCGGCCGGTCCTCCTTTCGCATCGTCTCCCGGATATCCGAAGTCGCCACCATGACATACCCCCGGTGCGGGAAATCATTCTGAAGCAAGGCCGCTGCATTATCGTAATTAGGTATCCCCGTCACAACTATCTTCCCGGCATCCGTACCCATTTGGGCAAATTGCTCCTTGTAGCCGGTAGACGCGGCACAGTAAATATCACAGATATTACTACACCCATTATAGGCCGTATTGGCGGCCCAATAACCGGGCAACCCCAACCAATGCGTAAACCGGCCCCAGGGCTTTATAGGGTCCGTCATCCCTTCCTGTACAAAAACTGTCTTCATATCCCGCAGCTCCCTGGTCACCAGCAGATCGCTGCACAACACGACAAGATCATAGTCGTGACCATACACCGAACGCGCATAGTCATTACGCAGGCCGTGCACCTTCAGGTAAGCATCACCTTTACGCTTGAACTCTCCCGCAAGGATCATCCTGTCCGCCCACCCCCTGGAAATGGCAAAACGGATCAACGGATGCCTGGTGTACAATTGGCTGAAGTAACAATCATAGTCAGGGAGCAGGGACGCAATCTGGTGCATCTGGCTCGTCTGGTTCGGAGATCCTATGATGAAAAGTATCTTTTTCCGTGGGATCATGGTATCCTTAAACATACGTTAGCAGCTTAGCTTACCACCACAACAATAAAACCATAATAAAGTTAAACAAAGCTTGCCTAATTAATCCGCAAATTTCTACGTATCTTAGGTACAAGTTTCACGCCGACACAGAAATTACAATTCCTTAATACCGGTGCGCTCAGCTTTCCCACACCGGGAAGGAAGTCCTGTGTTTTTATTCACAATTGTGCATTACTTATCCAAATACGGCAATATCGCCTGCTGCCAGATCTTATACCCCTTCTCATTCATATGCAGCTTATCCGCAACGAACAAACTGTCGATCGGATGCCCCTGCGCATTCAACATCAAATGATAGACATCGACAAAGCTCGCATGACTCCGCTGCGCCATAAAATTCCGGATCTGGTCATTGGCCTCCTCCATCTCCGGCATCAGCTTCTCCCTGCTGGGACTCGGCTTGATCGACACATATACGATATCGATAGTACCCAGCCGCTTACGGATCATATCGTATAATTTAACAAAACGTTTGTATACTTTCTTCGCCGATCTACCCGCCGCCAGATCGTTGTCACCGCAATAGATCACCACCTCCCTCGGATGATATGGATAGATGATATCACCGGCATACCGGATGACATCGTCCAGCGTAGAACCGCCAAACCCCCGATTGACGATGGGATAACCCGGGAATGCATTTTGCACACCGGTCCATTTCCGGAACGAAGAGCTGCCCACAAAAACGATCGCATTCACAGGCGGCCGCTGGATACTATCCCGATGCTTGAACTCGGCGATCTCATTCCAAAAAGGCGGCTGAGCAGTCTGCGCACTTACCGGAACGATGTGAAAAAAAATGGTTAGCAAGAGAGCAGAAGCAAGAGTCGTTACGGTCTTTTTCATGATTTAAAAATACTACATTTAGCAATGCTAAGTGCAATCCTGCTGGCCGCCGGCTCCTCGACGCGGATGGCTCCCGCCAACAAGCTCCTCCTCCCCTGGCAGCACAAGCCCATCGTCTATCATACAGCGAACCACCTACTCGCCTCGGGCATCGAAGAGCTCATCGTCGTCACCGGCCACGACGCAGCCGCTATAACCGCAGCCCTCCATCCGCTCCCCGCACGTTTTGTCCATAACCCGGAACACACGCAAGGCCTCACCGGCTCCATCACATCAGGCGTCCGTATGGCCCACGGCAAAGGTTATATGATCTGTCTCGCGGATATGTTCCTGATCACCACCCCCGAGTACGTCCTGCTGAGAAAGGCGTTCGAACAGCAATACCGCCACGATGTCCAATGCATCATCCTCCCCGGCTACCAGGGACACACCGGCAACCCCGTGATCTTTTCCTCCTTTTATCGCGACGCCCTCTTGTCATTACCCGAAAGGGAAGGCGGCAGATCGCTCGTACGCGCGCATCCGGATCATCATCACCGCGTTCCCATGCCCACAGACCATGTCCTCCGCGACTTGGATACACCCGGCGATTACGAGGCGCTTGTACAACGACGCGGCTGACGCAGCCGCCGGCCTGATTCACCGACCAACACAATAACTGTCATTTTTACGCGGGCTGTTCCGTACCTTTATCGCAAGTACCATGTTTCGGAAAATTGCAGCCTTCATCATACCTCTCTTCCTGTTTTTGAACAGCTTCGCCCAACTGCCAGGCAGATCCATCCGCGTGATCGTGCAGGACAGCACCAATAAACAACCCCTGGACGACGCCACGATCTCCCTGATCAAAGCCCCCGCCGGCACCTTGCTGCATCGTATCCGCAGCAGACAGCAGGGCTCCGTTTTTCACAACCTCGCCCCCGGCGACTACCGGCTCATCACCTCCTATCTCGGCTATGCCACCGACACCACGATCCTTACCCTGACTGCCGGCGACAGCACGGAAAGAAAACTCCACATCCTGCTCCATCATGCCGCCAACGCCTTGATGGAAGTCGTCGTCCATGCCAATATTCCCCCGGCCATCGTAAAGAACGATACCATCGCCTTTAACGCCGGCGCCTTCCCTACCCGGCCCAACGCCACCGTCGAAGACCTCCTGCGCAAGCTGCCGGGCATCGAGATCGACAAGAACGGTAATGTTACCATGCAGGGCCAAAAGGTCGACAAGATCTATCTCGACGGCAAAGAGTTTTTCCTCGACGACCCCCGCACCGCCACCCAAAACCTTCCCGCCGATATCGTGGACCAGATAGAAGCCTTCGACTCACAAACCGAAAAGGCCCGCCTCACCGGCATCCGGGAAACCACCGGCACAAAATCCCTGAATATCAAATTGAAGAAAAGCCGGAAAAAAGGCTATTTCGGCAAGGTCTACGCCGGCACCGGCTCCGGCGGCCCGGCTAGCCCCTCCTCCGCGACCAGCAGCTATTCCGCGGGCGGCACGGCCACCAGCCTGGGCAATACCTGGCTCTTCGGCACGGGCAATAGCAATAACATGAACAACCAGTTCACCGGCGCCGACAACAAGAACGGCCCCGGCCCCGGCGGCGTGCAAACACTCAACAACCTCCAGTTCAACCTCCGCAACAATAACCCAAAGGCCCTGAGCTTCACCTTGAACGGCGGCACTAACGGCAGCCACACCACGCTGGATCAGTCCGATCAGCGGCTCACCACGCTCACCGACTCCTCCCTGCTGGAGAATCGCCTCAGCCACTCGGTTTCCCATAACCAGAGCGTCCACGGTAACGCCTACCTGGAGTATAACATCGACAGCTTCTCGCTCATCAACCTCCGCTCCACCCTGACCCCATCCTGGTCCGGTAGCTCCGCGCTGGATACCGTCGCCATCCAAACCCAAAAGACAGGCCCCGGCTATCTCAGCAACCAGGGCCGTACCGACAACAGCAACCATTCCAACGAATACAACATCACCAGCGTCCTCAACTTCCGGCGGCGCTGGCGCAGGCCGGGCCGCACACTGTTCGCCAGCCTTTCGGAGTCCTACGATCACCAGGACCAGCCCCAGAACATCTTCTCCCTCGTAAATAATTTCGACAGCACCGGCAGCCTCCTGTCCCAAACCCTCACCAATCAAACCCAATCCCAAGTATCTTCAAACGCATCCTATGCCGCCTCCGTCGCCTATACCGAACCGTTGAAACCCGGCCACCTGCTGGATTTCTCCTATCACGTTAACCGCGCCATTAGCCATTCAGACCGCTCGGCCTTCGATTATGACACCGTCACCGGCCGCTATGACCTCCCCGATTCCCTCACCACCAACCACTTCGTCAATTATAATACGATCCAACGCGTTGGTGCGGGTTACAACGCCACCGATGGCAAATATCGTTATCAACTCGGCCTCACCCTCCAATTCAGTGACCTCGACGACCATAACCTGACGGCAAAAAACAGCCTGAACCAACGGCAGACAGCCTGGTATCCGCGCGCCTCCCTGATCTATACACCTTCCCAGGGCAGGAACGTCAAGCTCGTTTATACCGCCGCCACCACCAGCCCCACCATCCAGCAGCTGCAGCCACTCCCCGATCTCACCAACCCCTTCCTCGTACACATCGGCAACCCCGGACTCCTGCAACAGCTCACCCATAACCTCAATGCCACCTACACCCAATTCAACGGCAAGAACTTCCAAAACCTGCAGATCGCCCTGCAAGGCAATTATACCGAACACGAGATCACCCCCTCCACGACGATCCTGTCCGGAGGTATCCAGCAGATCCAATACGTAAATGTATCCGGTATCTGGCACGGCAGCTCGAACATCACCTACGGCTTCCCATTGGGTAACCAGCGCAAAGGGAACAGCAGCATCGGCGTCCGCTTGAATTATGGCCGCGACATCAGCCTGCTGAATGGCGCGCAGGATGTCAACACCTCCCTGGGCTGGGGCGCTACCTGGAAGCTCAATTTTCATCCCGTGGAAAAACTGTTCGTGGAAGGCGGGGCGTCGGTGAATTATACCAATACACAATATTCCGTCAATCCCGGCCAAAATACCAATACCTGGCTGCAGAATTACTCCGTCGACGCCTCGTATGAACTACCAGGCGCGATCACCGTCGCTTCTAACTATAATCTGCAGATCACGGGACCACAGGGAACCCTGCCCTCAAAATCGGTGGCGCTCTGGAACGCCAGCATCTATAAAGATTTTTTACGCGACCGAAGCGCACAGCTCCGGTTCTCCGCCTTCGGCCTCCTGAATACCGTGAGCAATTTTTCCCAGACCATCGGCATCAACTACAAGGAGACCAGCCAGACCAATCTACCCGGCCGCATCCTCCTCCTCAGCTTTATCTACCGCTTCCGCCACTTCCCCGGCGCGAAACCCAGGCCTCAAAGCTAGCGTCGCAACGCCTCGATCGCCTCCGCCGTCTTGGCCAGCGGCTTGCCGAGCAGGCGGCTGCCCGTGTCCGTGACCACAAGATCCTCCTCGATCCGGATCCCCCCAAAGCTCCGGAAGGCCTCCAGCTTTTCATAGTTGAAAAAATCAAGAAATTTCTTCTCCGCCTTATATTGATCCATCAATTCGGGAATGAAATAAAGTCCCGGTTCGATGGTCACGACGAATCCGGGTTCAAGCGCACGCGCCAGCCTCAGAGACTTCCACCCGAATTCCCTGCTCTTCTTCATCGTATCTGTATAGCCCACGTATTCCTCGCCCAGATCCTCCATATCGTGCACATCCAATCCCATCATATGCCCCAACCCGCATTGGAAGACCATGGTATGCGCACCAGCCGCCACGGCTTCCGCCGGATCACCCTTCGCAACACCCGCGGCACGCAGTCCCTCCATTAATTTCTGCGCCGCAAGCGCATGCACGTCGCGGAAAAGCACGCCGGGCTTCAACGCCCGTATCGCGGCCTCCTGCGCATCCAGCACGACATCATACATCTCCCGCTGCACCGGCGTGAACCTTGCGCCTACCGGAAAGGTTCGCGTCATATCCCCGGCATAGTGCATCGCATTCTCCGCGCCACTGTCACATATGGCGATCCGGCCCTCGCGCATCACCGTGGGGCCATAATGATTGTGCAACACCTGCCCGTTGACCGTGAGGATCGTCGGAAAAGCCAGGTTACCGCCGCCCGCAATGGCAATGCCCTGAAGCCCCCCGGCCAGCTGATATTCCGTAATGCCATCCCTCGCACCGGTGATCGCCGCCAGATGCATCGCCGCCGTAATGTCCACCGCCTCTTCGATCTGCACGAGCTCCTCGTCTGTCTTGATACTCCGCTGCGCGACAATGGCCTTGATCAGCGGCACCGAAGCACGCTGTGCCACCATCCCCGGCGCCATTCCTAACATAGCGCTTAGCTTCAACAAATTCTCGGGCCGGTAAGGCGGCAAAAAATGGATCATGCGGCCGGAAGTATGCGCGGCGCTCAGATCCGCGGCCAACGATGTCACCGGCAACGTATGGCTGATCCCCACCCCGGTCGCCTGCTCGGCCAGCGAAGGCTGCGGCCCCGTCCACACGATCTCATCCATCGTCAGATCACGGCCATAGATAGTATCTTTATCGTCATCGATATCGATCACGCCCGCCAGCCCGGGCTTGTCCAGCCCAAAAAAGTACAGAAAACTGCTGTCCTGGCGAAAAGGATACAGGTTGTCCCGGTAGTTCATGCTGCTTTCTTCGTTTCCCATCAGCAGGATCAACCCTTTCCCAACTTGTTTCTTCAATCGCGCCCGCCGGGCCTCGTAGGTCGTCTTGTCAAAAAGGTTCTTATTCATAAATGAACATCTGTTATTTAACCAAATGCCAACCCCCATTGGATCCCACGCAGCTCCGCAAGCCCGCGCAACCGCCCGATCGCGCTGTATCCCGGATAGGTTTTCTTTTTAAGATCATCCAGCATCTGATGCCCGTGGTCAGGTCGCACCGGCAACGACAACTTCCGCCGCTGCTGCACGGCCAGCAGCTCCCGGATCACCGCCACCATATCCACATCCCCGCCTAAATGATCGGCCTCAAAGAAGTTTCCCGCCGCATCCCGTTTCGTGCTGCGTAAATGAATAAAATGGATCTGATCCCCCAGCCGCCTGACCATACCCGGCAGATCATTGTCGGCCCGCACGCCATAGCTGCCGGTACAAAAACAAAGCCCGTTGGCGGGAGAGGGCGCACAGTCCAGCAGCTCCCGCGCATCCTGCTCGGTACTCACAATTCTCGGCAACCCCAATATCGGGAATGGCGGATCGTCAGGATGTATGGCCATCTTCAGCCCCAGTCCTTCCGCTACCGGCACTACCTGCTGAAGGAAATAGAAGAGATGTTGCTTAAGCCTGGCGGCATCGATGCCCTCATACGTCTTCAACGCGGCGAGGATCTGTTCTTCCGTAAACCGCTCTTCACTCCCCGGCAACCCCAACAACGTATTCCGGTACAAGGTCTCTTTTTCCGCATCCGTCATCGTATCCAACCGCCGCTCCGCCATGGCAACCTCCTCCCGTGTATAGTCGGCAGCAGCCCCCGGCCGCCTGAGCAGGAACAGATCAAAGGCGATAAACGCCGCCTTCTCGAACCGCAACGCCCGGCTCCGGTCCGGCATCTCATAGGCGATATCGGTCCGCATCCAGTCCAGGATCGGCATGAAGTTATACGTCACGACCTCGAGGCCGAAGGCTGCGACATTGCGAAGACTCTCCTGGTAATTCCGGATATACCGTTGATAATCTCCCGTGTGTTTCTTGATATCTTCATGCACCGGCAGACTCTCGATCACCGTCCAGCGCATACCCGCGTCCTCAACCTCCGTCTTTCTCTTCCTGATCTCTTCCATCGTCCAGACATCCCCCACCGGGACATGATGCAGCGCCGTGACCACGCCCGTACAACCGGCCTGACGGATATCCCAAAGACTCACGGGATCGTTAGGGCCATACCAGCGCATCGTTTCTTCCATTAAAAAAGGTCGTTCCATAATCTATTTTTATTTAACCACTTCCACCTCCGCCGTCGCCGCCTGCGGCGCACCAAGCGCCGTACTCCGACTCGTGGGCAGCGATCCGCCCACACTGATCCTGATCTTCCCCGCCGGCACAAAAGACTTCCCCGCTGCATCCACCAGCGCCAGCTGCTCCGGCGTCAGCATAAAATTCAGCCGGACGGAGGCGCCGGGGGCCAAAGATACACGCTGGAACCCTTTCAACGCAAACAAAGGGACGTCTTGTCCTCCGTTCTCATGCGTAAGATATAGCTCCGCGACCTCATCGGAGGCCATTTTCCCTGTGTTGGTGAGGGTTACGGCTACGGAAACGTTTTCGTTCTTTTTTATCCTGGCCTTCGACACCTGGATATCGCTATAGGCAAAACTGGTATAGCTGAGCCCAAAACCAAACGGGTACAACGGCTCGGCGCTCATATACCGGTAGGTCCTCCCCTTCATCGAATAATCCTCATAAGGCGGCAGCTGGTCATAGGAGCGGGGAAAGGTCACAGGCAGCTTGCCCGAAGGGGATACCTTTCCAAACAAAATATCGGCCACGGCATTACCGCCTTCCTCCCCGGGATACCACACGAGCAATACCGCATCGGCCAGTTCCTGCACCTCCGCCAGATTCATCGGGCTGCCACCCGTGATCACCGCGATCACCGGATGGGGATTATCTTTCTTTAGTTTCTTTAGATACTCGATCTGCGCGGCAGGAATATTGTAATCAAGCCGGTCACCAAAAGAAGGCGACGCCAACGACTCCCCTTCCTCCCCCTCCAGCAGACCCGAGATGCCCAACACGGCAATCGTAGCATCCGCCGTAGCCGCTTCGCCGGAAGCCCAATCGATAGGATTCACATTCGGCCGGTCCAGCAACACCCCCTGCCGGTAGGTCATCTGGCTGCCCGGCTGCGCCTGACCCGCCAACCCCTCCAGGATCGTCACCAGCCGGTCGTTGACCCCATAATAGTTCCCCAGCAATACATCCACCGCGGCAGCATTGGGACCCGTGATATAATATTTCTTTAATCCATTCGACAACGGCAAGGCCCCGTCGTTCTTCAGCAACACCACCGACTTCTCCGCGACCTTCCGCGCCAACGCCCGATGCCCGGGACTATTGATCACCGACACCGGGATCTTATCATAGGGATCGGTACCCGGCGGATCGAACATTCCCAGCCGGAACCGCGTCCTTAGCAGGATCGCCAGCGAACTGTCGATGGCCGCCTGCGTGACCAGCCCCTGATGCAGGGCATCCAGCAACGAAAGGTACGTATCCCCGCAATTCAGATTCACCCCGCGCTGCAAGGCCAGCACGGCCGCTCCCATCTTGCTCGACGTTAGCTTATGCCCCTCGTAGATATCCGCAATCGCATCGCAATCCGATACGATATGTCCCTTAAAACCCCATTGCTTCCGTAAAACATCCTCCAATAAATACGTATTCGCACAGCACGCCTCTCCATCGGTACGATTGTACGCACACATCACGGCCTCGACCTTGGCATTGACCAGCGCATGAAAGGCCGGTAAATAGGTCTCCCACAGATCCTTGGGCGACACCTCCGCGTCAAATTGATGCCGCAGCCGCTCAGGACCGCTGTGGACCGCATAATGCTTCGCACACGCAGCGACTTTTAGATAACGCGGATCATCGCCCTGTAGCCCCGTGACCAGAGCTACCCCCATCCGCGACGTAAGAAAGGGGTCCTCTCCATACGTCTCCTGTCCCCTGCCCCACCGCGGGTCACGGAAGATATTGATGTTGGGCGTCCAGAACGTCAGCCCCCCGAAACGCGAATGATAATCCTTTTGCATGGCCGCATTGTACATCGCCCGGGCCTCATCCGAGATCGCGGTGGCTACTTCATGCACAAGCCCGTCGTCAAAGGTCGCCGCCATACCTATAGGCTGCGGGAAGATCGTGGCGATGCCGCTCCGGGCTACACCATGCAACGCTTCATTCCACCAATCATAAGCGGGTATATGTAGCCGGGGAATGGCCGGCGTACTGTTCATCATCTGGTACACCTTCTCCTCCGGCGTCATCCGGGAAATCAGATCATGGACCCGCACATCGATAGGAAGAGCAGGATTCAAATAGGCTTCCTGCTGGGCCCCGGCCCGCAGAACCATGCCTGCGACAAACGCAATCGTTAAAAGTAGTTTCATACCGGAAAGATAAGTAAAAAATGTAACCGATTACATTTTCATGGATGCAACGGTTTCCCACGATCGGTTGTCACGATAAAAAACATTATTTATGGCCCCCCGCACCTTAACCGGAGGTCTGTCCACAGGCCTTATCCTTTGTTTTGCCTTAACGTTTACAGCCTGCCATAAAACTGTCCAGAACACGGGCGTCGACACACCACTCGACCTGCCCGCCGGCAGCACCGCCATAATCGATGCCTCCAACGAGTTTGCCGTAAAGATCTTTCAACAAACATGGCAGACCGAACCTTCCGGGACCAACACCCTAATTTCTCCGCTGAGCATCTACCTGGCCCTGGACATGACCTACAACGGGGCCGCCGGCTCCACCGCAGATTCGATGGCGGCCACACTCCAGCTGTCAGGGATTCCCCTGGGTCAGCTCAATGCCGTGAGCCACGCCCTCCTGCAGCAGCTGCCAAAAGAAGACAGCAAGGTCCAGCTGAATATCGCCAATGCCATTTGGTATGCAACAACATTTCCGGCACCCGCATCCGGCTTCACGGATAGCATCACCCACAGTTACCATGGAGCACTACAATCGCTCGACTTCACCAATCCGGGATCACTGAATACGATCAACAGCTGGGTCTCCAAGAATACTGCGGGTAAGATCCCGAAACTGCTCAACCAACTCAACCCTACCCTTGTCATGCTGCTTGTGAACGCCATTTACTTCAATGGCTCCTGGCTCAATGGTTTTCAACCCGGCGCCACCCAAAATGGCGCCTTCTCCACATCCGGCGGGAACAGCGTCGTCGTTCCCTATATGAACCAAACGGTCCTATTGCGCCTTCATGCGGACAGCAACCTCACCATGGTCGAAATGCCCTATGGCACAGGGAAAGCGTTCGACATGTACCTTGTGCTGCCCGCCAGCCAGACGCAACCCATCAATTCCTTTATCAGCGGGTTGAGCGCTACCAACCTGGACCAGGCCCTCTCCAGCCTGGATTCGGCACGGATCGCCCTATCCATGCCCAAATGGGAATATAGCTATGCAATCGATAATATGCAGCCCGAGCTTACGGCAATGGGCATGGGTATCGCCTTTGGCAACAGCGCGAATTTCAGCGCGATGTACCCCGGCCAATCCACGGCCATCTCCCAGGTTACCCATAAAACGTATATTTCCGTGTCGGAAAATGGCACGACGGCCGCTGCGGTTACGGATGTCGGCGTAGTGACCACCGTTGCGCCTGCCATCCTCGCGCTGAAGTTCGATCGTCCCTTCGTCTATCTCATCCGCGAAAGAAGCACAGGCATGATCCTGTTCATCGGCGTCGTCAATGATCCGTCACAGCAGTAGGCTTCTTCACCTTGGGTCGACCTGCAAACGGAGCGGCCGGGAGCCCGTCCTTAAAAAGAATATCGCGGTTGAATAAGTTGACGCCATAAGGATTGTCCGCCCAGCCATACCGCACCGCCTGGGGATGCGGCACCTGGTCACTCCAGACAATCACCTTTTTCCCATCCGTTTCGGCCTTTGCCGGAACGAACTTGTTATCCGGCCCTGCAATAGCAAACCCCTTGAGCTCGCCACCTCCCTTGGCGATCAGCCCGTTAGCCGCCTCGGTGAAAAGGATATGCACCCGATCGCCATGCGCCTTCATCGATTCATAAAGCGGTCCTGAAAAGATGATGTCCTTCTTGCCATAGGCGATGCCTTCGGCCGACACCATCAGCCGTCGTGCGATCTCCTCGAAGTCCTTCGACTGCAGATTACCGTTTGAATCGAGATCTGCACTGACCGTCATCCCCGTCCCCGGCAACGTCAACGCCATCCGCTGCGCCTCCCGCAGGTCGGCCCAGGCACTCTCACCCGGCTGCTCCTGCACCGGTCCATGCGCCTCCAGCTGTACATAGAGAAAAGGCAGATCGTTTTCCTCCCAATGCCGCCGCCAGTCCTGGATCAATAACGGGAAGACTGCGGCATAATCGCCCGCCTTCGGCACATTGGCCTCTCCCTGCCACCAGAGGAAACCCCGCACCGTATATAGATCAGCGGGGGCTATCATGCCATTGAAAAGGCCCCCTGTGGCCATGCGGTCGGCCGGCCCCGTACCTTCCGGGAACACACTGTCCGCATAAAGGGTGGCGGCAGACGCATATTCAGGAAACTGCCGCAACGCATCCGGGCTCAGCCAGGCCTCGGCCGGCGCATCGCCCACACAGGCATTGATCAGCCCCACCGCACAATGATAGTGTTCGTAGACCTGCCGGGCAAAAAGATACCCTAATGCAGAGAACGACAACACCGAATTGGGATCAGCCGTCTCCCAATGCCCGCCGGATACATTGGTCCGCGGCCCCTTGTAGTCATAATGTTCGCCGATATAGAACTGGCGGACCGGCACATCGCCCGCATGCGCGATCAGCTCCGCATACTGCTCCTTGACATGCCCCATCGGCAGCTGCATATTGTACTGCCCGGAACAGAACCAAACCTCCCCCACCATGATATTCTTGAGCCAGATATGATTGATGCCGTCGATGTCCATCGTATAAGGACCACCGGCTTTTTTTGGTGCCAGCTCCACGACCCATCTTCCATCATCAGCGGTATTGCCGCTCGACGTCTCCCCGTCGAACTTCACCGTTACCTTTTCTCCCGGCGAGCCAAAACCCCAGATGCGCAGCGGCGTCTCCCGCTGTAGGACCATGCCATCACTCACCAGCCGGGGCACCCTGATCTGGGCGAAACATGCGGGTCCGGAAAACAAGAATAAGAACAGCCACCATCCCTGCCTCTTTGTACTAGTCATTGGAAAACCGATTTGTACCGCAATATCGGTCTTTTGGCCAAATAGCCAATGTCTGTCCTGCCGGACGAAGCCTCCTCCGTCGGCTTAGGTCCGCTAAGGTATCCGGTGATCGAATTCGTGGGCAATAATATCATTCAGCTCATGCACCGGCCGGTCAATGTCATAGGGGATCGGCATCCGGCTGAATTGCTGGAAATAGAGCAGGCAGGCATCCTTCCACAATATCGCATTGGCACACTCTTCCCGTAATTTGAGCTGCACCGCCGTAAAACGCGCGCTGTCCACAAATGGTCGCGCCTCATCCCACGTCGTCTGAAAGGCACGCACCTGCCGGACACCCCTATCCCAGTGATGGCAAAGCGCGTCCCACAAGGTCTGCCCGTCTTTCATTTTATAATCCCAGGGCAAATGATGGAACCACAATAAATATTTCTCGGGGCACATGGCCACATCGTTGAATTCCGACGCCAACGGCTCGTGATATTGATCAACGGCATCGCTGCCCTCCCTCGTACGGTTAAAGCCTATACCGGTGACGCTCGCCTGATGATAATAGCGGGGCGTCCAATCCGGCCTGACCTTCGACGGCGCCCACCACGGCCCCGGTCCATAATGGCCGTTGGCGGACATGATATGGTGCAAACCCAGCGGCATCATGAAATTCACCGCGGCCTCCCGGCTCTCGAGCATCATTTGTTTAACGGGCTCCAGGTGATCTCCCAACGAAAAAGTCAGCCTAAGCCACTCCTCCGCTATCCGCTCGCTGCTCAGGGTATCATTCCAGGCCAGCCTGCCAAATGCATACCAGTTCGCCTGCGCAAACAAATTACCACACCAGTTGCTGTCCGTCCCGATATTGGCAACACCCGCCATCACCGTATATTTTTGAGGATAGATACTTCCATCGGTGGAGCGCGACACCGTACTGCCCGGCCCCTGCTGATACGTATCGCTCCGCAAACATTCTTCCCACATCGTAGACAAGAACACCAGGTAAACGGAATGCCCTAAATATTCCTGCGTGATCTGGAACTCGGGCGCCAAAGCCGTCCTTTTCATGGCGCCGAATAACGGACTAAAGGGTTCACGCGGCTGGAAATCCACCGGCCCGTTCTTCACCTGGATGATCACGTTATCCCTGAACTTCCCATCCAACGGCATGAATTCCGTATACGCCTGTTTCGCGCGGTCCTTGTCACTGGCCGAATAGACAAAAGCCCGCCATAGGACGATACCACCAAAAGGTTTCAACACATCCGCCAGCATATTGGCACCATCGGCATGACTACGTCCATATTGCTGCGGACCCGGCTGCCCTTCGCTGCTGGCTTTCACCAAAAAGCCCCCCAGGTCGGGAATACTGGCATAGATCTCCTTCACTTTGGCCGCCCACCAGGCGATGACACCCGGGTCGAGCGGGTCCGCCGTCTTCAACCCGGCCAGGAGCACCGGCGAAGCAAAGTTTACCGCTAAATACGCTTTTATGCCGTAAGGCCGCAACACATCCGCGATCGCCTTTGCACGCGCCAGATAATCGGCCGTCAAGATCTTCGGCGAAGCATTGACATTATCCAGTACCGCGCCATTTATGCCGATCGATGCATTGGCGCGCGCATACTCGCGCCACAACGTCTTATCCGCATCCGTAACGGTGAACGGATCATTCTCCCGCCAGAAAATAGAGCTGCCCGCATAGCCGCGCTCCACCGTCCCATTGAGATTATCCCAGTGGTCCAGCATACGCACTTCATAAGAAGGATTGCACACCCCGGCCACAACGGGTTCCCCCGTACGCTGACGCCGCAGCAGCTCATATACGCCGTAAAGAATGCCGATAGGGGTACCCGCCTCGATGGTACCCGACCCAAGCCGGAAACCGCCACTCCGCAACGCTTTATCTTTTTTGATAACGAGCTCCACCCGGGCGCCCTGCCCGCCTCGCCAGCCCGCCTGCAATTCCTCCCGGGCAAGGTCGAGCGTAGGGGAATTGCCACGGCAAACCACCGTCACCGGCGCCGCCCGCTCCGCGCTCAGCCAAAGGGCATGCCCCGTTTGCGCATGCAGAACCCCTCCCACGAAAAAAAAGCACACCCAAAAAAAGCTCTTCTTCATATCGAAAAATTTAGTCCTCCAACAATTTATGAACCGCATTTACCAGGAAAATATAAGAAGCTCCTACGTCGATCACATACTCGTTCTCACCCCATAAGAAAGGCCAGTCCTCTTTGTTCTCGGGAAGATCCGGTTGCAGTATCAATTCCCCCGGAACCACGCCGCCGGCAATAAAGGTAAAGTCTGCCCGGTTATTCCCATACGCAATCTCCTTGGAATAAAGCCCTACCGCTGAAGCAAATGAAATATTGGATCCCGGATGACAGCCAAGGATATAATTCAAGCCGCTAAAAACGCTCTCTTTGTCGATAATCTCCGGAAACGCTTCATGCAAATAATAGTTGGTAATGGCATAGCCGATGACGGCCCCGTCTCCCGCCCAACCGCCTGTAGTGATCGGCACGCCGAAGGGGTTCGAAGCGCGAATTTTTAGCACCTGGTCTTTGTAATGCCTCGTATACGATTCCAGCGTATCCCGGTACCTGCTGTCCATAAAGGGTAAGGCCTTTACCGCCCAAACGGCATCCCGGCTGAATTTCTTTTCAATATCAGGAAGTAACCCATGTATCCGGTTCTTATACTCGGCATCACCTGTCGTGATGAGCAGCTCCACGGCAGCCTTCAGCTCTTCTTCATCGAGAGGGCCGCCGGTAGTATTACCATGCCGGAAGGTAAAGGGGGCATGCGAATGCTCCTCCTTCCAGATCCTCCTCGCAGTGGCCAGGCACTGATCCGCCAAAGGATCATTATAGTGTCTTAATGCTCGTGCCGCCGCTGCAAAAGCGGCCGCGGACCCATAGTTCAATGCCGAGGACCTGGATGTAAACGCCCACCGGTCATCGAATTTGCCGCTGGAAAAGCCGTCCGATGCTAGGGGACCGAGCTTCGGATTATAAATAAGGTTATCCGTCTTTGTAGAAGCGTCTCCCAGATGGGTATACTGGGAAAGATGCGCCTCCACGATGCCATTGATGGCGTGCCCCACCGATCTTTGCTGCGCCATCAATTGCAGAATGCCGTGCCCGATCTGTTGCAGAATGTCAGGCGCGCCATCGGGAGTGTGCAATTGAACCAATCTCGCCTTCTCGTCTACAGAAGTCTCGTCACGCGTCAGCCCGAAACGCTCCCAACTGTCGACCATGCTCAGGATTACCGCATACTGTGTTTGTGTGCGGATATCGAAATCGCCCGCATCGAACCATCCGCCGACATTCAATCCCGGGATATGCTCAAAAGCGTGAAAACGATCGTCCGTGGAGGGTCCCTGCGCGTACAGATCGAAATGAATGTGATCCGGTGGCGCCTGCAGGGCATCATCCAGGTGCGAGGCGCCATGCCACACCCTGTAAGCCTCTTTAACGTATACATGATCCATGGCCACCGGAAAATAGTCATCCAGCGTAGGGAACCAGGCTTTGTCATAAACATCCCGCGCAATGCGGAAAGGCGATGTGCGCTGCCCACCGTATTCTATCAGGTACAAGCCGTCCTGCTTCACGGCGGAAAAATCAAAAATGAAATAAGTATACCGGAGATAATCCCCCCAACGCGTGATCGGCCCCTCGAATATCCTTTCAGCTTCTCCATTCTCCGAAATTTTCAACAGCGTAGCGCCGGCCAGCGGGCGATCGTTCCTGTCCAATTCAATGATCGCGGTTTTCTTCTGCGCGGGATGATACCCCAGCTGCGAATAAGCGATCATAGGTTTCCTCGTCCAGTCGGGCAAGGTATGCGCATGAAGGAACCACTCGACGACGTCCCCCGACTCGCCGGCAGGGATGAGACTCCTGATCACAAACCAGCCGTTTTGCGCCTGGTTCCTTCCGTCATACAAGGAAATGTTCTCTTTCAGGCTCCTGATCGATATCCTATGCAGCGGGTCCTCCGGGGCCAGGGTGATCATCCGGCCCGTCGCGAGCGGCAAAGGCTCGAACCTATGCAGATCACTGTCTCTTTGCATCTCGCCCGACGGATACAGCGGAAAAATACCGCTTCCCTGATCCATTAGATACATCTTATGGAAGTAGGCCGCAGGCAGAAATTCGAGATTGAAACCGGCATGACCTGCCAGCGTGGCCGGAAGCGGCTTATCGAGATGCACCGAGATCAGCACTCCGCTGTCCTTTGCTTCTACTCTTATACTGTAATTAAAATGATACTGCGGATAGCTCAAAAAGGTCTCGATCGAATTGGCAGCTTTGTTCACCTCTTTCCGCAGAACCTGCGGAATGGAATCCCACTGCATCGGCGTAGGACTCAGCCTGACGTCTCCGTTCGTCGCCGTTCGCACCCCATGGTGTATGATCTCGATACCGCTGGCCTTCTCATCCCCGAACAGGCCATACCGATCGTTAAAAACGAAAATATTCAATCCTCTCTTTGAAAAATAACCGGCATCGCCGATCCTCAATTCGCCCGGGGATGACTGTGCAAACCCGGTTGCGGACAGCACGAGAATGACCATGGATAGTAAGATGCCCCGGTTGCGTGAGATAGCTGATATTTTTCTGTGAACGTATCAAAAATCGACTACGGCCCGGTATGCCTTCTTAGGCTGTAGGTCCTTATCGAATAAAAGCGGGTAGTTCTTCCTGCCCCTGTTGTCCAGCCAGCTGTGCCTGTCCGAAACATTCCAAAAGGTAACCCCGGTGATCTGCTTCCTGTATTTCCGGAAAACCTCGAATACCATTTTGTATTTTTCCAGCTGTTTTTGCTCCATATCCGATGTAAAGCCGGAATCGGGATTGCCGGCCTCACCCCTTACCATTTGCCCACCCTGATGCCCGGGATACACCGAAATATCCAGCTCGGTGATCTGCACCTGCAACCCCAGCGAAGAAAAAAGCCTTATGGATCTCTCCAGCTCTTCACGCGTCGGCGTGCTGATGGACCAGTGCGCCTGCAACCCGATCCCGCCCACCGGTACGCCCTTGGCAAGCAACCCCTTTAGCAGGCGATAGATCTTATCCCTTTTTGCAGGGTTCTCCGTATTATAGTCGTTATAGAACAACACCGCCTCCGGGTCCGCCGCATGCGCATACTCGAATGCCTTTTCAATAAATTCGTCGCCGCATATCCGGTACCATAACGAAGGCCGCAGATAATGAGCACTGTCATCTGCAACAGCTTCATTGACCACATCCCACGCATAGATCTTCCCCTTATACCTTCCGACGACCGCTGTGATATGATCCTTCAGCCGTTGCAACAGCTGCTCTTTCGTCACCGTATTCCCGCTTGCATCTTTGAACATCCAGCCCGGCGCCTGGTTATGCCAGCATAAATTATGTCCGCGGACACGCAGGTGATTACGCTGGGCAAACGCGACGATGGAATCCGCATCGGCCCAATGGTAAACATTTTCCCGCGGGTGTATGGGCCCCATTTTCATCGCATTTTCCGGGGTCAGGCTGTTGAACTGTTGCAGGATCAGCCGGGCCTCATCGCCATGCAGGTCCCTGGGGCCTACAGATACGCCTATCGGGAAATAATCCTTATAGTAATCTTTCAGCCCTCTCGCGGCAAAAAAGGTATTCGCCCATTGTATAAAATAGGGAAGATTAGGCGCATCCGTATGCCCACCATCATGCTGACGCCACGCCAGCCGGCCGGCCAGCAAACCGGAATCTACCGGCGGCATCTTCTCTTTCATGTAATCATTGGAAACGCCCAGGTCGCCGGCGCCTAACAGCTTGAATACCGCACCCGCGGCGATGGTGGCCATATAGCTGCCTTCATGATCCAGCCAATGTGCATCCCCTTTTTCAGGAATGCCATAGCTGATGAAAGTGAGCCGGGGTGCGCAAAGCGCGATCAACTCGTGCGAATCGACATCGAGATCACACCCCGTCTTACTGCCGAAGGTCGACTGAGCCGCGCCATAGCGCAAAAAATTCCCCGCCATCCAATAATATTCACCGCCCGTGAGACTCTCCACGGCTTCACCATAATTACGTCTTAACAGCGTAGCCCCGCCCTTGCCGGAGGAGCCGATCAACCCCGCCGCGAATCGAGGCTCGAAAGCCAGTGTGACCAGCGCCGCCTTACCATATCTCGACACTCCCTCGATGCCCACCTTATTCGCATCCACCAGGCTTTCCGTTTCCAGATAATCCAACCCACGCGCCGCACCCCAGGCCCAGGCGCGAAGCGCACCCCAATCTTCCGGTTTTCGCGGCTGGCCCTTGTTCACCAACCCGATGATCCCCTTCGTCAAGCCCGCTCCATTATCGGCCTGTATGCTGCTGGGATCGATCACGACATAGCCCCACCCGGCCTGCAAAAGCTCCTGTTCCTTCGCCAGCATTTGTTCCATCATTTGCTTCACAAAAGGATTCATCGCCGGAGCAGCCGCAGCACCCGGAGCAGCCGCAGGCAGCGAAGCCCGGCCGAATAGCATCAGCACCGGCACAGGGCCCTTTACATTCACCGGCAGAACAACGACCATCCTGATATCCACATCGATGGCAGGATACGCACTATTGTCCACATGGCCCACCATTTCCCTGGCGACCACAGGCACATCGCCCACGGACACGCTCTCCGAATCCTTTACACTCCATATCACGCCAGGCACATTCGCAGGCACCCGCCCATATACCTCCCGTTCAAGCGCGGCTACGATCTCCGGGCGCCGCTGTTTCCACCACATATCCGGCGTCGTCACCTTCTCCCCGTCGTTCAGCGTCAGTATATCCGGCAGCTGCGGACAGGGATTCGCTTTCGCTTCATCATAATTTGCATGGTTGGGCGCATGCTCGTCCCCGCTAGGCCCCGGCCTAAGCGCAGTAATGCCTAACAGCTGCATCATATGGTCATGATCGATGTCCCGGGGGGTAATCACCGTTTCAAAAGGCGAAGCCGGCAGTCCTTCCTTGTTGTACAGGTTCGGATCCACCGGATCATCCGCCCACGCATAGCGAACGTAGGCTGGCTCCTTTATGCTATCGCTCCATACGACGACCTTGTCACCCTCGATCTTCGCATTGGCCCAAACAAATTTCCTGTCGGCGCCCGCAATAGCGAACTCCTGCGGCTCCTCGCCGTCGTTCGTAACCAACCCTCCTCCTGCATGTGTAAAGGAGATCGTGACCTTCCCACCCGAAAGCACGGCCGACTGATAAACAGGCCCCGAGTAGACCACCCCACTATCTCCATAGGCAATGGCCTCCGCCGCCAGCGCCAGCCGGTCTCCTACCGGCTCCTTCCTGTCGGGATGGATATCGTTCCATTCTCCCAGATCGATCGCCACCGCCATGCCCGTATGGGGAACGGCTAAGGTTTGCAGCTGCGCCTCCCTTAGCTCCGCCCAACCGCTTTCGGCCGGCAGATAGTTATAGTCGCCAAAACCCGGGAGCTGCACATACAAAAAGGGGATATCTCCCTCTTTCCAATGGCTGCGCCAATCCGCGATCATCGCCGGTTGCAGCCTGGCATATTCAGCAGCACGGTTGGTATTGGCCTCTCCCTGATACCACACAAATCCCTTGATGCCATAGGGAACAAGCGGCGCGATCATGGCATTGTACAACGCCGCCGGCGCATTTTGCGCGGAAAAACTCCACCCCCCTGACCTCGCATGCGGAACGAATACCTCCCCCACCTTATATTCCCAGGAGCCCTTCAGATCGACCGTATCGCCCCCCGCGATCAGACAATAAGGTTTATCGGGAACAAAACCGCCCTTCCCGAAAGTATTGGTTACCCGTACCACGAAGAGGTTCTTTCCCGGTTTCAGCAGGTCCGCGGGAACCGGATACCTTCTCTGCGGATACTCATAGGTGGTATTACCCACCTCCTTGCCATTGATGTACAGCGCATCGGCATTCACGATCCTGCCCAAAAAGACCTTCGCCGGCTTGCCGGTCATGGACGCCGGCACGTCGATCTCCCTCCTGTACCAAACGACGCCGTCGAGATCCCTCAGCCCCTGGTCTTCCCAGTAGCCCGGGATACCTATGGGCCGCCACCCCCCGGGAACATAGGCAGGACTGTACCAGGGCTCAGGGCCCGTCAACCCCTTATCCGCCGGCTTCGGCCTGCCCGCCATCTCCGCCCATCGTTGGCGGGCCATGCCGTTGATATAGGCCGTGTCTTTATTTTTATCGACGGTCTTCACCAGCTCGGGGAAATCCTTCAGCCCCGCTTCGCTTATCCACGCCTCGATAGGCGTCCCGCCGACGCTCGCATTGATGATGCCTATCGGAACATGGTATTTCTCATACAGGTCGCGCGCAAAAAAATAGGCTACGGCCGAAAACTCCGCCACATCCTGCGGTACGGCAGACATCCAATGGCCCGCCGGCAGATCGCCCTGCGGCCCTTGCAGATCGGTCAACGTAGGGATCCAAAACTGCCTGATCTCGGGATAATGCGCGCCCGCAATCGCCTCCGGATACCGCACACTGTGTAATTTGAGCTGATGTACCATATTGGACTGACCGGAACACAGCCAGACATCGCCCACAAGAATATCGTGTAAAACGATCCTGTTCTTCCCGCTGACGACCATGGTATAAGGGCCACCGGCCCCCATGGCCGGCAGTTGTAGCGTCCATTTGCCCCCCTCCCCGCTCCGCGACCGATACGTCTTGCCGTTGAACACCACGCTCACCCGCTCGCCTTTGCCGGCCCAACCCCAGATGGGAATGGGCCTGTCCCGTTGAAGGATCATGCTGTCCCGCACAAGACGCGGTAACCTGACCTGTGCAAAAGCAGATAGACATGCCGCCAGGCAGCACGATAAAAACAATAGTCTCCGTTTCATCTTATTTATTTTGCCGGGTCTCCGGCGGACCAAGATAGCTCGGCTTTTCACCCCCGAGATCCAGCACGATCTTTTGCAGCACCACCCCCGGACTCACCCGCCAGAAGGTTACGGTATGCTTTCCAGCCTTACCCACCCTGTGGTCCGTCGTCCTAATGATGACATTGGCCGCCACCCATCCCTGCCAGGTTTTCACATTGTCGTCATGCTGATCGATCGACACGATCTGCGGCTGTTCATCATCCAGGGATATCGCGTACCGCAGTCCGCTGCTATCATGCCGAAAATTGAGCGTCGGTGAAAAGTAAGCATTCAGCTTTATGGCACCTGTATCATAGGTATAAAACGCATAGGCCACATACGGCGCGTCCGCAAGGCTCCCCTGATCCGCTGCCGTCACGGGAAAACTAGTGATGCCGTCGCCGTCCCGACCGATACCCGGGATCACCTTCCATTGAATGCCGCCTGA
>DASYZH010000206.1:0-9068 GCA_035946435.1 Puia sp. | reverse complement strand
TCGTAAGCAAGTGTTTCGGTTATCGACCTATCGGACGTCCGGCTTATTCAACAAGATCGCCGCCGTATTCTCCGAATAGTTCTCTATCGATTGTTCGGGGATAACTTCCAATGGGGCGGTTGAGCTCTGCAGTCTAGCGATGGCATCCTCATAGGATCCATGCAATGCAGGATTCCGAGGGGGGGAAACCAGCAGATCAAAATGACATTCATTCTTTTCCGCAAAGCCGGTGAGCAGATTGAGATATCCGAAGAATCGCACAGACTTGTCCTGAATATCCTGCTCATGGAGGAGATCGAAACTCACAGGCTTGACCAAATGCTCGATCCCATTCTGCCAAGAAAGATCGAATGTTATCTTCAGCTTATTTTCTTCGACTATACGGTTCTTTTTCATCTTCCGGTCGATATTTACGTGTCGAAGACTGATCAATTCGGCAAATTTTTTTATGAGGTAACCCTCGTTGTGCCGCTGCTCTTCCGGCTTCAACGAATGGTGGTCCGGCAGGAACAATCGTCGAAAAGATTCGATTGCTTTCTCGGGGGAACCATGATGATAAACGGCCGTTGCGGGCTCCGAGAATCTTAATGCAGTTGCGTCTTCCGGCAACAATATCTTTTGAATATATTCCTTTAAGTAGATGGGAGCGGGTCGATCACCCGGCACCAATTTCGAATCAAGCTTCCGTTTGAAGGCCCTAGTCAACGCGTGAAAAAAGGACGTGTCAAAATTAGGATAAACAGCTTTTATCCTTTCTTCGTCACCGACAATAAAATGCAGGGTTGACTCATCCGGGAAATGGAAAAGTAGCCCCAGGTTGAGGCTTTCTTCCAGTAGCAGCGAATGGCGATATTTTAAAATACTGTATGTGAACGATTTATTCATTCAACCAATCCCCTTATCATTTTTACAAAGGTACTCCAATTTTTTTTTACAAGTTCCAGATAATCTAGTACCAGGCCATGCTTCGCCGTCGGGTAGCCGTAGTTGGCAATTTGCTGCAAATAAGGATGCAACTCATTGATATTTAAAAATTTGAGATACTCTTCAAACTCGTGAAAGTACTCGTCCTTACTCTTCTGCCTGCTATTCCTCAGGTATTCGTAAAAGATATGCCAGCGGTAATATCGATCTGCCCATTCTCCTCGCAAAAACTGTGCGGCCGTATTTGTATCGACCTCAAACCCCAGTTCATGGTCGATCAGGCAGGTATCATGGCTGCGGCTTAGCATATTGGGTTTAATGGCATTCCTGTCGGGATTACGAATTAAGTTATCGAAAGCAAATACACTATCGAAATCGATGATTTTGCGAACATCTACCGACGTAAGTTCAGGGTCAAATCGCATATAACCTTCCATCATTACCGTTGCAAATTTTGGACGTGCATCGGCCCGCCGCAGGATTTCCTCTAATGACGGGTCTGAGAGGTTGCTGACAATACTTGCATCTAGTTCGATCAAGGCAGCATCGGGCACTGGAAGGCCAAACGCCTTTGCCAACACATGACCAAGCACTTCGTTGGCAACCGAGTCACGGTTTCCAGCGAATAACGGCGCCGTAAACGGCGGCATTAGTCCGTTAGGGCTTCGATGGAGAAGCGGGTGTATTTTCCCTTTCGGTTGTATTCGGATACCATGATATGCCCTTCTTTGGCGGGATAGACGCTGGTCTTTATCGAGCCGTCTTTGTGTTGAATGGTCCGCATCACTTTTTGTTTGTTGACATTATAGACATAGGTATTCTCCGCGTCGTCGATGATCATGTAGTTTGTTTTTGTATCGGAATTGACGACTTTGTAAAAATCTTTTTTATCCATCATGGATAGTATTTGTCCGGGTCCAAAATAGTTGGTTTCATCACAGGTTATGTTGTTGTCGAGCCTTAGCTTTCCGGCGTTGTCCTGAAAAACGAATACGCCGTCAGCCAATCGATATTTTGCGGCGCCCAACAATCTTTTTTCGACCAGCGCGGTACCCGCAAATACGGTATTCCCGTTATAATCCCTGAAGGCAGTGGCATATTTTACGTAGAAGCTCTTGTCGGCGAATAGGCCGTCTTGTGAAATTCCGGGCATATTACCGTTGTTCCAATAGCTATAAACCGGCTTCGAGTCTCTTTGGGTCTTGCCGAGCTCGAGGGTAAACACCCCGAGATAGGGGTTCCGGGCATAGTCGTGGGCGGAGACAAAGTCCTTGGTGCGGTCCGGGTTGATGACACAACCGGCCAGGAAGGCTTTCCCCGTGACCGGATCGTTGTCGAATGCCAATACTTTAAGCTGGTTGCCTTGTTTGTCTTTGAGATCGAATTTGTATTCGGTTGAGGAATCGGCTACGGGATAGGTAAATATCCGGAACCCTCCTTCCGGTGCGTCGTCATTGTTCTTTGCCAGGAGGTACATGCTGGGACCCGAGGTGAGGATAAGATAACCGGCTGCATCGAAGCCGATCTTTCGTCTGCGGGCAAGCTTGCCGTCGGCGCCCAACACCAGCAGCTCTTTTTTTGAGTCGTCGCCATAGAATACACAAAATCCTTTGCCGGCAATATTTTTTATCTGCATGCCATATTTCAGATAGCTGGTTGCATTAACGGAGGTAGAGAAATAATGTCCCGTGGGGGCATAGTAGCTGCTAAGCTCGACGTCGGTGGAGAATTTGTTGATGATCTTGCCGGTGAGGCTTATGAACTGCAACATCACCTGGCTTGTTGCGCCATTCTTCATCGCTTTTCTCGCCTCTCTATAGGATACCGTACCGGCCAATGCGCTTTCTATATAGCCGAGGCACAACACATCCTGTTCGAAGGATACGGCCTGCAGATCAAGGCTGCGTTCCCGAAAATTCACGGTCCCGATGTCGTTGAGGTTCTCGTCCATGATGGTGAGACGGTAATTGAAGGAATCGGCGTCGGCTTTTTCCAGGCGGGTGAATGCCAGATAACCGACCAGCGCGTTGTCCTGGGTTATCGATCTTACCTGGGTCGAAATATCTTCGCCGACCTCTTTAAAGATTTTGGACTGGGCTTGGGTGAAAACGGCAAGGCATAAGCAGATCAGGGGGAGGAGTATTTTTTTCATGGCACCTACAAAATAGGTAAAAAAATCCTCATTTGATCGCCGTCGGCGGAGTTTCGCTATTGCAGCACCTGCGTCAGCGCATAGCCGTCGGTGGTGAGGGCTGTAAAGACCGAGGTGGGGTCGCTCGAGATCTCGGAGACGTCGAGGACGATGAGGACCGGCCCCTGGTTGATCTGCTTTTCGATCCGGGAGGTGAGGAGGGCGCAGCGGGCGGCTTCCTGGTCGGGGAACTTGTAACGGATGCCGTAGTATTCGTCGCGGGCGACGGCCGACCGGAGGGCGGCCAGGTCGCCGGCCCTATAGGCGGCGGCCTTTTTGTTGATGGCGTCAGTGACATTTTCGGGATGATCGAGCAGGTAGGTGATGCTTTTGTCCCAGAAGGCTTTGGGATAATGGTGATACATGTCGAAAAACTCCTCCATGCCGAGCAATTCGGTAACGGGCAGGCCCAGTTTGCGGGCCGTGTCACGTACGACATCTTCCCAGCGGACGACGCGCGAAAGATCGCAGGAAATGCAGGCGGTTTCGAGCTTGAGCTTCACGAAAAAGATATTGTGCTGGTTGAGAAACCCTTCGCTGAGTCCGATCTCCCGGGCCTTTTCTTTGAGATTGAAGTAGACGAAGGGAGAGAGCATTTGTCCCGCCGTATAGTCGCCGCTGATAGCCAGCGAGGCGGCCAGAAAGGCTTTTTCTTTAGCCCGGTTCGTAGCGGCGGCTTCGAAGGCAATGGACTTCACCTTCGAGAGGACGGTGGCGATTTTTCCGTCCAGGGTGATCCGGGTTTCGCAGGTGTTGCTGGTGTTGATGAAGATATACGATTCCTGCGGCAGGCCTTTTCCGCTGATCTTCCAGAGAAGGGAATGCGCGTCGGCAGGCAGGGTCTGTCCGCAAAGGTGGGCAACGAAGAACAGTGGCAGTGTCCAGGCAAATAGTCGTTTGTGCATCATACGAAAGCAAACGGCGACCGGCCGCGCTTGGTCGGGTTCGCGCCGAAACGTCAAAGAAACGGCTTTTTGGGCGGAAAACCGAGGAAATTGGGGCCCTGCCGGGCGGGAATCGACCACGCGCGGGCGAAGATACGTCTGGCAAGGGTGAAATCGGCTCAGCGCGGGTGGCGGAGTCAGGTTAGCACGGGTGGCGGAGCCAGGTTAGCGTGGGTGGCGGAGTCAGGTTAGCGTGGGTGGCGGAGCCGTTGGTCTGCAAAGTTCATGTACTCCTGCCAGTCGTATAGCGTAAGATCGTGTTTCCCTTTGCGAATGTGATAGCGAATGTAGTCACCCACGGGATGCTCGAGCGGCGGCATGCTATCCGTTCCGATACCTTTTTCGTGATAGAGCTTATAGACGGGCGCGGCGAGTGTCGCGCTGAGGAATTCACCTTTGGGATCGGACCACTGGTCGCCGACTGCGCTGGCGACGTACAGCGGACGTGGCGCGACGAGCGAGAGGAGCATAAACTGGTCGGTGGGCATCGCTGCCGGGTTAGCGCCGAATTGTTTATAGTTCGGGCTGAACCACCAGGGGAAATGGTCGTTGATGATCGCGATGGTCTCGCCGTAGTCGCGTTTGCCGAGTGCGGCACCGCCTTCGCCTGATTCGTTCGAGACCACCAACGCAAAGCGTTTGTCGCTGACGCCGGCCCAAAGGGCGGCTTTGCCCAGGCGGGAATGGCCGATAACGATGAGGCGTTTCGAATCAACCAGCGGATCGGTAAGGAGATAGTCGACGATGCGTTCCAGGCCCCAGGCCCAGGCACCCATTGCGCTCCATTCGTAAGGTTGGATCTTCAGTGCGTCGGCAAGGCGGGTGCGGATGCCCGTTTGCCAGCCGTCCGCGCGATCGGGTTCGATGTCCCAATACCAGGCGACGGCTACACCATAGCCTCGGGCGAGGATGTCTTTTATCGGCCACTGGCTGGAGGTATCGGTGACGGCATTGGGTGTGAAACTATAGCCTACGAATACCGGAGCCTTTCGTTTTTGTCTCGGCAGGTAGAGCATGAGGTGGAGGCGTGCAGCGGTGTCGGTGGGCGAGAAATGGATAGTGATGAGCTTTTTGATGGCGGTGCCGGTGGTGTCTATGGATTCGGTGGTGTAGGCGATAGGAATGGAGGTCTCGGGCATCCGGCCGTAGACGTTCTTTTCGAAAAGTGCGTATATAGCCGGGCGTTGGATGTCCACCCAATTTTTTACCGTGGTGAGTGGTAGCGGCGTTTCCTGGTAAGGCGGAACTTTTGATTCGTCGAGATTGGCGGCGGGCGGCGTGGCGACCTGGTAGATCTCGCTGCCGGCCAGGAGGAAACAGCCGAGGCCGTAGTCCTCGAAATCGGGGATCTTATCGTAGCTCAGGGGCTGACCATCCTTGGGTTCTTTGCCGGTGCCCTGGACATAGCCCAGCATTCCATCGGGGTGCAGCGACATCTTCACCATGCCCTCCCACGACCTGGCGATGACGGGCATATAGGTCTTTTTGTCGAGATAGCCCTCCCGGATTCCCCAGGCGATACCGTAGGTGAACAGCGCGGTGCCCGTGAGCTCGGGGCCGCCGAAGTGTGTCGAGTCATGCAGGCTTACATTCCAATAGCCGTCGGCGCGTTGCAGCGGGATGATGGCGTGGATCATATCCAGATAATCCTGGAGATATTCCGCACGGTGAGGATCGTTGAGCGGGAGAATGTTTAATGTTCTCGCCAACGCAGCAAGTACCCAGCCGTTGCCGCGGCTCCAGAAGCAATCCTGCCCATTGGGTTCCTTATAGGGTGGAACGAAATCCTTGTCGCGCCACCAGAGATGTTGTTCGGGGCTATAGAGGCCATGGCCGCCGTGGACGGTCTTGGTAAAATGATAGAGGTCGTACATCTTCCGGAAGTAGCTGGTGTCGTGATACAGGACGCCCAGCCGGGTGAATACCGGCATGGCCATCTGGATGGCGTCGATCCAATGCCAGTCGTCGGCCTTGTCGCTATGGACCATGTTGTCGATACAGGTCTTGACATTAGCGATCCGTTCCGGCCGGGCGTCGATACCGAAGAGATCGATCCAGGTTTGACCGGCGCACTGGTCGTCGGCATTGCGGTCCGTGACACCATTGCGGGGCATCCAGTGATGTTTTTCGCCCCAGCTGACGGCATAGTCATAATACTCCTTTTGCGGATCGATGGAGTAGAGTTCCATAAGCCCTTCGTAGTACACCGCGCGGGTCCAGATGTTGCTGGGGCGGGCGATGTTGGTCACAATTTCCTTGCCGGCGTCGGGCCATTTGGTCATGAAATAATGGTTCGCCAGACGCAGGGCTTGCAGGATGTCCTGTTGCTGGGGCGCCTGGATCTTTTGGGCATTTGCGGTTAAGGCGATTGCGATGATGAGTAACGATAAGATATACTTCATAGCTATGGTAATTCATTTAATCCTTCCCAACGCACTTTCCATTTTCCATTCTGCGGGAAGCCGGGATCGGGGCCGGGGCCGCCATCGTAGCCGGCGCACATCAGTGCGATCGCGGAAAGCAGTCCACCATTACCGGGCAGATAGAGCCGCAGGCGATCGTCCTGGAAATTATGTCCGTTAGAAAGGTAAGTATTTTTCTTTTCCGGCATCAGCAAAGCGTCGACTGCGTCGCCGGGAAGACCCAAACGGGTTGCTGACATGGCCATGAGCGGATAGTCCCAGCCCCAGGTAGAAGGCCAGTCCCAATTTCTTTGTACCCAGCGAAAGGTTGTGGCCATCCGGATGGTGTCGAGACCTTTTGTTGCCGGCAGGAATCCGTAGGTGGCCAGCACTTCCGGGTGGTCGCCGCGGTAGCGGGGATTGGTATAGGCGTCGGTGGCGCTTTCGGTGGGATAGTAAAGGCTGTCGTGTTGCGGGAGGGGCGCGAGGTCGAGTCGCCGATGATATATAAGGTGGGGCGGTGCCGGATTCCGGCGAAGACAAGGAGAAGGAGAAGGTATTTGTACATGATCAGAATTTTACGTCATTGGAATTTTTGACCCGGATGGCAGGGGGAACTATCCTGCTGCATCCTGCTTTAGACGCGAAATCTACGCAAACGTTGTCGGAAGTGTAAGATTGACAATTATTTCCAAGATGGGCTTAGAGGAAGCCGAGTTCGAGCTTCGCTTCTTCGGACATCATCTCTTTGTTCCATGGTGGGTCGAAGGTGAGTTGTACGTGGCAGTCGAGCACTTCGGGAAGTGCTTCGATCTTTTCCTGTACGTCGCGGACGATGTCGCCTGCTACTGGGCATGCCGGCGCGGTGAGTGTCATGGTGATCTTGATATTGCCTTTGTCGCCGATCCTGATGTCATAGACGAGACCGAGGTCGAAGATATTGACGGGGATCTCGGGGTCGAAGACGGTGCGGAGTGTGGCTTCGATGTTATCGCGGAGTGTAGGTTCGGTGCTCATGATTCGACGGATTTTTTTTGGTAAGCGAGGGCGTACATCTTGATCTGCTTGACCATCGACAGGAGGCCATTGGAGCGGGTCGGCGAGAGGTGGCTGCTGAGGCCGATGGCGTCGATGAAATAGAGATCCGATTCGATGATGGCTTTGGGTGTTTGGCTGTTGAGGACTTTTATCACGAGGCTGATGAGTCCTTTAGTGATGACGGCATCGCTGTCGGCCGTGAATTGGAGTTTCCCGTCGCGAAATTCGGTGTGTAGCCACACACGGGACTGGCATCCTTTGATGAGATTGTCGTCGGTCTTGTATTGCGTTTCGATCATCGGCAACTCTTTTCCGAGCTGGATGATGTATTCGTATTTGTCCATCCAGTCGCCGAAGAGTTCGAAGTCGGCTATGATCTCGTCCTGTGATTCCTGAATCGTCATGATAGGAGGGCTGCGGCTTTGCGGATACCTGCGGCGAGGCGGTCGATATCCTGGCTGTTGTTATAGATGGCCAGGGAGGCGCGGACGGTGCCGGGGATGCAATAGCGATCCATTACGGGTTGTGCGCAATGGTGGCCGGTGCGGACGGCGATGCCCTGCTTGTCGAGGATCTCGCCTAGGTCGAAGGGGTGGATATCGCCGACGAGGAAGGAGATGACACCTGCGCGGCGTTCGGCAGTCGCCTTACCGATGAGCCGGAATCCATCTATCTCCGTGAGGGTCTCGAGGGCATAGCTCATCAGGCTGTGCTCCGCCTGCTGAATATTGCGGATGCCGAGACCAAGCACGTAGTCGATGGCGGCGGCCAGGCCGATGGCTCCGGCCATATCGGGTGTGCCTGCTTCGAATTTATAGGGAAGATCGTTGTAGGTGGTTTTTTCGAATGTCACTGTTTTGATCATCTCGCCGCCGCCCTGGTAAGGAGGCAGCTGATCGAGCCATTCTTCTTTGCCATAGAGGATGCCGATACCGGTGGGTCCGTAGAGTTTGTGGCTGGAGAAGGCAAGGAAATCCACATCGAGGCTTTGGACGTCGACTTCCATGTGTTGTACGGCCTGTGCGGCGTCGAGCAGGACGGGAATGCCGCGGCGATGTGCAGCGGAGATGATCTCCTGTACGGGGTTAACGCCGCCGAGGGAATTGGAGACGTAGTTGAATGCTACGATCTTTACATCATCGAGCAGCTGTTCCAGGTTGTCGAGGATCAGCTCGCCGTTATCGTCCACGGGGATCACTTTGAGGCTTGCGCCTTTTTCTTCGCCAATCATCTGCCAGGGGACGATATTGGAATGGTGTTCGACGGCGGAGATGAGGATGCTGTCGCCGGGTTTCAGGAATTTCCTGCCGAAACAGGACGCGACGAGGTTGATCGACTCCGTGGTGCCGCGGGTATAGATGATCTCGTGGTTATGACGCGCGTTGATGAAGTCGGCGATCTTTTGGCGGGCGCCTTCGTAGGCTTCGGTAGCCTGCTGGCTGAGGTGGTGGACGCCGCGGTGGACATTGCTATTGATCGTATGATAATAGTCGTCCATGGCGCGCAGGACCGCTTCCGGTTTTTGCGTGGTAGCCGCGTTGTCCAGGTAGACCAGCGGGTAGCCGTACA
>DASYZH010000205.1:0-4764 GCA_035946435.1 Puia sp. | reverse complement strand
GGATACGCCCGCCGTTGCGCATGCTACCATCGCCGCGGCGCTGAACCGTGCCTGTGCCGACTATCCTTCGCTGCCGCTGTTTGCAGCGGGCAAATCCTTTGGCGGACGGATGACCTCGCAATACCTCGCCGGGCATCCTCGTCCGGAGATAAAAGGGATCGTCTTTTACGGGTTCCCCTTGCATCCGGCCGGCAAGCCTGGCATCGAGCGGGCCGGGCATCTGAAAATGATCAGGGTGCCGATGCTGTTTTTGCAGGGCACGAAAGATGAGCTGGCCACCTGGGAACTCATCTATTCCGTGTGCTCATCGCTCTTTAAGGCGAGGCTTGTGCAATTGGAAGGCGTGAACCACGCGTTCAAGGCCGGCAAGAAAGATGTAATGGCCCTGCTGGTTTCGGCGACGAAGGACTGGGTCCTGCGATAGGTGTTTGGGCTCTTCCGATAGGCGTTTTTGGCTCAATAGCCCTTGTAATTGCCGCAATTGCCCCCTTGGTGCGCATCGCCTGCTTCGTATTTTGCGGTATAAACTTCTTTTATGCATCAGCGACTTATGAATAAATGCCGGGGCCTGCTGTGGACCCTGCTGTTCTTCCTTTCCGCTATGAGCCAGGCGCAGCAGGCTGCGGGCTCTAAATTGGACAAGATGCCGGCCGACCTGGAGACGGAATTGGCGTTAAGCGCGTTACCGCCGCATCTTCGTTCCGGCGCCACCGTTTATCTCCTGGACCCGGCTAAGGGCTATTACGCGGCGCAGCGGGGCACGAATGGATTCGTGTGTTTTATCGACCGTACGGATTGGGAATGGGGCGAGTTCCGAAAAGACGTATATGCGCCGATGGGATATGATCCCGAAGGCGCCAGGACGATCTTTCCCGTATATCGGGATGTGGCTGCGATGCGGGCTTCGGGAAAGCTCACGGGTTTGCAGATCAGGGACACGGTGATCAGCCGCTATCATCGGGGCGTCTATAAGGCACCGGGGAGGGCAGGGCTTTCCTATATGCTGGCGCCCATCATGCGGGTCTATACCGGTAAGCCCGGCGATGAGTCGGTGATGACGATGAGCATGCCACATTATATGTTTTATGCATCCTATATCACGGGTGCCGAGATGGGTATCGACAACGATTCGCCGAGGGGACCCTGGTGGATCAATTCGGGTGATGCGGTGATGGGCAAGGGAAAAGGCCCCGTGGGTTTTGTCGTTATGGCTGCCGGCGAGACCGAGACGGCTAAGATCGTCAAGGATGGTCATGGGCTTTTGACACGCCTGGCTTCCTATAGCCCCTATTTTAAGCTGGACAATATGAAGATGCATTAGTGACCGGAGGTTTACCGGATCAGCACTACGGTGCCTCTTTTGCTGATGACGCGGCCGGTGTAATCGGTACCTTTCGCTTCCCACATATACGTGCCGCTATCCTGCAATCTCCCCTGGATGCGGCCATCCCATCCCTGGCCCATTTGGGTGGTGCCAAAGATCAGCTGACCCCAGCGGCTGTACACACGGAAATAGTCGAGTGTCGCCATGCCGAAGCACACGGGCCGGAACACATTGTTGCTGCCCGAACCCGGCGTGAAGGCATTGGGTACATAGATATCCGCCAGCGCATCGGCTATGGTGACCTTGACGGTACCGGTGCCGTAGCAACCGAAACTATCGGTTGCCGTGATCTCATAGGTGATATTGGTGATCCCGGCTGCGTATTGAGCGACGGGGTCCGCAACGTCGGGACTGCTGAGATCGGTGGAAGGCGTCCATTGGAAGTCATCTTTGTAGGGGTCAGTGCTGGTTGCTTGAAATTGAAGCGGCTGATCGACGACCACCAGGGTGTCGTTGCCGGCATTTACCTTGATCGGCGGGACAACGGTCACCGCAATGGTGTCGGAGATGGGAATAGGACAGCCTGCATTCTGGATATTGAGGATATAATTCGTAGTTTGGTCAGGGGTGGCAAGAATCTTCGCGGTGAACGGCAAAGAGGAGATCGGGCCACCAGCCCCACCGGTCCTGCGGTCTCCCCCGACAAACGATCCGGGGCTTGTCCAGGTGTACTCCGTGCCGGTGGTTATAAGCGCCTGTAGTGGCACCGTGGCGCCATAGCACACGGTGGTATCGCGGGGATCGATGCTTGCCTGGGGAAGGGCGCCGGGATAAAGGTCGACGAATAGGCTGCCGTTGAGCGTCGTACAGCTATTCTGTTCGCTGACGGCCACCGGGCCGGGTTGAGCGCCGACCCTGACGACGATGGAATTTTGGCTGCCGCCCGGGGTCATGGTCCAGCCGGCGGGAACCGACCAGCTGATCGAACCGCTATCCAGCGCGGGAACGGAGTAGGTCTCTATGCTGTTGATACAGGCCAGGGTATCGCCGCTGATCTGGAGTCCCCCGCAGTTGTCCCTGAGCGCAAAATAAGCATAGGCGAAATGGCCGCCCGGCACGCAGTTATCGGCTTCGAAGGTCAGCGATACCTGTTGCCCGCGGTAAGCGCTCAGGTCGAAGGTGACCTCTGTCCAGCCTTTTGTCCAGACGTCCTGCAGATGCTGACCCACATTCTGTGCATTCAGCGAGACATTGGGAGTGGGGACCGGGCTCGGGGTGAAGCCGTTAGCCCGCGCCGTAGCAGAGTCCAGCTCGCCCTCATACGTTGGCAGGAAATAGGCCGGCGAAGCACAGGTGATCACTCCGGAGGATGTGGTCACGATCGCCCGTGCCATGGGCTGATCCTCCGAGGCGTGGGTGCCGTTCTCCAGCACCATGGCATAGGCATAGGTCATGGTATAAGGGAGGGTGGGGGGACCATTCGGTACGTTGATGAGATAGCTTATCCCCCGAACATAGCCACCCAGCGGGCCATTGCCTGGATCGCCCGCCTGGCGGACGGCGACGGATGTCGAACCCAGCAAGACGGAATACTTGTATGTATAGCCATTGATGGTGGGGATGGTTGGAAAGCTCCCAAAGGGATCCGTTCCCTGGCTGGTGATGACCTGGATACCGTTTACCCCCGGCAGATCGAATTCGGGGAGGGCCGATGCGCCGATGGTCCCATTGGGGGCGTTTTGGCTGGAATCGTAGACGACTATGATCGCACCCGGGCCATTGCCCGCTTTGTTGTTACCGGTATAGGCCTCCCAGTGGGTGAGGTTGGTGGCGGAGAAATTGATGTTGATCGGGCAGGATTGCGACTGTCCTGCCGAGGGCAGCGCAGCAAGGGTGGCTAGAACCACCGACCATAAATTCTTTCCCGGCCGGACCATAGCAGTTGTTTGGGCTTCCTGTAAAGTTACTCCAATAGTAACGGAGGAAACGCCTTTTCGGTCGGAGCCATGGAGTTATTTTTTTTCGCCGGTCTGAATGCACCCTTGCTGCCCTTTCCCGGAACGCCGCTGAGCGGCGTGTCTACTGTATATTGACCACGGGACAATTCACATTGCCGGCGTCGGGGACCAGCACCGGTGCCGCCATCGCTGAATTCCAGTCCTTGACATTGCCGAATGCGCTGTTGTCGTAAACGGCGACGGCCCACAGCGGAGAATAGCCGGGATCGGAAGGAATGGCGCTGATGACATTGTGTGTCTGCACGGTTCCCGGTACCGTTTTGAAACCCGAAGCCGGTCCGCCGTTGGGCTGGTTGGGGTTGATGTTGAAACACACGTCGATGGGTGCTACCGGGACCTGGCCGCCCGCCGTCACAGTCAGCGTCTTCTCGAAGAAGTTGAAGTAGTAGACCACCGAGTCCTTATACCAGCCGAGGGTAAGCCCGGGGGCGCTGCTTTGCTCATATCGTAGGGAAGCCGTGGAGCCATTGGGGACGATGGGACAGTTGACCAGCGTATTGGTCGCCTGGACCGGATAGCCTTTGGCCATGATCTCCTGGTAGCTGGTAACCGAGTTGGCAACATACCCTGCCGGCACCGTTACCTTGAAGACCTGCCAGAAATCGTTGTAGCCGGGATCGCCCGGGATGACGTCGACGATATTGTTCTGCCCCCGCACGGGGGTCGAGTCGTCCTGGTAGAAGGCATAGATCGGTGCGGGCACCGTCGGCTGTATGTCGAAGTTATAGTATTGCACGACTTTGCCGTCGGGCGTGAAGCCGGTGGTGATAAACGGCCCCTGGTCGAAGTTCACGGCGGCATTGGCTGCCGGAAGCCCGTTGGCGGAAGTCCTTACCTGGAGATGACCCGCGGTGCTGCTGAAGCGATCGATGAAAGCTGCCGGTGATGCAGCGGGATCTTTACCACTGTTGTTGTTGCTATGGTTGTCTTTTTTGCAAGAGGCGAGGGCAAATAGCAATCCAACGCCCACGGATAAACGCGAAAAGGTCTTGTTCATATTGATGATTTAGAACTACAAAGCTACAAGCCGCCCCACGCATAGATATCGCAGAGGAATAACAATTGTATCACATTGTTCCCGCCGTTCTTTGCACTTCCGCAAGGATATCCGCAACGGACGCTCTGTGCGTATAGTCTTTATCGAACTGCACATACACGATCTTGCCGGTCTTGCCGATGATATAGGTCGCCGGAACGGGGAGGACGTAGTCGCTGTTCCCGTTGAATTGGGCGAGATCGACATGGTATTTATGGAACGCCGCCATCTGTTCTTCGCTGATCTTGTAGTCGACGCCGTAGGCTTTCATGATCGTATAATCCTTGTCGTGCAACATCGAAAAGGAAGTGTGATGACGATCGGCGGTCTTTTGGATGTTCGTATCCGTTTGCGGAGTAACGCCGACGACGTAGACGCCTTTTTGC
>DASYZH010000204.1:0-8648 GCA_035946435.1 Puia sp. | reverse complement strand
GAGCCGGTGTATGGCGGCGGGTCGTTCGATGTGGGGTTGATCAAGTTCAACAATACCGGTACGACGAAGGTCTACGCCACCTATCTGGGCGGCAGTGATTCCGAGACGCCGCATAGTTTGATCTGTGATGCGCAGGGGAACCTGATCGTCCTGGGCAGGACCTATTCGGTGGATTTTCCTTTCAAGACCACGGCGGGGCCGGGTGGGGCGGCGGATATGTTTGTCGCCAAGATCAACTCGGCCGGGACTGCGCTCATCGGTTGTATGCGGATCGGCGGAAGCGGAAACGATTGTGTCAACATGGAGGATCAAAACAGGAATCACAGTGAACATACGGACAGCCTGATCCGCAACTATGGCGATGATTCGCGGAGTGAGGTGGTGCTGGACGCGCAGAACAATATCCTGGTGGCGGCAGCTTCGCAGAGCCTGGATTTCCCGATCGTAGGAAATGTCTTTCAGCCGCAGTTCGGGGGAGGTAGCCAGGATGCGGTGGTGCTGAAGATCGATCCCAATTGCGGCAACCTGATCTGGTCCAGCTATCTGGGCGGCACGGGTGCGGATGCGGGTTTTGTGCTCAAGGCCGATCCGCTCACGGGGTATATCTATGTAGCCGGAGCCACTTCTTCCACCAATTTCCCAGGCAATAAATCGAATGTCATCCAGGCCGGTTATGCCGGCGGCACCTGCGACGGCTATGTCGCGGAGATCTCGGCGGATGGAAGCACGCTGGTGCGGAGCACGTATCTGGGTACCAATTACAGCGATGCGATCTATGGCTTGCAGTTCGACAGGTTTGGCTATCCTTATGTGATGGGGACAACCTATGGCCAGTGGCCGGTGATCAATGTGGCCTATTCTATCGGCGGGGCGCGGCAGTTCGTCTCGAAGTTGCAGCCGGATCTCAGCGCCTTCGTTTACTCCACTACGTTTGGTTCCGGGTCGAGCCTCAATCATGGGAACCCGAATATCTCGCCGGTTGCTTTCCTGGTGGACCGTTGTGAGAACGTGTATGTCTCGGGCTGGGGTGGGTGGATCATCGGTGGGGAGTCCGATCCGTATGGGTTGTTGGGAACGGACGGGATGCCTGTGACTGCCAACGCCATCAAGCGGATAAGCGATAACCGCGATTTCTATTTTATCGTGCTGAAGCGGGATGCCTCGGCGTTGTTATATGGAACGTTTTTCGGGGAGAACGACAATTCGCACAGCATCAGCGAGCATGTGGACGGTGGTACCAGCCGGTATGATCAAAACGGTGTGATCTACCAGGGCATTTGCGCCAATTGCAGCGGACCCGCTGCCACGGGAAGATATCCTACCACGCCGGGAGTATGGGCGCCGGTGAATGGTGCGGGGAACGAGGGTTGTAATGAGGCCGCGGTGAAGATCGCGTTCAATTTTGCCGGGGTCGCCGCCGGGTTGCGGGCTTCGGTGAATGGCAGGCTGGGGGACACCTCCGGGTGTATCCCGATGGACACGCAGTTGCAGGACACGATCCGGAACGCCAAATCGTATATATTCAATTTCGGGGATGGGACGCCGGATACGGCTACGACGAGTCCTACGGTATATCACACTTATCCCAACCCGGGTACATATCTGGTGATGATGGTGGCGATCGATTCCAGCACCTGTAATATTGCCGATACGTCTTACCGGCATGTGATAGCCCGGACGGACAGGGCGACGGTGAATTTCACGCTTATGAAGGATCCCGGTGCCCCGTGTACGAGTTTGGATTATGACTTCACCAATACTTCCGTTCCGCCTGCGGGAAAACCTTTTGGGCCTAATTCGTTCATCTGGGATTTTGGCGATAACAGCGCGCAGGTGCCGGATGGGATGGGTTCGCTGAGCCATAGCTTTCCCGGACCGGGAACGTACAATATCAGCCTGATCCTGGATGATACGTCTTACTGTAATTATCCCGATAGCTCCGTTCAGAGCCTGCGGGTGTCGCCGGTAGCCAGGGCGCAGTTCATAACGCCGGCGCATGGCTGCGCGCCATATAACGCGATCTTCAACAACACTTCGCTGGGCGGGGTGACATTTGCGTGGGATTTTGGCGATCCCACCAGCGGTGCCGGCGATACATCGAGTGCGGTGAACCCGGTGCATCTCTATCAGAATCCGGGGACCTATACCGTGAAGCTGAGCGAGATGGATCCCAGCACATGTAACAAGGCGAGCGATACCAGCTTTACCATCACGGTGAGCGTCCGGCCCACGGCTGGTTTTACCTATGCGCCTGACCCGCCGATCTCCAACAAGCCGATCGTTTTTCAGAATGGCTCTGTGGGCGGCGTGAGCTATCAGTGGTCGTTCGGGGATGGGGATACCACGACGACTGCAAGCATGGATACGGTGATGCATCTGTACAATCAAACGGATAGTTTCCTGGTATGCCTGGTGACGACCAACCATTACGGCTGTACGGATACCGTTTGTCAGCCGGTGGCGGCGTTGATCGAGCCATTGCTGGATGTGCCGAATGCCTTTACACCGGGGCGTTTTGGGCAAAATTCTGTGATCAAGGTGATGGGTTTCGGCATACTGCATATGGACTTTCGCATTTATAACCGTTGGGGGAAACTGGTCTTCGAGTCGGACGATCCCAATGTGGGCTGGGACGGCACATATCAGGGGTCCCCGCAACCCATGGATGTCTATGGATATACCCTGGAAGCAGAGTTCACCAATGGGGCGAAGGTCAGCAGGAAAGGGGACATAACTTTGATCAGGTGAAGACGCGGTGGCGTTTTCGGCACGGAAGACAACCAAAATTGTTAAATTAGCGTTACTCAAACAAATGAGGGGATTGAAAAAAATACTGGTGGTGGGTGGCTGTATGTTGCTGGGGACCTTGGTTGTGGAGGGGCAGGACCTGCATTTTTCCCAGTGGTTCAATTCCCCTTTGTTGACCAATCCCGCTAATACCGGGTTTATTCCCGACGCCGATTACCGGCTGGGGGCAAATTATCGCAATCAGTGGTCGGCGATCATGGCCCAGCCTTATCGCACGGAGAGCATCTGGGGTGATGCGCAGGTTTTCCGCGACCGGATCGAAACTGGCTGGATGGGGTTGGGCGGTGTGATCGAGCGGGATGATGCCGGGGCGAGCGCCCTCACCTCGACCGAGGTGTACGGGTCAGCGGCGTATCACCAGATGGTGGGGTATGCGAGTCTGATCACCGTGGGTTTCAATACCGGCTGGGTGAACAAGCATATCAACACGTCTACGCTGAAATTCCCGGATCAGTTCGATGGCAAGTTCTTCGACAATACCCTGCCGACGAGCGTGGTGATCGATAAACCATCCGATAATTTCTTTGACATCCAGGTCGGTATGAACTATGCTTATTTCCCTACCAACAAGATCTATCTCAATGCCGGTTTTTCGGTGCAGCATATCAACACGCCGCGGGAGTCGTTCTTCAATACGCAGCCCGTGGGCTATAATGACAAGATTGCACGCCGGTATATCGGTTTTGCCAATGCCAGCGTTAAATACAACGACCAGGTGATCCTGAACCCCATGGGTTATTATACTAACATGGCGGGTGCGCAGGAGACGGTGCTGGGGATCAACATGCAATATGACCTTCAGGACGAGGGAGACCAGCAGGTGATCCTGGGTTTGTACGATAGGTTTGGGGATGCGATCATCCCGATGATCGGGTTTGTGTATAAGAACATCCGGCTAATGTTTACCTACGATATCACCACAAGTCCACTTAAAAACTACGACAATGGCTATGGGGCCTGGGAATTTGCGCTCATTAGTCAGGGCTTTTACAGCCAGTATAATGGCGACAAGCGGCAGTCGTTGTGTCCGACTTTCAAGCAATAGCTTATTTTTGCCCCATGATAAAGAAGATTGTATTCGCATTTTGTTCTTGGATGATCGCATTGGCTGTCCATGCCCAGGACCGCATGCCGCAACAATATTCTACCTATACGGACGACGATGGGTCGGGTTTCCGGATCAATCATATGTTCGTCGGCGGCGGCCTTCAGCTGGGTTTTGGGTCGTATAATTTCGACGTCGGTGTCAATCCCGAGGTCGGGTATTCGCTGAACCGGTGGCTGGATGTGGGCGCGGTGGTCAATTTTACCTATAGTTCTGTGAAGGCGGATCCAACCTATTATTATAATCCCGATATCGGCGAAAAGGAATTTGTTTATGGCGGCGGGGTTTTTGCCCGCGCGTATGTGCTGCCGTTCCTTTTCCTGACGGCGCAGCCGGAGTTCAACTGGACGTCGATCACGGAGACGGATGAGGGTACGGGCGCGACCACGGCTCCGAAATCCACCTATAGCGTGAATGCGCCCAGCCTGTTGCTGGGGTTGGGTTATGGCCGCCGGGTAGTCGGCGAGAATGGCTTTTTTATCGAGCTGATGTTCGATGCCATCTCCAATTCGAATTCGCCATACAATGACGCTTTCGGTCATCCCTTGCCGGTGCTAAGGGCCGGGTTCGATTTTTATCTGGGAAAGAAATAACTGCCGGGAGCCTCCGGGCTAGCCCAGTAAGCCGGCGAGCTCGCCGGGTTCGGCGCACACGGTGATGCGATCGCTGACCCGGTCGTACAGGAAGCCTTCATCCTCGAGGTTCTTCAGGTGCAGCAGCAAGGGATCGTAGAACCCCCCGGAGTTGAGGATGAAGATGCGTTTATTGTGGATCTTGAGCTGGTTCCAGGTCACCATTTCGAAGAGTTCGTCGAGGGTTCCGAAACCACCGGGGAGGATGATGGCGGCATCGCAGTGTTCGTACATCATTTTTTTGCGGACGTGCATATCGGCTACGGTACGCAGTTCCGTGATCCCCTGGTGATATTGTTCCCATTGCATCAGGATCTCCGGGATGACGCCGAGGACGGGTGCGCCGCCGGATAGTACGGCGTCCGCGATGATCCCCATGAGGCCGGCCTTACCGCCGCCGTAGACGAGTTTCAGACCTTTTGCGGCGAGCATATGACCCAGTTCGGTAGTGTGTTGGGCGAAGAGCGGATTTTTTCCTGTTTTCGAGCCGCAGAAGACGGCGATGCATTTTATAGACATGGTGATACGAAATTAATTCTTAATTTCAAGCATGTCATCGGGGCTCCTTTTTGTTTTTGTTATCTCTTATTTCCTTTTGTTGTTGGGGATCGCGTGGCGGACATCCCGGCATTCGAACAATGAATCCTTTTTTATCGGCAACCGCAGTTCGAACTGGATGCTGGTGGCCTTCGGGATGATCGGGACGTCGCTGTCGGGTGTCACATTCGTGAGTGTGCCCGGGACCGTGGGGGATATTGCGAGTGGCGTGCCCAGGGCATTCGGCTATATGCAGCTGATCATCGGGTACTGGCTGGGGTATATGGTGATCGCCTTTGTTTTGCTGCCGTTATATTACCGGCTTCATCTGACTTCCATCTATAACTACCTGCATACCCGGTTCGGGCTGGTGGCCTACCGCACGGGATCCTTGTTCTTCCTGATCTCCCGCACTATGGGGGCGACGGCGCGGCTGTATCTGATCATCAATGTGCTGCATATCTTTATTCTCCGGGACATGGGGATACCTTTCTGGCTGACGACGTTTGTGATCCTGCTGATGATCCTTCTCTATACATTTGAAGGCGGGGTCAAGACCATCGTCTATACGGATACTTTACAGACAACCTTTATGTTGTTGGGGCTGGCAGTATGCATCGTGTTTATCCTGGAAAAGCTGGGACTTTCTTTTGGCGGCGCCTGGCGGTCGCTGGAAAGCGCGGGATACACGCGGGTATTCGACACCGGTGTACAGGCCAAGGGCTTTTTTCTCAAGCAGATCGTAGGTGGGATGTTCATTGCTATCGCGATGACGGGGCTGGACCAGGAGATGATGCAAAAGAATATCAGCGTCAGCAATCTGCGGGATTCAAAAAAGAATGTGGTAACGTTTAGTTTTGTGATGGCCTTTGTAAGCTTTCTATTCCTTTTTCTGGGTGGGTTGTTGTATCTGTACAGCATGCATCTTGGCGCGGCTTACCAGGGTGGGAAGCTGGTATTGCATGGGCATGTGATAGCGCCCGACGATATTTTTCCGGCAATGGCGCTGGGCTATTTGCCCCAGGGCATTTCGATCATCTTCATCATCGGGGCGATCTCGGCGTTGTTCCCGAGTGCGGATGGGGCGCTGACGGCGCTGACCTCGTCGTTTTGTATCGACCTGCTCAATCTCAAGGACAAGCCGGGATTCTCCGAGGCGAGGTTGCGGCGGACGCGAATGATCGTACATGTGAGCTTTACCGTCCTTTTCCTTTTGTGCATCCTGGTTTTCAAGTGGGTGGATCGGAAATCCATTGTTTATACGATCATGGAACTGGCAGGTTATACCTATGGCCCATTGCTGGGGCTTTTTGCCTTTGGCATTTTTACACAGCGGGTGTTGCCCGACACCTGGAAGATCACCCTGGTCTGCCTGGTCTCGCCGGTATTGTGTTATTTTCTCAGCCGGTACTCTCCGGAATTGCTTGGGGGCTTCCAGATCGGCTTGGAGCTATTGCTGATCAATGGGTTGCTCACATTTTTGGGATTATGGGCGTTGTCGCGGCGGCCCGGTGAAATAATCAATTAGCGTATATTTGCACGCGACCCGCGGCCGGTCGTATAAAACTTTTTTGCTATGGAAATGATCGATCCGTTGGCTCAGGCCTATAGCGAGCGGTATTCCTCGAAGCAGAGTCCCCTGCTGGACGAGATCGAGGCCTATACGCTGAAGAACCATCCGCAGGCGCACATGCTCAGCGGCTACTTGCAGGGGCGTTTCCTGGCCATGATGAGCCAGCTGTTGCGCCCCCGGCGGATACTGGAGATCGGGACCTTCATGGGGTACAGCGCCCTATGCCTGTCAGAGGGATTAACGGAGGACGGCAGGCTGCATACTATCGAGCTGCGGGACGAAGATGCTGATCTGGCGGAGGGCTATTTTCGCCGGTCAAATCGGGCTGACCAGATAATATTGCACCGGGGAAATGCGTTAGCCATCCTTCCTGCCCTGGATGAAAATTGGGATATTGTCTTTATCGACGCGGACAAACCCGGTTATTCCGATTATTACCGGCTGGCATTGCCCCGGGTGCGGCCCGGAGGCCTGATCATTGCGGACAATGTGTTGTTCCATGGGCAAGTACTTGCGGCCGAGGGTCCGGATGGGTCGCGGCAACCCCTTGAGAATAAGAGCGCTAGAGCTATTCAGGCGTTCAACGAGCTCATAGGGGCCGATGAGGCGGTGGACAAGGTGATGTTGACGATCCGGGACGGATTATTCTTTATACGAAAAAAGTAAAAGGGCGCGATGCGGGTAAAAATCTGGATGACGGGCATCTTAATATTGGCGATCGGGCAAAAGTTGTTAGCGCAGGCGCAGATCAGCGCGAATGGAGTGATCTACGTGAATACTTATAAGGCGATAGCGATTGCGGAGGAGCAGCGTTCCGGGGTACCCGCGGCCATCACTCTGGCGCAGGGGCTCCATGAATCGGAGGCGGGGACGAGTGAGTTGTGCAAGGCGTCCAACAATCATTTTGGGATCAAATGCAGGGACGACTGGAAGGGGCCCGTGGTCTACCACGATGACGATGCCCGGCACGAATGTTTCCGGAGCTATGCCTGTGCGGCGGATTCTTATAGGGATCATTCCGATTTTTTGCGCAGTGGGAGCCGGTATGCTTTTCTTTTTCAGCTGGATCCCACGGATTACGAGGGTTGGGCGTATGGGCTAAGGAAGGCGGGCTATGCTACGAACGTCCGGTATTCGCAGATTCTGATCAAATTCATCAAGGATTACAACTTACAGCAATATACGCTGATCGCGATGGGGAAGCTGAAGCCGGAGGATGAGGTGGCGTTGACCATGCCGGGAGTTCCGCAGGTGGCGGCGATTGCACCTTCCGCCGGGGTGAATGGAACAGCCGCTGCTGTGGCGGTGCAGAATGGTGCGGGGACTGGGGTCGCTTCGGGTGGCCAGGCCGCATCCGTTGACCAGGCGGCTGCGCCGGAGGTAGCTTATCCGGGAGGCGAGTTTACGATCAACCGGACCAAGGTCATTTATGTCCGGGGTGGTGTATCGCTGCTGTCGATAGCGAATCAATACGATATCCCGCTCGGGCGGTTGCTGGAGTTCAACGATATGCAGCAGGAGGATGTGCTGGTGAAGGGACAGTTGCTCTTTTTACAGCGGAAAAGACGCACGGGGTCGATACCCTACCATGTGGTGCAGGCGGGAGAAAATCTGTACGATATCGCGCAGGCCGAAGGCATCCGTTTCGAGGATATGCTGGAGATGAATCAGCTTACGCCGGGTGTGCAACCCGCGGCCGGCGAACGGATCTATCTGCAGGGGTCGGCGCCTTCGAGGCCGCGGCTGGCAGACAACCAATGATAATAACTTATTATGTCCATTCTACGCGTACACGACAAGGCTTTCGAACCCTACTTAAGCGCTGCCGCCATCGATGAGAAGATCGGGATGATCGCTTCGAAGATCGACAAGGACTATGAGGGAAAGAAACCGCTTTTTATTGCGATCCTGAATGGCGCGTTCATGTTTGCGTCTGACCTGTTCAAGAAGATTACCATCGAATCGGAGATCAGTTTTATCAAACTGGCCTCTT
>DASYZH010000203.1:0-9161 GCA_035946435.1 Puia sp. | reverse complement strand
AATACCCACCTCCGCCAGCGACGTTGCCAGCGAGACCATAAAAGCATGCTGCATGCCCGCGCCTGCGCCATGTGCCAGGGTCATAAGACATGCGGGCTTCCGGGGCAGCACGTACTCGGCCGTCACCGCACCTATGGAGGGAGAAACTTGCAGGGAAAATGCACGGGAATTCATGATACTGGAAAATTAAGCATTCAATGGGAACAAATGGTACACTATTTGTTCCGACAATCCTGCAAATTCTAATGACGAGATCTACCAAACAATTTTTATGGCTACTTCCACCCGCGGTAAAAAGGAAAGACCTTTTCCCGCTTTGGTTATCGCGTCCCTTCTTTTTTTGGCCTGCCTTTACCCCGGCCAATACCTGATCGCGCACCTGCTCCCCGGCATTTCCGGGCAGGCGACGATCAATCCCAGTCTCATTATCTTCGACATTCCCATCCATCTCCCTGTCACCATCGACCTGATCCTGGTAGCGGCCCTTTTCTTTCTCGTCTATGCCGGCGTGATCCTGGTTTTTCCTTCGGGACGCGGCGGAACGAGGTACCGGGAGATCATCCCCAGGCTGGGTGCCGTACTGGCCGGCTCGTTCTTTTTCTTGTTCGCCTCGGCATCCGGCGCATTGATCTCCGACCTGGTGCATGACCACCTCCCAAGAAATGTCCGCAACGGCATCGACTCCCTGGGCATCGCCGCGGACGTCTCACTGCCTTTTTCGGGGACGATCCATCTCCCCGGGAATTTCATCACGCTCCTTGGCCTGATCATTGGGTTCGCCATCGTCGTCGCGAAGATCGGCACCGACCCGGGCAAAAGAAAAACGGCCCCGCTGACGCGCGAGCAACGCATGACGCCCTATCAACGGATGCAGCAGGAAAAAAAGCTGGCCGCCACGGGTAAGCAGTCCAGCACGACCGCCAAGCAGCCGGCTGTCACCAGTAAAGCACCGGCACCTGCCCAAAAGCAGCTGGCTGCCACGGGTAAAGCACCGGCCCAAAAACAGGCGACATCCGTCAAGCCGGCCACGGCCGCGCCAAAAAGCAGCGTCAAACAAAGCACCATCAGACCAAACGCCGTAAAACCGCTCTGTACCAGCCAGCCCCTGTACACCCTCGAGCCCGAAGCAGTTGCCTATATGCCTATGGGGTAAAGAAGACCCATAATTCGGATGAGCGGAAACGCAGGGAACCGGGCAAACGGCTAATTTCAGCGTACCAAAACGCCCGCAAATGAAACTGCTTACGCTACCCCTCGTGCTCCTGGCGGTCCAGGCCTTTGCACAACCTCAACCGCCACTCCCCGCCGACGGCTCACCGGACACCTGGCGCGGCTCGGCGCCAAAAATTAACGACCTCGTCCATACGCGGCTGGACGTCCGCCCCGACTACAAAAAATGTTATCTCTACGGCGAGGAACGGCTCACCCTGCACCCCCATTTTTATCCCACCGATACCCTGACCCTCGACGCCAAAGGGATGGATATCCGGGCCATCACCATCGTAAAGGCCAACCGCGAATTGCCCCTGCACTACCGATACAATGGGCAAACCATCACCATCCACCTCGACAAAACCTATAAAAAAGAAGATCATTACACCATCCATCTCGCCTATACGGCGAAACCCAACCAACTAAAGCTCGCAGATACTACCCTGCTCAAATACAACAAAGGTCTATACTTCGTCAACCCCGACAGCAGCGAAAAGAACACCCCGGTTCAGGTCTATACCCAGGGCGAAACTGAAAACGCTTCCGTATGGTTTCCCACCATCGACAAACCCGATCAAAAGACGACCAGCGAACTGCATATCACCATTCCGGCCAAATACATCACCCTGTCCAATGGCCGCCTGGCGGCACAACACGATAACCACGACGGCACCCGTACCGACACCTGGAAGATGGACCTGCCCAACCCGCCTTATCTCTTTATGCTGGCAGTGGGCGATTTCCGTATCTATCATGACCACTGGCGCGACAAACCCGTGGACTACTATCTCGAACCCGAATACGCGCCCTATGCAAAAGCCATCTTCGGTGCCACTCCGGAGGCCATCGATTTCTTTTCAAAAACCCTGCACTACGATTTTCCCTGGAACAAATATGCGCAGATCGTCGTGCGCGACTACGCCAGCGGCGGCATGGAGAATACCACCGCCACGCTCCTGAACGATTACGTGCAACGGACGCCGCGCGAGCTTCTCGACGTCTATTACGGCAAAGGCGAGAAGACCATCGTCCACGAGCTGTTCCACCAGTGGTTCGGCTGCCTGGTGACCTGCCGGAACTGGGGCAACCAGGCCGTCGATGAGACCTTTTCCGAATTCGGCGACGGCCTCTGGGCCGGTCATAAATACGGCAAAGACGAAGAGGATGCCCTCCGTGACCACGATTGGCAGACTTATCTCAAGGACCCCAATGCGGCAACGCGAACCATCGTGCGGCACCATTACGCAAATGAGCTCGACATGTTCGACGTGGTCACGTATTATAAGGGAAGCAATGTGCTGAACATGCTCCGCACCTACCTCGGCGACTCCGCTTTTTACGAGGGGCTCAGCCGCTACCTGCATCAGCAGGCATTCGGGAACGGCGATGTCCAGCAATTACGACTGGCCCTGGAAGAGGTTAGCGGCCTCGACCTCACCTGGTTCTTCGATCAATGGTATTACCGCCCGGGACACCCGGTCCTCGATATCCGGTACGACTGGAACCCCTCCACCGGCGCCGAGACAGTTTATGTGCGGCAAACCCAACAAGGCCCGCCTTACGCGCTGCCGGTCGCCGTCGACATTTACAACCAGGGAAGAGTAGAACGCCACAACGCGTGGCTTACAACCAGCGCCGACACGCTGAGCTTTCAAACCGCCACGCAGCCGGATCTGATAAACGTAGACGCCCAAAGGGTCCTCGTCGCAAAGATCGACGATCATAAAACCATGCGGGAGCTGCTGTTCCAATATACCCATGCGCCGCTCTACCTCGACCGAAAACAGGCCATCGACGCGGCAATAGCCAGGCCGGACGACCCCCTGGCAGAAGAGATCCTGCTGAAGGCGCTACAGGATAAATATTACGGTTTGCGGATAGCGGTCCTGCAGGCCATTAGCAAGGCCAACCCAGATCTAAAAGCCGCTGCTATGCCCACCATCGTGCTTCAGGCCCAAAACGACTCCAATACATTGGCCAGGGCCGCTGCCATCGAGGTTCTCGCCCGGGAAAAGAATAAAAGCTATCTCCCGCTCTTCGACAAGGCCTTGCAGCACCCCTCCTATGCCGTGGAAGCCGCCGCTTTGCTGGCCATCGACCAGATCGACCATAACGCAGCGCTCGAAAAAGCCAGGCAGCTGCAGCGAGACAGCAAGGGACCTTTGGCAACCGCCATTAAAGCCGTATATGTTAATGAGAATTAACAAACTGTGGCAAACTGCCGCCAAAGGCATATTTTTGCTAAAGCGCCAAGCGCTTTGGATCGCATGCGTAGAGTCAACGTCCGCATAATAGCTTTAGCCCTCGTCCTGGTATTCACTCAGAAGCTGGGGTTGCGTTTATGGATGCACCATTGGCTCCATGAGACAAAAGCGCTATCCGCGTCCAGGCACACCACGGTCGACAAGCTAACGCCCAACTGTGATTGCGTCGACGATTTCCTCATGCCGCTCACCGGCAGCGCCCTGATCGAGCTGCCGCCGCCTGTGCGATCCGTACACGTGGTAATGGCCACCGCTTACATTCCCCTATTCTCGGCCGCCGAAGAACGCCTCTCCTCGCTACGTGGTCCCCCCGTCCATGCCTGATCCTTCCGATTACCTTGCCAGGTGATATCCGACAGCACAACATTTATTACCGCTCAATTAACGCATTTACATGGGACGGCGATTCTTATTATCGTTTATTATACTCACACTCTTCCTACTTCCCGGACATAGCAAAGCCGCAGACCCCGGCGACGGACCGGGAAAGCTCATCGGCGTCGTTACGGATAAAGACGGCAAACCCGTCGCCGGCGCCACTGTCACGATCCCCGATCTCAAAACCGCCACGGTCACCGATGGGAACGGGAAATATACGCTCAACAAACTTCCTAACGGCATCTACCTGGTACAGATCACCTATGTCGGCTATGGCACCTTCAACAGACGCGTCGACCTCTCCAAAACCACGGAGCTGGATGCACAGATGCAACCGGCCACCATCGAATCGGCCGAGGTCGTCGTCACCGGCGTCAGCAAGGCCACCGAGCTACGACGCGACCCCGTTCCCATCGTAGCCGTGACCAAGGCCTATATTGAAGTACACTCCGCCGCGGGCAATGTCATCGACGAGATCGCCAATCTCCCCGGCATCAGCGCCGTGACCACCGGCCCCAATATCTCCAAACCCTTTATTCACGGGCTTGGCTATAACCGCGTCGTGACGGCCGAAGACGGCATCCGCCAGGAAGGACAGCAATGGGGCGACGAACACGGTATCGAAGTGGACCAGAACTCGATCGACCGCGTGGAGATCATCAAGGGACCCGCCAGCCTCAGCTACGGCTCGGACGCCATCGGCGGCGTCGTGAACCTCATCACCCCCAGCCCCGTGCCCGATGGGAAGATCCTCGGCTATGTGAGCGGTCTCTATGGCACCAATAACGGTCTGGTCAATTCGTCGATAAGACTGCAAGGGAATAAGAATGGAGTGGTCTGGGGCATACAGGCTTCGGACAAGATCGCCAAAGACTACCAGGACCAGCACGACGGCCGCGTCTATGCCACCAATTTCAGCGAAAAGGACGCCCGCGGCATGATCGGACTCAACAAATCCTGGGGCTATTCGTATCTCAACGCCTCGCTCTTCGACGATCTCCAGGCGATCCCCGACGGCAGCCGCGACTCGCTGACCCGAAAATTCACCTACCAGATCACCGACGCGGACACCTTTCGGCCCATTGTCCCAAACAGCGCCCTCAACTCCTACGACCTCCCTACCCTTCATCAGCATGTCCAGCTCTACCGCATCTACGACATTAGCACCATCCACGTGGGAAAAGGCGACATCCTGTTCAACCTGGGCTGGCAATATTCTCACCGCCGCGAATTCACGCATCCTACCGCGCCCGCGATCCCCGGTCTTAACCTGCAGCTGAATTCCTATACCTACGATTTCAAATACAATTTAACCGCGGGTGATGGCTATGACCTCAGCGCCGGCATCAACGGCATGTACCAGGATAACGCCCTGGGCTATAGCACCGATTTTCCCATCCCGGCCTACCATCAATTCGATATCGGCCCCTTCTTCGTCATCAAAAAGACCTATGGAAAATTCGATTTCTCGGCCGGCGCCCGTTACGATACCCGCAGCTTCAATGGACAGCCGGCTTATATCGATACCGCCGTCAACTACTATCCCAGTCTCTACACAGGCCCTAACCCCGAAGGCACTGCAAACGTGACCCAGCAATTCGAGGTGTTGAAAAAGACCTTCACCGGCTTCTCCGGCAGCTTTGGCGCCACCTACAATATCACGGATCAGCTCGTGTTCAAAGCCAATATCGCCCGTGGTTTCCGCGCGCCGAGCATCGCCGAACTGTCCGCCAACGGCCCCGACCCCGGCTCGCAGATCTATCACGTAGGGAATACCCATTTCTCGCCGGAGTTCAGTGTGCAAGGGGATGTCGGCGCCGCCTACAACGGGAAACATCTCACGGCCAGCGTCAGCCTCTACGACAACAATATCCAGAACTATATCTTCCAGGAACAGCTCCTCGACGCCAACGGCAATCCCGAACGTGTCAACCCGGATGGATCCCCCAACCCCAATGGCCAATACAGCAAGTTCACCTATGTTCAAAGCCGCGCCCGCATCGACGGCGGTGAGTTCTATCTCGATATCCATCCCGTTTCCTGGCTGCACTTCGAGAACGCGCTGACCCTCACCTACGGCACCAACCTGATCGACAACGGTAAAGCGCCGGACAGCATGAAATACCTGCCGTTCATTCCGCCGCTGCACACCCACACCGAGGTCCGGGGGACGTATAATAAAGGATTCAGCCGTTTCAAGAATTTGTACGCCTTTGTGGGCTTCGACCACTATAACGCGCAGGACCATTTCTTTGCGGCTTACGGTACCGAAACCTATACCGCCGGCTACAACCTCCTGGGCGCGGGCGTCGGCTTCAAGATCACCAATGCTGCCGGAAAGAATATCCTGCAGGTCAACATCGAAGGGACGAATCTTGCCAACGTCAACTACCAGTCGAACATGAGCCGGTTGAAATATTTCGACAACCCCGTGGTTCCGCCGGGTATCCAGCCGGGGATCTTCAACATGGGCCGGAATATCAGCTTCAAAGTCCTCGTCCCGCTGGATTTCTCTCCAAAAGAAAAGTCCTAAATTGTACCCATGAAAAGGTTTTTAGTCTTCGCACTTCCCGTTGTGTTTCTTTATAGCTGTGGCGCCAATTCCGACAAACAGGCCACAACCACCGATACCCAGGCCGCCGTCCCCGCCGTTCCGAACATCGGCTACCAGGTCGTCAAGACCTTTCCGCACGATACCACCCTCTTTACCGAAGGGCTCACGGTACACGACGGCCAGCTCTATGAAAGCACGGGTTCGCCGCAGGAGCTGCCCCAGACCCGGTCGCTGGTGGGACCCATCGATACCCTCACCGGAAAGATGCACGACAAGATAGAGCTCGACCGAAATACCTATTTCGGCGAAGGGATCGTGTTCCTCAAAGGGAAATTGTTCGAGCTGACCTATAAGAATCACGTCTGTTTCGTATACGACGCGAAGACCTTTAAACCCATGGGCCAGTTCAATTTCGATAACGCCGAAGGTTGGAGTCTCACCACCGATGACAGCGTGCTGATCATGGACGATGGGACCGATAAGCTCACCTTCATCGACCCCAACACCTACAAGCCCATAAAGAAGCTCCAGGTGATCCAGAACGGCGTCCCGCGCGACAGCCTCAACGAGCTGGAGTACATCAAGGGATATATCTATGCCAACATCTGGCAGAATAACCACATCGTCAAGATCGACCCGGCCACCGGTAGCGTGGTAGGCGTCCTGGATCTCACCAACCTCGTCTTCGACGCGAGAAACAAATACGCCACGGCCGAGGTGCTCAACGGCATCGCCTACGACAAACAATCCGATAAGATCTATGTTACCGGCAAATTGTGGCCCACGATCTACGAGATCTGGTTCCCCCATTGACGAAGCCGTCCCATCGGCTATCCCCCCTGCGAGACCGGCGTCTACATTTGGGAAAGAGCGCAAAAAAAAGCTCATCCTAACCCCTTGATTTTGATCCGTTTGCAGCCTGGCACCGGGATTGGATACTTCCGGCTGAAAACCGGAACCCCATGAAGCCCACATTGATCAAAACCCTTTCGTTAGGTTTTACCCTGCTGATGATCATCCCGTGCGTAACCGCATGCGAACGCGATCTGCTCCGCGAAGAGAACGACTACCGCACTTCCATGGAGCAAATGCACCTCAATAAAAATACCCGGCAATTCATCAGGACCTACATCAGGGCCAACATAGAGGAGCTGGATCTGATCAAACAAAAAAGCCGCTCGCCTTTTGCGATCACCGACTCGATATTCAATCAATACGAACTCCCGATCCAGCTGAAATATCTTGCGGTGATAGAATCGGATCTGAAGACCAAAGCCGTGTCCCGCGTCGGGGCCGCGGGCCCCTGGCAATTGATGCCGGAGACCGCCCGCCTGCTGGGTCTCAAGATCTCTGCGAAAAAGGACGAACGCAAGCTATACGGCAAAAGCACCGACGCCGCGGCGAGATACCTCAAAGACCTCCATGCCGAATTCGGCAATTGGCTCCTGGTCTTTGCGGCTTACAATGGCGGCGAAGCGGCCGTCTATCATGCGATACATCGGGCAGGCAGCCACAACTACTGGCAATTGCAGAGCTATCTGCCGGCCGAAAGCAGGGGCTATGTAAAAAGGTTTATCGCGACCCTCTATTTTTTCGAAGGCCAGTCCAGCCTCAAACAATTCTGTATGGGCAGCTAATTTGCCCCAACAAACCTTCGCAGGCACCGGCCGCTATTTCATCTTCCACAACAACACCCCATTCCCGGACTCGACCTTTTCGATATACCCTTCCCGGTTCAGCTGCTGCAACAGCTGCCGCGCTTCCTTGCGGAGGAGATTGCTCAGCAACGCGAATTCCGCATCCACCATCGTGGGGAATTGCCGGAACAGGCTCTCCGGCTCGTGGTTGAAAGCCGCTTTCACGGCCCGGGGCATCAATTGGAGAATGACCTTTTCAAAATCCCGGTAATGCTGATATCCTTTTAACCGGACGATATTCCCGGCCGAATCGCTAAAGATCAGCGTGGGGAAGCTTACGACCCCCAGCTCCGCGGCCAGGGCCAGGTCGGCTTCAAATGCGTCCCGCGCGGCCCCTACATAGTCCGCCCGGAATCGGAAGGTATCCAGGCCTACCTCCAGCGCCGCCGTTTCCAGGAAACGCCATTTCATGATGTTCTTCTTTTCCATGAAGATCATCTCCCGTACCCGCCGCAGGAAAAGCAGCGCCTTCTGCTCGTCCTGCAGCTGCGCCGCCTTGAAACCTATCGACGGCGGGAAACTGGAGGATAGCGGATCTTCGGTCCACACACCCGCATCCAACGGCATCTTGAACGAGTCGGCTACCTCTTTCCAGTGCATCGCCGCGTCGCTGGGGCTCTGGATCTTCCCCTTGCAATCTTTCCAGGACGGCAATAGCCCGCCCATGATGTATTGGATGTCGAGACAATGTCCATATTCCAGGATCAGCTTTTTCCAGGCAGGCTGAATGATCCAGCAGGTGGAGCAAATGGGGTCGGTGAAATACTGTACCCGCAACCGTTGCTCCCCGCCCGCCGAGCTCATAAAAGGCAACGGCGCCTCCGCCTGTACTGCCGGCGAAAGAAATACTTTCTTCAACTCCCGCCCCAGGCGGATGTGCTCGTCGATGATGCCCGAGCGTAACCGGTAGTAGGCGCGGAACGCCTCTTCCCTGGCCGCCCACTGGTCGATACAACCCGCGAGGACCTTGGCGTCGACCATGGCATTGGTGGTACCCGCACTGGTAAACGGCAACGTGAGATGCGCGGCATCGCCGATCAGCACCACGTTCTCCTT
>DASYZH010000202.1:0-2966 GCA_035946435.1 Puia sp. | reverse complement strand
GCGTGGCGAAAAGTTTGTTTTCCGCAAATACGTCGCTTTTGCTCAAGAGGTTCATCAGTGTGGATTTACCTACATTGGTATACCCGACCAGCGCCACCCGGATGAATTCCCCACGGTCCTTACGCTGCGTAAAGGCTTGCTTATCGATCTCCTGCAGCCGGCGACGCAACAGCGAGATCTTATCCTTGACGATACGCCGGTCCGTCTCGATCTCGGTTTCACCGGGACCCCGTGTACCGATGCCGCCGCCTAACCGCTCGAGGTGTTTCCACATCCCGCGCAATCGAGGCAGAAGATATTGATATTGAGCAAGTTCTACCTGAAGTTTGGCCTGTGCGGTCTTGGCCCGGCCAGCGAAGATGTCGAGGATGAGATCGCTCCGGTCGATAGTCTTGGTGTTCAGTTCCTTTTCAATATTGGAGATCTGCGATCCGGAGAGCTCGTCGTCGAAGATAACGACCTGGATGTCCTTGAGGGTGATATAAGTTTTGATCTCTTCCAGCTTACCCTTTCCCACAAAGGTTTTACTATCAGGATGTTGCAGTTTTTGGGTAAAGCGTTTCATGGTCACTGCACCCGCCGTTTCGGCTAAAAAAGCCAGCTCATCCAGGTATTCCTGTGCCTGTTCGTCCGTCTGTGTTTTATGTACTAGCCCGACCAAAATGGCTCTTTCAGCCTTTTGGATATTTTTCTTCTCTATCAAATCTATGCTATTAGGACGGCAAAGGTAGCACAAACCGACGTCACTGACGGGTGTGGCGCGGGCATTTTCCGATACCTGTGTTGGAACCTTACAAACCGCTGAGAACGAAGCCGAACGAAACCGGGAAGACGGAGGGACCGGCACCCGCTTTGATGAGGCTGTTGGCCTGGAGCTGGGCGTAGATGCCGAACACGCCTTTGCTGACGCGGACCGTGGGCGCGAACTTCACCGTGCTGAAAAATTGCTTGGAAGACTCTTTTTCGCTCGTATGGGCAACAACCTGGCCAGCGCCATTGGTGGGGTCCACACCTTTGGTATATGCGCTAAGCATCAGGCCGATCTTGGTGCCGACGGCGACCTTCCAGCTCTTGTCCATGTGCTCGGGATCGACGGCAAACCGCAATTCCAGGGGGATCTCCAGGAAGGTAGTCACCAATTTGAATTTTTTGAAGCCGCTGGAAGCACCGTTTACATTGGTGAATGCCAGGGTGGAGTTATTGTAAGCGGCGACCTGCGGGTAAGTCTGATTGAAGTAGATATTGCTGCTGCCGATGCCGAGACCTGCACCTATGCTAAAACGCGCGTCCGTTTTGAACGGAAAATCATACATGAAATAGAAGCCTTCGCTATGGTTGAACCCTTTGATATCGATACTATCGGGAAGACCGATCCAGTTGTCATACCCAAGCGTGAACATGAAGTGATCGGCGGCGCGTTTGGTGAGGTCTACCTTACTCCAGTCCTTTTTGGGTTTTGCGATCCCGACGACGGGAGCAGCAGCAGGAGCGGGTGTTTTGGGAACGGACGCGGTAGAGTCTTTTGCGGGAGGAGGATTTTGGTTGTGTTTATGCTTTTTTTGAGCGAAAGCAGCAGTTGTGGCCAAGAAAACCAGCGCAGTAATGAGATACTTCTTCATAATTTCACTTGAAGGTGATGTCTTTTAACGAGTTCCGTTTTGATCTGTTGACAAATGTATTCTCCTTCGGGTTAATAAAAGGTTAAAGAAGCCTTTGTATCGCCCTGTAGAGCCCGGTTTTTTCCAGGCCGCAAGATATACCATTTTGCCCTAACCCCGGGCATTTTGACTCGTTAATCACCTGGGTTTTTTACGATAATCGAGTCCAGTCCATAATATTGATAGATCGCCCGATTGGCCTTTTCCATGTCATTGTCATCGAAGATCAGCGGCGGTTTTTTCAATAACATGGCATGGGCGGTTTTTGAGATGCCATTGGGAAAGCGCTCATCGATCATCTCCTCCACCCCTGCCTGTTCCGATTTTACGGTAACAGTCCGTTTTCCTTCGGCAAGCGCATCCCGGATAAGTTTTTTTCGTTGCTGAACCATCCCATGATAAAAATACCCCGAAAACACGCTCTCCCAGGCTTCGGCGAGCGGGACGGTAGCCGTTAGGGTCATGATCAGCAGAGACAAGGGGATGGCCGTGGGTATACGAATATCCTTCAGGAGCGCCGCCGTTCGGGTGTTCAATAGTCCCGCCATGAATAGCAACGCCAGTAAGGACGCCATCGTGAGATCCACCAGCGTGTCCAACGACCTGGTCGGGAAAGATCCCCCGGTGACCACCAGGATCGGACCCAGTGAAAGAAAGACAAAACCGGCTATGATCAACAGACCCGGCATCAATATCCTCCGTCCACCCCAAGGCCATGCCGAGAGCTTGTTACCCTCCAGGGGCGCCAGCCTGAGTCCCGATCCGTATGACAACAGTGACACCACCCAAAAAGCGGGAACCCGCAGAATATAATAAAAGACCGAAGCGGACCTGAACAACGTCATCGGCAGGATAAGGGCCAGGCTGATTTTTACGTTCATCTGCTTTGCCCGGCCGGACAAAAGTCCGGAGGTCAGCATGATGACGATACTCGTGACCAGCGTCACGACCAGGCAGGCAACAATGGCCACCGGGATCTTACCCGTCGTACGGTAAATAAAAACCGACAGCACCAATAAAGATAACAAGAGATAGATGGGGCCGATCTCTGTGGTCCCGCAGGTCAGCACGACAAGGATCAGCGCCGGAACCAGATATTTTATTTTTATTCGTTTCGCAGAAGCGGCGCTGTCCCTGATCAAAAGCCCGGCAATCAAAAGGGAAAAAATAAAAGGCGGCTGATAGGTCACAGACGAGCTGAACCAATAAAACCCTGTCGATATATCGGCCTGAACATAAAGCGTGATCAATAAAAGAACGATGCTTGCCGCCAGTAGCCGGATCTTACTGAAAAAGCCACCCAGGAAT
>DASYZH010000201.1:0-35307 GCA_035946435.1 Puia sp. | reverse complement strand
GGCTTTGGCGGGGCGCGGGTGAAGCCGAGGGGACTCGCGGGGGGACTCGCGGGGGGTTTGGCCGGGGCGGGTAGCGGCGGGGCGCGGGTGAGCCGGGGCTGGACTCGCGGCTGGGGCAAAAAAATTCCGGCGCTGGAAAGCGCCGGACTGCTTGCTTGATCCCAGAGGCCATGGTCGGGTCCACGGTTAGTGGGCGACCTTGGTTCGTTCTCATCAGTTTTTAATCAGTTTGTACGTCGTCCCATCCACGGTGAGGAAATACATCCCGCGGGGCAGGTCGGCGGCGGACAACTCGATGCTACTCGTGCCGCCGGGATATTCCCCGACCCGGAGCGTGCGACCCGCCACATCGCTGAGCCTCACCCGGCTGAAGGTCCGCGGAGCGCTGCTGATGCCGATCAGGTCATGAAAGGGATTCGGATAAAAATGGACGCCGGGGGGTGCGGTTCCGGTGGCGGTTCCTGTCGCGGTTCGGGTGGCGATGATGGCCGTGATCGAATAGCCGGAGATGCCGCCTCCATCGAGGAGCTCGAGCCGGTAGTAATTGGGGCCGGAGAGCGGATACGCATCGGTGTAACTATAGGCTTCGACGGACGAGAGGGCGTCGAGCGTCGCGAGGTCCTCCCACCCTGTGCCATCGGCCGAGCGCTGCACCACGAACTCGTCCGCGGTCCCGGTGGCGCCGGCGATCCAGCGGAGCGTATTGCCCGCCGCGTTGCCTGTGACGGTGAAGTTATCGAGCGTGATCGGCAAAAGGTTCGGACTCGTATAGATGCTCATGCTCACCTTGTCGATATTGGCCTGAATGACGAGCGAGATCAGGGACACCAGGTTAGCCGAGATGGCGACGCCGAAATTGGCGCTGTTGACCTCCGCCGGTGTGAGGGTCGCGCCCATCGTGTTCCCGCTGCCGCCGTAGCCGGCCGTCGCGATGGAGTTGGCGTTCCAGGCTCCTGCCGCACCCGTGACGGCCTGGTTGCTGCCGAGAAGCGTGAGCGAGGTGGCGCTGTTGATCGTCGCGAGCTGCACTGTGTTGTCCGTGGCGTAACCTTCCAGCGACAAGATCGTACTATAATCACGGCTGATGCTGAGGCCCACACCGCAGATCGTGTTAGTCGCGGGGATATTGAAGCCAAAATTGTTCAATGTCAGATAATTGGTGGTGAGGGTACCGAGATTGCCCAGCGTCGGCGCGGCGCTTGTATAGCTGCCATCCAGCGCCGTGGTATTGCCCGTCCCACTCCAGGCCAGGGTGCCGATGGCATTGTTGTTCCCGTTGGTCCCGGCCGTGGCGGTTGCGGAAAGTCCGCACTGGGCCTTGGCTGTCCGGCCGGACAGCAGGGTACTGGCGGTTACTACGCATAGGGGTATGCACAATTTTTTCATTGCGGACATAGATTTATTTGTTCCTAACTTGACGTAATAGGACCTTACTGGTGGAGTGCTACTAAAAATGGGATCTGCAAGCGGGAAGCGTAGCTGCTAAATGTGATGCGCTGCTACTTAATGAGTTTGCTGCTACTTAATGAGTTTGCTACTACTTAGGGAGGTCTATGTGAATCTTCCAATTCGGCTACAAGGAAACGCGCATATCGTTAGAATTATTATGCTCTATTAGAATAATTACTACATTATGGTCAGAAACTGGTTGCTTACGGCTCTTCGGGGCCCGACGATTTCGAGGTCAAGGGCAACCGCATTGCGCGGGTCATCATGGAACACTGTTTCGACGGGGGCGGCGACATGCAACGCGGCAATTTTACCAGCACCAAAGTGGCGCCGACCTTTAAGCGGACCTTTCCGGCGGTGCGGTCGGCGGTGCGCATGTTTTATGGATGAATATACGGTGCGTTCCGGCGAGAAACTGCTGAACGAGAAACGGTTTTATGTACGCGGTCAGTAGTTTCTTCGATGTGTTTAGCTTTTCGCTGCTGCGGGGCGATGTGCATACCGCGCTGAATGATCCGCGCAAGGTGATCCTTACGGAAACGACGGCACGGCGCTATTTTGGTGACGTCGATCCCATGGGCCGGCAGATTCGCGTGGGCACCGATACCATGGGCTACCTGGCCGGTTCGCGGTGTGTTCAGCTTTTGGTTTTTGGGATTGGCGTTGGGGGTTGCGTTCGTGGTGAGTCTGCTGGCGGGGGCCGGTGGGGCTGCGAGAGGCGGCGTCGGTGCCTTGGGCGTCAGGGCGTTACGATGGCATGATAATAGCATTTTATATTCCGTGAACTAATTGATAATTAAAGCGGAAACCATGAAAAAGCTAATAGTAGTACTGTTCTTTTTGTCAATGGGCGCGGCCGTGATTGCACAATCGGGGCCTGGCGTCGGAGCGAGTAAGCGGGATCAGGACAAGACGATGAAGAACCTGCGGGAGGACGTAAGAGCACATGAAGTGACGAAGCAAGTGGTAGGGCATGACGTTACCTACTTTAGGATACGGCAGGCCTTGATGGATCATAAGCAAGTGGCGCAAACGCATAAACGTGTTGATGCCGACCGGCGGGTGGCGCGGGAGCAGGGTATCGACCACCCAATTAGTAAGGCGAGACGTCTTAACCGGGAGCAGGATGAACACGCCAGGGAGCGACATAGTTAGGGTCGCGGGGCGGTTGGCATAAGGTGCGGTGAGCCTTTCGGGGCGAGACGCCAGGTGGCGGATGTCGGACCGGCGGATGCGGGGCGGCGGCGACGGAGTTCGCTGAGTCCTTCGGGGCCGACGGCGTTTAAAAATTTCGCAAAGGAGGTCAGGCGGGAGTAATCCTGTGTGGCTTCCTTTTCTATTTCGAAGCCCATGCTGTGGAAGAATGTCCCGGCTTCGCTGAAGCTGGCGAACTTCTTTTCTTCGAGACCGTGTTCATTGGACCACTGGCGGAAGCCGGACGGGCGCCCGAGCCAGAGGGGCGCCGACGGTCCGGCGGGGAGGCCGGCATCGTCTTCCTGTCTTTTTATGTAGACGTCGGCGGTGATCCAGCGACCGCCGCGGGCGAGGAGGGCCTTGCGGATGTTGGCACAGAGCTGCGCTTTTTCGGTGGGGTCGAGATAGACGAGCAGACCTTCGTTGATGATCGTGAGGGGACCGGGTGGGAATTTATTGACGATGGCCTCGAAGGCGATGGGGTCAAGCGCGTTGAGGGGCTGGAGCTCATAGTGGCCGGGGCGGTTGGGCGCCGCGGCTGGGCCGGGGGTTGCGGCGGAGGCGCGGGATGTGAGGGCGTCGATGAACTGTTGTTTGCCGGCTATGATGTTGGGGAGGTCGGTGTCGATGTAGAACACCGGCTTTTTGTAACTGAGGTCGAGGCCGCGGAAGGAGAAGCCGGAGGAGATCTCGAGGATGTTCGTTGCCGTCAGGTCTTCGAGCAGCTGGTTGATGGTCCAGTAGCGGCTTTCGAAGTGCATGACGCGCATCCAGTAGTCGAGTGGGTCGACGTCGGAAGCCGGACTGGCGCCCAAGTCAGAGGGGCGCGTACGGTCCGACGGGAGAGCGGAGAGCGCGGTAGCGTTGGCATCGGTTGAAGCCGGGGCGGTGCCGGGTGTTGTCCGGGCTTGTTGGGCGGCGGCGAGGGCGGCGGCTTCGCGGGCGTAGGGGATAGAGGTGTGACTCTTCATCATCAGTAGGGCATAGGCAGAGGGGCTGATGGTCTCGTTGGCTTCCATACCTCGAAGTTAGCTATTCTTCGGGCAGGGCGAGTGCTGCGTAAAGCTCGGTGCGGCCAAAGGCAGAGGGCTGGGTTCCGAGCTTTCGGACGTGGGGCCAGTGGGTTGACTGGAGCAGGCGGGTTGCAGCTGCGAAACTTAATGGATAGGGGACCCAGCGGGTGACGGGGACTTCGGTGTCGTACTCCACGAGGAGGAGGGCGCCGGGGCGGGCGGGGGTGCCGTGGGTGGAAGAGTGCTGGGTGGAACCGGGGGAACCGAAAAGACGGTTGAGGAAGCTTCGCTGATCCGTAACATAATGCAGCGAGTTGGCCATGAGGATGCCGTCATATGCCAGGGGTTGGGTGCCGGGCCAGAGGCGGGGAGGCAGGATCGTGGCGAGGCCTGGATCGGAGGCTGTGTCGGCGGCCGCAGCGGAATTGGGGTCGGTGGCTCGGTGCGCGGAGCCGGAGTTAACGGCCCGGCGGGTCGCGGCGGCGCGGAGAATGATATCGAGAGTAGTGAAGTCGGCGGCGCGGGGATGGATGGAGACGCCGCGCGGCGTGGTCTGGGGCGCGATCGAAGGGCGGAGATCGACGGCTTCGATGGAACTGCCCGGCGCAAGGAGGTCGGCCAACGCTAACGTAAATGTGCCGCTCCCGCAGCCGAGGTCGGCCCAGCGCGTGGGGGCGGTGAGACGGCGGAACCAGGGGGTGTCGATGAGGGCGATGGCGTCGTGGTGTGTCATAACCTCAAAGTTAGGAATTGGGAAGTGGGCGGTAAAGGATGGGCAATGCATCATTTCTTGCCATTTGGACTTGTGCGGCATACGCGGTATCTTGATGGACCTATGATACAGAAATACCTCTATATCTCTTTGTTGGGTCTTTTGCTTGCGGCGGTTGCCTGTCACAAAAACACCATCACACCTACCGGCAATGGTAACGATACGACGACGACCGGCTCCAAGCCGGCGAGTATCAGTATTGTCTCGATAAGACCAATCAGCGGTCCCTACAACACGATCGATACCATTACGGTTTCGGGTTTTGACGCGCAGTCTGCTCCGGACAGCGTGCTGCTGAATGGAAAGAAGCTGACGATGCTGAGCTATAGCGCCAATGAATTGGTCGTCAAGATCACCTTGTTGGCGGGCACAGGCGACATCGATGTTTGGTTTAAGGGCAAGATGTATCAGGGGCCGTTGTACACTTACGACAGCGTGCTTATGGTGACGACCATAGCGGGAACGACGGATAGCGGTGACGTCGACGGCAAAGGGAACATGGCCCGGTTTTATAACCCTGTGGGCATATCATTAGACGGGTCGGGAAACCTTTACGTGGTCGACCAGTATGGCCCTACGATAAGGAAGATCGATACGGGTGGGAATGTGACGACCATCGCCGGTACACACGATGTATACGGATTTGCCGATGGCGCCGGGGCAGCGGCGGAATTCAGTTACCCGCTGGGTCTTTGTATGGGTCCGGATGGTTTTTTATACGTTGCGGATCAATACAACTTCCGGGTTCGAAAGATGTCGACCACAGGGATGACCAGCACGCTGGCCGGGATCTTCTGGACCGGCGGCCCTCTTACGGGTGAAGTCGATGGGCCGGCATCGGTGGCTACCTTTGACAACCCATGGGATGTGACCTCCGACAAGCAGGGGAATATTTATGTAGCCGACGAGTTTAACAACCGGATACGCAAGGTCACGCCGGCCGGCGTAGTGAGTACGTTTGCCGGCGGGGATTATTATCATTATGGGGATCAGGATGGTCAGGGGACCGCAGCGCTTTTTTGGGGTCCGGCGAATATTACGACCGATCCCACCACGGGCAATATGTATGAGCTCGATGGAAGTTGCTTACGCAAGATCACCCCCGATGCTGCGGTGACGACGCTACAGGGACCTACCGCGACGGGTTATCTTTCTAATGGGAACGGGCTTTTTTCGGCCGGCGCCCTGGCCTGCGATAAGAATGGAAATCTGTTTTTCGACAACTTTTATGGGATGATGAAAATGACGCCGGATGGCACGATCAGCCGATATGCTGTTAATAGTGGTACGAGCGGCGTGGATGGGCCTGTTCCTCAGGCGTCGTTCGGTGCGAACAGGATGGTGATAGACGCCTCCGGAACGCTGTACTTTACCGACAACAACCGGGTGAGGAAGATGGCGTGGCAATAGGAAGGGGTTAAATTTGGAACATGTGGTGTATTGGAAGCGGACAGGGCCGCCGGCGGACCTGGCGGTAGGGTTTTGATAGTCAGGGCGGTGAAGGTGTGGCATCGTCCTTGTGGCGGTAAGCGAAACGCGCGTAATATGCTCTTCAACTATCTGAAAGTGGCCTTCCGGCATCTCTGGAAGAACAAGGGATTCTCCTTTATCAATATTGCGGGGCTGGCGCTGGGTCTGGGCGCGGCCATGTTGATCCTGCTTTGGGTCCGGGACGAGCGCCGCATGGACGCCTCCTTCCCCAATAAAGACCGGCTCTACCGGGTGTATATGCGCGAGACGGTGAACGGGGTCGTGAGCGGGGGACAGAACACGCCGGGACTGATGGCCCAGGAACTGAAGCGGAAGATACCACAGATAGAGGCGGCGAGCGATCTTAACTGGACGATGCCGGCGACCTTTGCGGTGGGCGAGAAGATCATCACGGCGCCGGTGAATTTCGCGGATTCCGATTTCTTTAAACTTTTCGGGGAGCCGCTGCTCGTGGGTGACGCGGCGACGGCATTGACCAGCCCGCTGAGCATCGCGATCTCGCGCAAGCTGGCGGTAACGTTTTTCGGCAGTCCCGCCGCGGCCCTGGGCAAGACGGTCCGCTATGACAACCGGAAGGACTTCACCGTGACGGCAGTCTACGAGAACCAGGGGGCCGACGTGTCCGACCATTACGACTGCCTGATCAACTGGCATGCCTTTATGCAGGATAACGACTGGCTTAACCGGTGGGGTAACAACGGCCCTTCGTGCTTCATACTCCTGCGCCCGGGGACCGACCCCGCCGTGGTACGTAAGGCCGTTAAACATTTTTTGGAAGCCTATATCCCTTCCGGACCCAATGATAAAAGGGAAGTGGATATCCTGCGTTACGCCGACTACTACCTGCATGGCGACCTCACCAGCGGCTATCCGGCAGGTGGCAGGATCGAATACGTGCGGCTGTTTACGACGGTCGCGTTCTTCGTCCTCTTCATCGCGTGTATCAACTTTATGAACCTGACGACGGGCCGGAGCGTGCGCAGGGCGCGGGAGATCGGGGTGCGCAAGGTGATGGGGGCGGTGCGGTTGCGGTTGATCGCGCAGTTTGTCGGCGAGGCGATGCTGATAGCCTTGCTGTCCATGGTTCTCGCGCTGGCGCTGGTTAGCATTGTTTTGCCCGCCTTCAACGGGTTTACGGGGAAGCAGGTGAGCCTGCCTTTTGGGTCGGCGGGTTTCTGGATGGCACTGGGGGCATTGACGGTGGTGACGGGCGTGCTTTCGGGAAGCTATCCTGCGCTCTACCTCAGCAGCTTCCGGCCGGTGGTGGTCCTGAAGGGTTCGCTGGGTATGGTGAAGACTTCGCTGTTCCGAAAGGGGTTGGTCGTGTTCCAATTCGTCCTGTCGATCATCCTCATCACGGGTGCGCTTATTGTTGCCCGGCAGATCGATTATATCCGGCATAAAGATGTGGGGTACGCGCGCGAAAACCTTTTGTATCTGCCGATGAACGGCAACCTTACGACGCACTACGATGCGTTTCGCGAGGCGGCGCTTGCGCTGCCGGGTATCAGCGGGGTGACGGGCATGTCGGGGGTGCCTACCAATCTGGATAACTGGAGTGCCGATCTCGAATGGGACGGAAAGGACCCCAACTATGTGCCGCATGTAACGAACGCGGCTATCGGCTATGATTTTATCCGCACGATGAAGCTGCAGCTGGCGGCGGGGCGCGATTTCTATAAGGACATCCGTGCGGATTCGAATTCCTATGTCGTCAACGAATCGGCGGCGGCGTTGATGGGTTATAAACAGCCTATTGGCCGGCGGATGTCCTTTTGGGGGCGGAAGGGAACGATCATCGGGGTCGTGCGGGATTTTCATTTCCAATCGTTTCACGACGCCATCCGTCCGCTCATCCTCCGGCCGGGTCTTCCGGACGACCTGGAGACGATGCTGGTCCGCGTGCGGCCCGGCGAGACGCAGGCGGCGTTGGATGGACTGGCCAGGCTTTGTAAGACGATGAACCCGGCGTTCCCTTTTACCTTTCAGTGGGCCGATCTCGAATACGCCAAGCTCTATAGGAGCGAACAGATCACCGGGACGCTGAGTACCATCTTCGCTTTGCTGGCCATCGTGATCTCGTGTCTGGGGCTGCTGGGGCTGTCCATCTTTACCGTCGAGCAGCGAACGAAGGAGATCGGCATCCGGAAGGTGCTGGGCGCGAGGGCGGGTTTGCTGTTCGTGTTGTTATCGCGGGAGTTTCTGCTGCTCATCGTGATCGCCTTTGGGATTGCGACGCCGGTGGCGTGGTGGGCCATGGGTCGCTGGCTAAGTGGATACGTTTATCAGGCACCGATAGGTGCGGGCATCTTTTTAGTTTCGGGCGTGGCGGCGTTGGTTACGGCGCTGGCGACGGTGAGCTATCAGACCTGGCGGGCGGTGCGGGCGAATCCGGTGAAGGCGCTAAGGAGCGAGTGAGGGGGTGTGGGGTTGCAATCGATTGCTTAATCCCTCAAATGTTTTATCTTAGGGCATGCGAAATATCCTTTTTAGCCTCCTGACCCTGGCTTTGCTTGCCGGCGTGGGGCAAGCGCACGCTACCGTGAAATCCTGGCAGAAAGAGTCCGACGGGGTTGCCTTCTCGCTCGACGTCGGTGTGATGAAGATCCGGGTGTGCACCCCGGACATCATCGAAGTGCAATACTCTATCCAGCCGCACCTGCAACAGCGGCTGAGCCTTGTGGTCAACAACCGGTTTAGTCCCGCCGGCGCGTTTACGGTGTCGGAGACGGGCGGCGAGGTGGTCATCGTGACATCTCGGCTACACATTACCGTTGACAAGGCTACGAATGCCGTGAGCTATTCGGACCCCGGGGGCCATGTGATCCTCGCCGAGGACGGCCACAACAATAAATGGATGGACCGGCAGGTGCTCGCCACCAGCATCTCGACCTTCAGCTGCTCGACCGAGTTCGAGAGTCCCGCCGACGAAGGACTCTTTGGCCTCGGCTGTCATCCCCTGGACTCCGGCGCCATCGACTACAAAGGCCGCGACCAGGATATGCTGATCAAATACATGACGGGCGCCATCCCCGTGTTGCTTTCGACGCGCGGCTATGGACTGATGTGGGATAACTACTCCGCTTCCAAGTTCTTTGGCGGGGTCGACGGCAACACCAAATTCAAATATGTCTCCGAGAGCGGCAACCAGGTCGACTATTATTTCTTCTACGGGCCTACTTTCGACAAGATCATCTCGCTGTACCGCGATGCGACGGGCCGGGCGCCGATGTTCGCGAAATGGGCTTACGGGCTCTTTCAGTCTCAGGACCGGTATATGACGCAGAAAGAAGTGCTGGCGGCGGGCGCGGGATACCGCTCGCGGCACATACCCGTGGACGTTATCGTCCAGGACTGGTATTACTGGGAGCCGCTGCCTATAGGCTCACACGTGATGAATCCTGTGAGGTATCCTGATCCCAAGGGGATGCTCGATACCCTTCATGCCGAGAACCTGCATGGGATGATCTCCATTTGGCCGGTGTTCGGCAAGGGGACCAACGACTACAACGCCCTTGCGGCTATCGGCGGACTGACCTCTATCACCTGGGACAATGTCGTCACTCATACTTTTGATACTTATTATGATGCACACAATCCAAATGCCCGCAAGCTGTACTGGGAGCAGGCACGCGATAGCCTGATCAAACGCTACGGCTGGGATGCCTGGTGGATCGACCAGTGCGAACCGGACAACGGGAATCTGCTCGACGCCCGCCGTCTGGCGCAGTTCTTCACGGGCCGTGGAGTAGACTACTTCAATACCTATTCGTTGATGCATACGGACGGGGTCTACAAGGGCTGGCGCCAGGATATCCCCGGCAAACGCGCGTTCTTCCTCGCGCGGCAGAGCTTTGCGGGAGAGCAGCGTAATGCCGCAACCCTCTGGTCATCGGACATCCAATGTACCTGGCATGATTTCCAGGACCAGGTGCCGCAGGGCATCAACGCCTGTGCCGCGGGTATTCCTTACTGGACCTCCGATATCGGCGGCTATCATCTCAACTGGCAGGCGCCTAACTGGAGCACGCCAGCCATGCGCGAACTTTTTACCCGTTGGTTCGAGTTCGGAACTTTCTGTCCTATTTTTAGGATACACGGTAAGGGCGAACGGGCTTTGTATTCGCGCAACTGGGATGAGGCGACGCGTTCCATCTTGCTGGACTACGATCGATTGCGGTACCGCCTGATGCCTTATATTTATTCGCTTGCGGGCGCCGTGACTCAGGACAACTATACCATCATGCGGGATCTGGCCTTTGACTTCCCAGAGGATACGGCGGTGTATGGGCTTCGCGACCAGTACATGTTTGGGCCGGCGTTTCTCGTGAACCCGGTGACTGTGCCGGGGGCTGCGTCACGTTCCGTCTATCTGCCTAACGCCACCTGGTATGATTTCTGGACGGGGAAGCGGGTTCATGGCGGGCAGCGGATCGACGCGGATGCGGGGATTGGCGTGATGCCGTTATATGTGCGGGCGGGCTCGGTGGTGCCCATGGGGCCGGAGCTGGAATATGCGACCGAGCGGCCTGCCGATACGATCGAGCTGCGCATCTATCCGGGTGCGGATGGAACGTTTACCCTTTATGAAGATGCGAATGACGGGTATGCCTATGAGCAGGGGCAATTTGCGACTACCAAGCTTACCTATCGCGATAAGCGGCATATGCTGGAGATCGGGGATACTCGCGGCGCTTTTCCCGGGATGCTGAAGAAGCGGGTGTTCAATATCGTTATGGTGGGTGAGGGAAATGGGGTGGGCGAGGGTTTTGCGGCTACGCCGTTGAAGCGGGTGACTTTTGTGGGGAAGGCGATGAATGTGCCGCTGCCGGACGGACTGACTTCCGGGGGGCGGCCAGTGGCCCGGCCGGCGGCTCGGAGGCATTGATGTAGCAGCCTGGTGGGCCGGTGGAGTAAGAGTTTATACTTATTACGTATATTTCGGGGGAAGTTGGTACCTTACTCAACCAAAACCCCCTTGATGCGAAACCTGTCATTGCTCACCGCCGGTTTGGACCTCACCATTTGTTTCTGCGTCGCCGCTTGCCTGGGCGTTGCGACGGGCTTGCATGCCGAGGGGCCTGCGCCGGCGGACACTGCGCGATTTAAAGCGTTAATGCACAAGAGTCACCCTTTTTTTGAGTCCAATCCCGATTCGGCCGAGTACTACGTTTTGCAGGCCCGGGCGCTGGCCATCGAGAATCATAACAGGCAGGAGTATGCGGATGCCGAGACCGCGATGGGAAATTGCAGGCGGGACTACGGCGACTATGCTGCCGCCATGCCCTACTACCTGGAGGCAAAGGCCATCTACGATTCGCTGAACGACTGGCTGGGCGAGGGCAACATCGCGATGTGTACGGCGCTTGTTTATAAGGGTATGTCCTCCAGAAATAGAAACCCCGCGCTGATCGACCAGGGCATCGACCAGGCGAAACAGGCCTATGCCTTTTTCCTACACGGCCACGACACGGCGAGAATGGCCAACGCCCTCAACACGGAAGGCATCATCGACCGCGATAAGGGCAAAAGCAAAGAGTTTGCGACCTATTACGATACGGCCTATGCGCGGTACTTGCAGGCGCTCGACCTGGTCAACCGAAGCGGCAAGGGAAAAGACATGGTAGGCATGTTCTATAACAATATCTCGCAGATCTTTCTCGAATACAAAAATGATCCCCGCGGGACGATCAACTATCTCCTCCCCGCGGAGGCCTTTAACCTCGCGCACAACAACCTGGCGGCACTGACCTATAATTACAACAACTTCGCGGAGGCGTATATTGCTTTGGGAAAGATCGATAGCGCGATCTGGTATAGCCGGCGAATGCTGGCGATCTCGACAAAGCTGAAAATGGATGACCGCAGGTATGATGCCCTGGATGAACTTTATGTTTGTTTCGAGTCCGGGAAACGATACGACAGCGCCCTTCTCTATTACCGGGCCGCGATGGATCTCAACGACAGCATGACGAGTCTGGCCAAAACAAAAGAAATAGTCGCCCTGGAGGCAAAATACGACGGCGTCAAGAAAGAGATGGACATCACCAAACTCAACGCGGAGAATTCGGCGAAGAATCGCGCGATAACGCTTTTGGTTGTTGCGTTGGCCGTTTTGGGGCTTGTCGTGGCGGGCTTCAGCTATTTGATCGCGCGGCTGCGGGCCCAGAAGCGACAGATCGCCGATCAGAGCGTTCGGCTCGAGGTCATGTTGCGCGAACTGCACCACCGCGTCAAGAACAATTTGCAGATCGTATCTTCGCTGCTGGGATTGCAACGCTACAAGAGCGAGGACGCCGGGACCATCAGCGTGCTGCAGGAGAGTCAAAACCGTGTGCAGGCTATGAGCCTGATCCATCAGCGCCTTTATAAGAACGACGCCCTCAATACCGTCAACATCCGGGAATACCTGGTCGATCTTTGCGAATCGTTGCTTTCGTCCTATGGATACGACAGAGACCGATTCGATCTGGAGATTTCCATTAGCACCGATGTGCTGGATATCGATCATGCTTTGCCGATAGGGCTGATCGTCAATGAGCTTGTGACCAATGCCTTTAAATATGCCTACCACGGGATCGAACGGCCTTCGCTAAGGATCTCGCTGGAGCAGAAGGGTGGCCATATGATCCTTCTAGTGAGGGACAACGGGGTGGGGATCGACGAGGAGCGGTGGCGGCAGGGGAAGGAGTCGTTTGGGAAGCAGCTCATCGGGGCGCTCTGCAAGCAGCTGCGGGCGACGCACGAGATGGCGGCTGGGGGTGCTTTCGCTGTAGGGGCTGACGGGAAGGCCGGGGCTGCGACGACTGGGGCTGCTGGGGTTGCTGGGGCTGGGGGGGCTGGGGCCGCGGGAACGGGGACGGCTGCGGGGGCGGCTGGAGCGGCTGGGGCTACGGGGGCCGGTGGGGCCGGGACTTCCATCACGATCACGATACCCAAGGAGGTGGCGGCATAATTGCCGAGTGTGTAATAGCTTATGCAGGTCAATATACTGATAGTCGAAGACGAGCAGCTGATCGCTTTGGAGCTGGCCGCGGGGCTGGAACGGGATGGCTACCGTGTGGCGGGCATCGCCGATACGTTCGAAGAGGCCCGCGACATCTTTTCACGCGAGGTGGTCGATATTGTGCTGATGGATATTCATATCCGGGGGAAGCTGGATGGGGTCGATACGGCGGCGGAGCTGATGCGGCTGCGGGCGGTGCCTATCGTATACCTCAGCGCGCTCGTGGATACGAAGACCGTGGAGCGGGTGAAGGGGACGCATCCGGCGGCCTTTTTGTCTAAGCCGTATAGCATGCCGAATGTGCGGATCGCCATCGAGCTGGCGCTTGCGAATTTTGCGGTGGCGAGGGGGGCGGTGCTCGGCGCGGCTAGCGGGGGCGGGGCGGCTGTTATCCGGATTGGCGGGACGGTTGGAACTGGGGGGACGGGAGCGGGCGCGAACGGGGCTGGGGCGAACGGGGCGGGGGCGACGGCGGCCGACAAAGAGATGATCCTGCAGCTCGAGGACAGCATCTTTGTGAAGAACAACGTTCAGTTCGTCAAGATCGCATTACAGGATATCCTTTATCTCGAGGCGGACAACAATTATGTGCAGCTCTATACGCCGGAGCGGAAGTTTGCTTTGCGGGTCTCGCTGGCGCAACTGCTCGAGAAGATCCAATTTAAAAAACTGGTGCGCATCCATCGCAGCTATGCGGTGAACATCGACCGCATGAGCTCGTTCTCGGATGGGGAGGTGTGGATCGGGAAGCAGTCGCTGCCGCTCGGCAGGAATTACCGGGAGGAGTTTCTCAATAAGTTTTACTTCAAGTAGGAGGGCTGGCCAGGGTGACCCCGGGGTTCAGGGCGTTCACATACAAAATCCGGTAGTTCACATACATCGGCTCTATGGGCGCAGGTTTTGTGGCTAGTTTTGGGACCTATTAACTAGTAAACCTTTAGCTATGCCAGAAATGCCTGCTATGCCCGACGACGTTCTTATCGGTGAGATCCGGATGTTCGGCGGTAATTTTGCTCCTGAGGGATTTTTTTTCTGCAACGGCCAGACGCTCTCCATTAACGACTATATCCCACTCTATTCGGTGATCGGCACCACCTACGGAGGAGACGGCATTAGCAATTTTATGCTGCCCGACCTGCGTGGCCGGGTGCCTATTCATATCAGCAACACCTATGCCCTTGGCCAAACCGGTGGGTTGGAGCAGGTGAGCCTCCTCGAGCTCAACCTGCCCGCCCATACCCATACCGTGCAGGCGTCGGATACCGGCGGCAGTGATACGCCCAAGGGTCTTGCCTGGGGGCAGGTGACGACGGCGAATGTCTATGCCGACGAGGTGACGTTTATGCAACAGATGAGTAATCTGGGCATCAGCGTTGCCGGTCAGGGTAAACCGCATGATAACATGTCGCCTTTTCTTTGTGTCAATTTCATTATCGCCTGGTCGGGCATTTTTCCTTCGCCGCCGCAACCTTTTGAACCACTGGTGGAACAGGCCGAAATTTAATCATCTTTAAAAGCCGATCCTCATGCAATATCTTTCAGAGATCCGCATCTTTAGTTTCAATTTTGCGCCCAGGGGTTGGGCGCAATGTAATGGACAATCGCTTCCCATTACTGCGAACCAGGCGTTGTTTGCCTTACTGGGAACCACGTTTGGCGGGGATGGAAGAACCTATTTCAATCTGCCTGATTTCCGGGGCAAAGTGCCGATGAACTGGAATAATAACGGCTATGTCTGGGGCCAGGCCGGTGGCGAGTCGCAGCATGCGCTTACCATCCCCGAGATGCCTTTGCATAACCATCTCGCCAGCGCGAGCTCGAACCCGCCCGACAAGAATACGGCTGCCGGTTCAAACTGGGCTTCGAATACGGGTTATACGCCTTATGGTTCGCATATTGTCCAAACGATGTCGCCGAAGGCGCTGATGACATCGGGGCTGGGGGTGCCGCATCAGAATATGTCCCCCTTTTTGACCCTGAATATTTGCATTGCACTCACGGGAATCTTCCCGACCCAACCTTAACCATTTAATACCACTTTTATGCCTTATGTAGGAGAGATAACGATGTTTGGCTGTGGCTTTGCGCCACGGGATTTTTTCAGCTGCAACGGTCAGATCTTGCCTATTCAGCGGAATACCGCGCTTTTTTCCCTGCTGGGAACGACATACGGGGGTAATGGCGTGAGTACTTTTCAGTTGCCCGATCTCGGGGGGGTATCGCCTATGCATCCGGGTCAGGGGAATGGACTCTCGCCGCGCGTGCTTGGTGAGACGGGGGGCGAGACGCAGGTGATGCTGAACGCTTCGCAGCTGGCCATGCACAGCCATAATCCGGCGGCTACGGCCAAGCCGGTGAGCCAGACTCCCGGCGGTAAGGTGTGGTCCAACCCGGAGAACGCGAAGCCGGCGCCGAACTATTTTGCTTCGCAGATGACGAACCCGCAGGCGCTGAATACCACGCTGATCGGTTCGACGGGCGGCAATTTACCGCATAACAATCTGATGTCTTATCTGGCGGTCACCATTGGTATTTGTGTGACGGGTGAATTTCCACCGCATGGTTGATCACTATTTTGCGGCGATGAATATAAATTTTATCGTATGAGACTAATTCTACTGCTTTTTGCCGCGTTGCTTTTGCTTTTTCCCTTTTGGGGTCGTGCCCAGTACGTTGTCAACAATACCACGGATGGCGATGCTTCGACGAGTCAATTACGTGGGGCGATAGAAGCAGCCGATCTTGGCGGTACGAGTACGATCACCGTGGGTGCGGGAACCTATATTCTTACCGGAGGGGAGATCTCGTTTGGAACGGTGCCGGAGACGATAACGATCACGGGCGCCGGTATCGGCAAGACGATCATCCAGATGGCTCCCGGAAGCGGCGCGGACCGGATCTTTAACATCAATCAGAATTTAAACAGCAACGTCAGCATCACGATCTCGGGTGTAACGTTCGAGGGTGGCGCGCTGAGCAGCGACCCCATAGGCGGCGGGGCCATCCAGGCCGGCGGGCCGTCGAATCTCATGGCACTTCAGAATTGTTCGTTTATCAGCGATTCGACACAGAATTCGAACCCGGTGGTAGGCGTGAGCAATGGTGGCGCGATAGCGATGGAGGGCGGCGGCACACTTACCGTCACCAATTGTATCTTTACGAATTGCACGGATAACAAGGGCAGCGGCGGGGCGATCTATTATCTTCAGCAGGGCAGCACACCCAGCTCGCTTACCATTACGGGCAGCACGTTTAGCGGCAACACGGTTTCTTCGAGCGGGTCCGAAGGCGGGGCTATCTATATCGCGACGCAGGCGCCGAATACTTCGTCGGGGGTGTCTATCACGGGCAATACGTTCATCGGGAATATCAGCAATGCCGGTGCGGGCGGCGCGATCCAGGTGTTAAACAACACTTCCAATACATTCTTCATCAACAATAACCGGTTTTACGGAAACAGGGCCCAGGTGGAATTTCCCGATGTGGCGATTGGCGGCGGGTCGGGGAATGTGGATATAACCAATAACTGGTGGGGGAAAAATGTGGCTCCCACTGGCGTGCCGGACCCACACGCAGGACTCACGGGAGCGAGTAGTGGTTCGGTGACCTCGAGCCCGTACCTGGAGCTCACGTGTTCTACCGGCGCGTCGAGCGTGTGCTCCGGGGCCGGGGGGAACGCTACGACGGTGACGGCGAGCTTTGCCAAAAACAGTGCGGGAACTACTATTCCCGCTGGTAACCTGGGTGCCTTTGCAGGGGTGCCTGTGAATTTTTCCACAACGCAGGGCACGATCAGCAATGCACAGCTGACTTTCCAAAGCAACGGAACGGCTACGGCGACCTTTACGGACAATGGGGTCACGGGAACGGATAATGTACAGCCGGTCGTCGACAGTGTCACCGCGACCGATGCGATCGCGGATGGAAAGGTAACGGTGACTGCGCCTGCATCGATCGCTTCGGCGTCGACGTCGACTACTTTTACGGTGACTGCGGGTACGCCTGTGGTGACGGATGGAAGCTGTAATCAGATCGCTTCGATTGTGGCTTCGGGAGCCTCGCCGATAAGCGGGAGCGTCACGGCGGGCGTGACCCTGGACCCGAGTGTGCAAAGTTTTCAGGGGGTGCCTTACGTGGAGCGTCATTACGATATCACGCCGGCGTCGAATGCGTCTACGGCTACGGCGACCGTTACGCTCTACTTTTTGCAAAACGAATTCAATGCCTACAATACGGTGGTGAATAATCCTTCGTTCGACTTGCCGACCTCTTCGAGTGACGCGACGGGTATAGCGAATCTCACCGTAACGCAATATCATGGGTCGGGCACACTACCCGGCAACTACTCCGGTTGGACAGGACCGGGGCCTGCATCGGTGCTGATCTCTCCCGGTTCCAGCAATGTTGTATGGAACAGCGCGAAGAATTGGTGGGAGGTCAGTTTCCCGGTGACGGGGTTTAGCGGATTTTATGTGGCGGGGCCGGTGGGGCTGCCATTGCCGGTGGTGCTTGAACATTTTAATGGGATGCTGCAGGGAACGGGTGTGTTGCTGAACTGGCAGGTGGGGCTGGAGACGGGGTTGGCGCGGTATGAGGTGCAGGGGGCTCTCGACGGCGTGAGCTTTTCTACGCTGGGGGCGGTGGTGGCGGCTGACGCTTCTGGTGCTGGCACGGCCGGGAGCGGCGCGTATCAGTATTTTGTGGCGGATCCTTCGCTGGGCGAGAACTACTACCGGTTGAAGATGGTCAATATGGACGGCACCTTTGCTTATAGCCCGATCGTGACCGTCGATGTGTCTTCGGGTGGGCGTGGGGTACAGGTGCTCAGTAATCCGTTCACTACCTCGTGCACGTTGCGGGTGACGGCTACGGGTGGCGGGCCGGTGAGCGTGCGGTTGATGGATATGTCGGGGAAGGTGTTGTGGACGTCGCCGATGTCGCTTTCCGCTGGTGTGAATACATTTACGCTGCCGGGGACGGAGGGACTGGCTGCCGGCGTGTACCTGGTCTCTTTGGTTGGGGCGCAGCTGCGGGAGACGGTGAGGGTGGTGAAGGAGTAGGTACTACTTATGCTTTTTCTCCAGGTCTTTGGGGAGGCCGTGGGCTTCGATGAATGCTTTGGCCCTCTCGGCCTTTTTTACGAAGAACGGGTGATTTTCATAGCTGGCTACCTGGTCGCTGAGGATGGCGCTGGTCTTGGCTATGGCCGATTTTTTGGGTTGTTTTCTTTTGAGCGGCATGATGGTGTGGTCTTGTAAAGTTAGTGAAAAAAAATTATTTATTGATAGAGGGGAATTGGGCGGCGTTGGCCCAAGAATGCCATGTAGTTCACGCCGCTTTGAAAGGGTTCCCACTTGTTGTTCCGGTTTCCATAGATCATGAAGGAGTTGTTGATCTCCTCGTAAAAAGCAGTAAGGTTCATTTGGTACCAGCGGGTGCGGGAAGGGGTTGAGCCTTCTACATAAATCCTGGCTTCGCGGAATACAGCGGTGAAATCAAAAATAATGGCCCCTACCGTGTTTAGCACTTTTGGTCCATCGCCGTTGTTGCTGATCACGGTATCACTTATCTCGCCGGTGCGCTCGTCCAAGTCTCCGAAGCCAAAAGAGAATATATCCTGGTTTATCTGGATAAACGTTGCGATCTTTCGAATCCGTCCATTTGGGCCTAGGCTTTCAAATTCAAAATCGAAGAAAGATTTGGCCGCGTAGTAGGGATAGCGGTCCTGTTTCATGGTAGGGTATAATGATTTCGTAAAGGTAGAAAGGCGAATGATCTTCGGCGGAAAAAAATTAGGTGATCGCGGACGGAGGCGGTTTGAACGCGAGCGGACGGTGGATGTATCGAAAGCGGACAAGGGCGCGACGATTTCTTTGGGTAAGCGGCTGAGGGGCAGGGGGTTGGGGGATTGGCATTTTTTTGGGGGAGGGAGGGCGTATGTTGACCAACTACCTCAAAGCGGCCTGGCGGCGGCTGCGCAAAGACAAAGGATTCTTCTTGCTGAATTTTTCGGGGCTATACATCAGCGTGACCGCGTGCCTGCTGATCGCCTTGCTGATCATCTACGAGACGAGCTTCGATAAGAACGCGCGCAGCGGCCTCGAGGTCTACCGGGTCGTGAATCAATTCCAAAATGATCATGGCCCCAAGTACGCCGCCGTGACGCCCTATCCACTCGCGCCGGCGCTGCGCGCAGCGATGCCGGGGACTTTGGTGAGCCAGATCGATTACGATAAGGAAAGCGGCGTTCAGCTTCCGGGACAGCAGATCGTGAAAGCGGGCGGCATGGTCTTCGTCGACAGCGTTTTCCCCAAATTGTTTCCCTTGACCGTACGGGCGGGCAGCTTGCAGCACGCATTCGCCGAAAAGGGCTATGTCGTGCTTACCGAGAGCTCGGCGAAACGTTTTTTCGGGAAGACCGACCCCATTGGGAAGCGGCTGAAACTGAATGGCGAACTCGATCTTTCCGTGGCGGCCGTAGTGGCCGACCCCCCGCCCAACACACATTTGCCCTACGATCTTTTGGTCTCCTACGCTTCGTTCACGAAAGACTTCATCGGCGGCTTTTCGCTGGATTCGTGGAATCTCACCGCGAGCGGCTATACCTATGTGGGATTTAGCGATGAGGGTATCCCGGGACAGGTGGCGCGGACGGAACGCATCCTGGCCGGTCTCGTCAAGGAAAATCTCGTCAGCAAAGACCCGACGAACAAGACGCATCTTGTGCTGCAACCGCTGCGCGCGATCCACTACAATACGAATTTCGCCGATAGCAATCCGGCTTATACCATCAATAGCTCGTATTTAAGCCTTTTGGCGGCCATAGGATTGTTCCTGATCCTGGCCGCGTGTATCAACTATACCAACTTGTCCACGGCGCTCGCTTTGAAGAAATCCAAAGAGGTAGGCGTGCGCAAGACGCTGGGGGCAACGCGCGTCGAGCTGATGCGGCAGATGCTTACGGAAACCTTTTTGTTGACGGGATTGGTGGTTGGCGCCGCGGCGGCGACGGCGGGCTTTTTTCTGCCATCGCTGGACCACTTTCTCGACAAACAAATTCCTACGGCCTGGCTGGGCTGGACGAGCGCCGCATTCCTCGTGGTGCTTTGGGTGCTGGTGTCGCTGGTGAGTGGGATCTATCCCGCTTTTGTGTTGTCGCGTTTCAACCCTGTGACGGCGCTGAAGAGCAAGGTCGCTACGCCAAAGTCTTCCCAGCTCCTTCTGCGGCGGGGTTTGGTGGTCTTTCAGTTTGTAACGGCGCAGATACTGATCATCTGCGCTTTCGTAGTAAGCCGGCAGATGCAATATGTACGCACTCAACCCATGGGGTTCAACAAGAACCTCGTGGTCGACGTCGGCGTGGATAACAAGCCGGAGAAGATACGCGCCCTTCGCAGCCGTTTGGAGAATATCCCGGGTATCGGCAAGTTCAGTTTCTCGCTTGGCGCACCTATCGCGAGTAATTCGGCAGGCACGGGTTTTAACCGGCGGGAGCTTTTCAAAGAAAAAGCGATCGACGTCAACGTGAAGGCGGCAGACCGGAACTATCTCGATGTCTATGGGCTGCAACTGCTGGCCGGCCGATGGTTCAACGCGGGCGACGAGCTCAAGGTGGCGGACGGCATACCCGATTCATTGAAACAATATGCCTTTGTGCTCAACGAAACGGCCGTGCGGGCTTTGGGCTACCGGACGCCGCAGGAAGCGATCGGTCAGCTGGTGACCTTTGGGTTCAACGATGTTGCGGCGCCGGTGATCGGTGTCGTCAAAGACTTTCATGTGGCGTCGATGCGGACGGCGGTGATGCCGGTGCTGATGGTGCCTTTACCCTTTTTTTATTACAATTTGGGTATCCAGCTGTCGCACGGCTATACGCCTGCGACCATGGACGCTATCGAGAGGGCGTTCCATGAAGTGTACCCGGTGCAGGTTTTCGACGCGCATTTTCTCGATGAGGATGTGGACGCCCTCTATAAAGATGACCGGCGTACACAGCAACTGTTCGAGCTGTTCACGGGGTTGTCGATTGCCATCAATATCCTCGGACTGGTGGGACTGCTGGCCTTTATGATCGAGCAGAAGACCAAAGAGGTGGGGATACGTAAGGTGCTGGGGGCCTCTTTTAAGGATATTTCGTTTTTGTTGACGCGCGATTTTCTCCGGCTGATCGGGATTGCCTTTCTTGTCGCGGCGCCGCTCGCGGCTTTGCTGATGACGCGGTGGCTGAATGATTTTGCTTACCGGACTTCGCTGGGGTGGGAGGTGTTTGCGGGGGCGCTTTGCTGTACGGTGGTGGTGACTTGTGTGGCGGTGTCTTTTCAGACTATACGGGCGGCGGTGAGGAATCCGGTGCGGGCGTTGAGGAGTGAGTAGAGGGGAGTTGAAGCAAGCTCGACGCAAATAAATTGGCGCCAGATCAAGTAAGTTAGTAATTTTGTGTGCATTTAATAATTTATTGCACATGGAAAACAAGAAAGGGGAGATCGTAATCTATGAAACTCCGGATGGCCACACTTCGATCGAAGTCTCGCTTGAGAAAGGCGCAGTTTGGCTGACCCAGCAGCAGATTGCCGACCTATTTGGCACCCAACGACCGGCTATTACCAAGCATCTCGGTAACATATTCAGATCCAAAGAATTAGATGAGAATTCAGTATGTTCCATTTTGGAACACACTGCTGATGATGGCAAAAAGTACCAAACCCGATTTTATCATCTCGATGCAGTTCTTTCTGTGGGATATCGGGTCAATTCAAAAAGTGCGACACACTTTCGGATATGGGCCAATTCTATCTTGAAAGATTACCTGGTTAAGGGCTATGCACACAACGAAAAGCTGTTGCGGGAGAAGCAGGCGCAGCTGGAATCGCTGAAGAAGGCGGTTGCGCTGATCACGAATGTCACGGGTTCGCAGGCGCTTTCCGGCGACCAGGCTACCGGGTTGTTGAGTGTATTGACGGACTTTACTTACGCGCTGGATGTGCTGGACAAATATGATCACCAGGTGCTCGAGATCGAGGCGACTTCGCCGAAACAGCTATTTCACATCACCTATGATTCGGCTATGGGGGCGATCCACAGCTTGCGCGATAAATTCGGCGGAAGCACGCTTTTTGGTAATGAGAAGGATGAGTCGTTCCAGGGTTCACGCAAGCTGGCGGACAACGCGCTGGTGGCTTTGACGCTGATGATCGCGGAGAGTAAGCCGGAGGAAAAAGATGTGATGGCGAAGGTGGTGGTGAGTTTGATCAATGGGTACAATTAAAGGTGAGTGGGTTGGATCTCATAGACGACATGCCGCTGCAGGGGATGTCCCGCCGCGATCTTCGGATGGTCGAAATGCCCGGCCATCGTCATGCCGATCTTTTGCATGACGCGGCGCGATTTGGCGTTGTGTTCCGCTGTATAGGCGTAGAGTTTGTCTAGTTTTAATTCATTCCACGCATATTCCAGACAAATCTGCGCCGCCTCGGGCGCATACCCACGCCCCCAGGCCTCGCGCCGCAGCCGCCAGCCGATCTCCACGCAAGGGACGAACCAGGCCTCGAAGCTGTCGAGACGCTGGAGGCCGGTGAAACCGATGAATTCGCGGGTGTCTAATACGTCGAGCGCATAGAAGCCATAGCCATATTGGTCGAAATGTGTCTCGAGCCTGGTAATGCTTTCCGCCGTTTGGGCACGCGTCATCACGGTGGGAAAGAACTCCCGCACGGCCGCGTCGGCATTCAGCTGCGCGAAGGGCCCGAGGTCGGCCGGTTGCCAGCGGCGCAATCCGAGTCGCGGAGTCGTCAATAAGTAAGGCATTTTTTCTGTAAGGTATAAAAATTCCTACGGCTTGGGTTTGGTAGTGGGTTAGTCCAGGCGGCGGCTAATAGTCCTTTGGTTCCTGGCCGGTGTGGCGGACTCGTAAGACGCGGAGAGTCTTTTAGGAGAAACGGAAGGCCACCCGGTAATGGTGCTTTTCGAAGGCGCGATAGCTGCCATCGTTGTCGGTTTCGCGTTTGCCGGCAGGATATATTTCGGGATTGGGTGCCGCTTTTTCCACGGCCTCGGCGATTTCCGTGATAAAGTAGGGGGCGCGGCCGGGCTGGGGGCTGCCGGAGTGCGCGGTCGTGAGCTGGTGGGGGTCGTGATCGGGTTGGGCGGCTACCGGACGGGTCTTAGCCCCGTCGCGGCCATACCGGTGGCCGGATCGAATGGCACTGAACTATGTGCGTGCACGATCTTCCATTCTCCGTTCTCCTTGCGCCAATTGAGTGTTTCGCGCCAGTACATATCGAGTACCCGGCCCGTCCTCAGCCGCACGTTGACATGATTGCAGGAGTTAGAAAAGGCCAGGTTTTCATCGGCGGTGATCGCGACATCGACCAGCTCGAAATTGATAGGCGCGTCGTATGCAAAGGTTGACAGCCATCGAGCCAGGCGTTCTTCAACCGAAGCAATTCCCCTGGGATGGGCCAAAGGGCCGATGACGTCGAAGATGAGGACGTCCTGCGCATAATTTTGGATGGCGGCCGAAGTATCCCTGTTGCGGATGGCCTGGGCCTGGTCGGCGAGCAGCGTCTTGATCCGGGTTGTTTCCTCCTGCTGGTTCATCATAAGGCTTTTCCATATTGGAGCAAAAGGCCTGCCAGTCGGCAATTTTTGGATGGGCGGGGCGATTTTTGTTCGTATGGAGAATTTTTGGTTACTTCGGCGAACCTGAAAACGACCTCTATGACCAGAAGACGTCCTTCGCCTATCCGCCAGCTTATACGACGCCAGGCTTTGCAGTTACGTGGTTTCTCCCATTTTTATCTTCCGGGTCATAGGATAAGGCTCGTGTAGAGCTTTTGTTAGGCCTTGGCGGAAATACAACAAGAACGGCTCTTCCGGCGTTTTAGCACAAACCCGACGGCCCATGAATGACGCTTCCCATGTAGTCTACGACTCGAAATACTCCTTCCTGGGGATACTGACCATGACCGGCTTCATGGTGTTCAGCGCCGTGCTGTTGCCGCTTTCCCTGACGCGGTTTAACGATTTTCCCGTGCCGGTATCCCTATTCGCATTCCTAATGCTGGGGATCTTTTTTGGCGCCGCCATGCAAAAGATCGTGGTGGAAAAGGATCGGTTCACGATCGTAACCTGGCGGTTGGTGCCCGTGCTCAGGAGACAGAAAATGTTTTTATTTTCGGATGTGCTTTCTATCGAAGCGTACCTGCCGCTTACGCAGGGCGGGGATCTCGACCAGAAAGAATGGAACCTCTTGCACGGCCCGCTAATGCAAAAGCGTGAAAAACAGAATACATTGATCATCCGGAACAAGGATGGGGCGGTTGTAACGCTGAAACCTTTGATCTATCGCAAGGCGTTCCATGAAGCGCTGGGACATATCGGAAAGCTGTCGCGAGTCAGCATTATGGCGGCGGATAAGGAGGCCTAGGCTGCCCGGAGCGCGGCATTGCAGCCCGGTAGCCCAGGTGAGGCGTCGGGCTCCCGCCCGGAGCGCGCACTATTCCGACCGCAGCGTTTCGGCGGGGTTGGCGACGGCGGCTTTCAGGGATTGGTAGAGAGTGGTTGCGACGGCGGCGAGGAGGATGATCCCGGCGGCGACGAGGAAGAGCCCAGGCGTGATAGTCGTCCGGTAGGCGAAGTTCTGCAACCAGCTGTGCATGGCCAGCCACGAGGCGGGGATGGCCATGCATAGGGCGATGGCTATGAGGCGGGCAAAGTCTTTTGACAGGAGGGCGACGATGCCGGGAACGGTGGCGCCGAGGATCTTGCGGATGCCGATCTCCTTGCTGCGCTGTTCGGAAGCATAAGCGGCGAGACCGAGCAAACCCAGGCAGGCGATGGCGATAGCCAGTGTCGTGAGCACTACCACGATGCGGCCCATGCGCTGTTCGGCGCTATACACGGCATCGAAATCCTGATCCATAAAGGAATAATTGAACGTCCTGCCGGGCGCCGCCGCGGCCCACAGGGCTTTGGTTTTGGCGAGGACGTCTTGCGCGTGGCCCGGGGCTATGCGGATGTTGAGCCCGGCCTCGTTGTCCTGTGGCCTATCGACCATCACCAGCGGCGTCACGCTACTCCGGATCGAGGTGAAATTGAAATCCTTTACGATGCCGATAACGGTGAAGACTATGTCTTTATTGAGATAAGAATGATATTCGATGGACTTGCCGATGGGGTCTCCCGCAATGCCGTAGGCCCGCGCAGCGGTTTCATTCAGGATGGCCGCATTGCTATCGGTAGGATGGTCGTGGGCGAAGTTGCGGCCTTTTGTTATGTGCATGCCCAGGGTCGGCACATAGTCCTCATCGACGATCCACAGCTGCGTTTCTACGCTGGGGCTATTCTCGCCGGGGAGATGCCCCCAATTGTGCCACCGCTGGTCGCCGGTGGGCAGGAAATTGGTAAGCGTTGCATTGAGGACGCCGGGGAGTCGCGTTGTTTGCGTTTTCAGTGTCTGCGGGTTCGAAATGCCGTCGAGATCCTTGACGACCAAAATCTGTGTGCGGTCGTAGCCAGGGTCGCGGTGTTGGATGAAGCTGAGCTGCCGGTACACCACCAGCGCACCGACTATCAGGAAAATGGAGATCGAAAATTGAACGACGACGAGGACGTTACGGAAACTGCCGCCTCCTGCTGCCAGCGCGCTTAGCCGGCCTTTTAGCACCTGCGCCGGGCGGAAGGCCGATAGGAAGAAGGCCGGCCAGGCTCCGGAGAAGAGGCCTACGACGGCGATGATGGCCAATAATCCGGGTATCAGCCAGCTCAGGGTGCTGGTGTCTGGTGTGAGCTCTTTGCCCGTGAGATTATTGAAGGCCGGCTGCACGAGCCAGGTGATGACCAAGGCTATGATCGCCGCGGCGGCGGTGACGATAACCGATTCACTCAAAAACTGACGGATGAGGTCTCTACGGCTCGAGCCCAGCACCTTGCGGACGCCGACTTCCCGTGCACGGCTTGACGACCGGGCCGTGGACAGGTTCATGAAATTGATGCTGGCGACGAGGAGCACGAAGACCGCGATGGCGCCGAAGATCTCAACATAGTCGATATCGCTGTTGTTCGCGAGCTCATCGGTACGGTGGGAATGGAGGTGGATATCCGTGAGTTTCGTCGAGTTGAGCCGAAAGGTGGTCTTTCCGCCGCTGGCATCTTCGTAGCTGGCGTAGCCTTTGGCAAACTGCCGCATGAAGCCGGCGAGTTTCTTGTCGAAGGCGGGCTTATCTTTTTCCGATCTCAATTCCACGAACGTCGACATGGGGAACAGCGAGAAGAAATTGCGGTTGTTCTCCAGCAGGCCCTGGCCCCGGATGCTGAGGAAGATAGCTGCATTAAAGCAGCTTTGTCTGGGAACATCTTTGACCACGGCGACGACAGTCCAAAGCCTGTGGTTGTCATCGGTGCGCTCGAGCGTCCTGCCGATGCAATTCGTTGTGTGGAAGTATTTTTTGGCGGCGGTCTCGGTGAAGACCATGGTGTACGGCTGGTCCATGGCTTTCACGGGGTCACCCTGGATCGCCGGCAGCGTAAAGACCTGGAAGAACGAAGGGTCGACGGTAGCTACATAGCGCTCGTTGAGCTCGGTGTTTCCCCGGCGGAAGCGGACGCCTTGTTCGGGGCAGAGACGGGCTGTAGCCGCTACTTCGGGGTAATTCGTTTTCAGGGTGGACGCCACCACGGGTGCAGCGTCGGCAAAGGAAGTGAGCCTGCCGTCGTCGACGAGGTCGCTGTTGATGCGCACGATGCGGCTTGCGTTTACGTTGTACCGGTCGTAGCTGAGCTCGTCTTTGAGATACAGGGCGATCAGCAGGAAGGTCGTGAGGCCCAGCGTCAGCCCGAGGATATTGAGGAAGGTGAAGGCCTTGTTCTTTTGCAGCTGGCGGAGGGCCAGCCTGGTGGTAATGCCGGGCATAGTGAAGGTTTTTTATGGTGTGAGCGATTCGGTGTCTTTTTCCCATTTTCGGCTCGCGGAGCCGCGGCTGGTTTCGAGCCGCCAGCCTTTGCCCTGGCCGCGGTTGCGCACATAATCCTTGTAGAGGGCGTTGCGAAAGTCGCGGGTGGTGAAGATATTCATCCAGATGTGATGTCTGTATTCGGTGACGAGGCCGGCCTCTTTTAGAAACTCATACGAGGCTGAAGCGCAGCGCATCCCGAAGAACGCGTAGTCATAGGGTGTGTTTTTCGTGTACGCGTCGGCGAGACTATCGAGCTTGTGTTGCTGGGTGGCGGTCACCGGTATGATGAAGACGACGCGTCTTAAGCTGTCGAGGTTGTTGTAATAATTGCCGAGGACGTTCCAGGCTCTTTTCTCGGTGTAGATACGGAAGCAGGAGTTGAAATTCTTTTGGTTTAACCGCGGCATGAGGTGACCCGCGCCACCGAGGCCGTCATAGTGTACCGGCTGAAAGCTCAGGGCCCTGTCGTGCCTATATTCGATGGTCACATGGCCGCCATGGAGCTTGACCATCCGGCCGAGCATGCTGTTGGGGCCATGCATGGGCTCTTTTCCTTGCCAGCCTTTGGCGGGGATGCTGCCGTAAAGACATAGCACGCGGATGGAATCGACGATGCGGGCGTCGCTTGCGGCGTGATCCGGATCGCCTGCAGGGAGCCGGTTGCTCGCGACACCCGCGGCCTTGCGATGGTGCGGTCCCCGCGGGTTGCGCCAGGCGAAGAGGGCTAATAGCAGGAGTATGCTGATACGTCGAACCATCGCCTAAATATAATAAATGATCCCGCTAGATCAGTGCGAATTTATCGCCGTCGAAGAGACCCAGGTCGCCGAGTTTGAGGTGGGGGATGACGAGCAACGCCATGAACGAAAGGGTCATGAACGGGGCGCCGAGATTGGAGCCCAGCTCTTTAGCCTTATTGTCGATGGCGGTATAGGCTTCGGCCACGCGGTAGGCGTCGTCCATGCTCATGAGGCCGCCCACAGGGAGCGGGAGGATGAGGTCGACCGGGGCTTCGGCGGTGGCTGGTGAGCCGGGGCTGGCTGGTGAGTTGGAGCCGGCGGGTGAATCGGGGCTGGCGGGTGAGCCGAGGTTTCCCGGTGAGCCGGGGTCGACGCAGCTGAGGCCGCCTTTTTGGGCAATGATCAGGTTGATGGCGCGGCTGATGCTCTCATCGTCGACGCCGACGGCAACGATATTATGACTGTCATGCGCCACCGATGACGCCAGGGCGCCGCGACGGAGGCCAAAACCTTTTATGAAGGACTTCGCCACGGGAGCGGCGGTGTAGCGGTTGACGACCACGATCTTCAAGAGATCTTTTTCGGGGTTGCTGTGCAACCGGCCGTTCTTGGGCAGGGTGTCGGCGATGGGAACGATGCCCTTATTAGTGATCAGCTGACCATCCAGCGCCTCGATACAATAGACCTGCTCGACATTCTCCTGCTCGCCCCATTTGTCGAGATAATACGCGAAATCTTCGACCCTTCGGGGTTCGGCCTTGAAGTTATTCACCGGGGAGGCGGCGAGCATGCCACCGGCCGAGGTGGGGGTAGGGCTTACGATATGGGTGGAGACCAGCTTTGTGGTGCCGTTTGCCGCGACGCATTCCCCTTTGATATAAGTCATGAGTACCCGGAAGTGGGTGAGATCCTCTACGACGATGAAATCGGCGGGGTCACCGGGGCGGAGCTGCCCGTGTTCCAGATTATAGTGCCTCACGGGGTTGATACAGGCGGCCCGGAGGACCTTGAAGACATCGATGCCTTTCGCTACGGCGCGCGCACAGAGCCGGTCGATGTGTCCCGCGAGCAGGCTATCGGGGTGTTTATCGTCGCTACAGAACATGATCCGTTCCGGGTGATCGTTGAGCAGTGGGATGAGAGCCTCGAAATTCTTTGCGGCGCTGCCCTCGCGGATGAGGATATGCATGCCGTTTTGTATCTTGTCCAGGGCTTCTTCGGCGGTAACACATTCATGATCGGTGCTGATGCCGGCGGCGATATATTGCCGGGCGTCTTCACCCCGGAGACCGGGGGCGTGGCCATCCACGGGCTTGCCTAACCGCCGGGCGGCGGCGATCTTTTCCATGACCTCGGGTTCTTTGTGTAAAACGCCGGGGAAATTCATCATCTCACTGAGATATTTGATATCATTGCGCTGGAGCAGCATAGTCACGGCGGCGACGTCGAGGGTGGCGCCGGCGGTTTCGAAACGAGTGGCAGGGACACAGCTGGGCGCGCCGAAATTGAAGTAAAAGGGCAGGCTTTTGCCGTTTGTGATCATAAATTCTACGCCGGGTAATCCGCAGACATTCGCAATTTCGTGTGGATCGCTGACGGTGGCGATCGTTCCGTGAACGACGGCCATCCTAGCAAATTCGGAAGGGATGAGCAGGGAGCTTTCGATGTGCACATGTGCGTCGACGAAGCCGGGAAGAATATATGGACCTGCAGTTCCAATAGAAGCAACGCTATCGGCGTTAGCTGTGTCTATAGGAGTAATGGTACGGATGATACCTTCTTCGATGAGCATTTCGACCGGAACGATCTTTTGTTCGATGATATTAACCAGGTGGCCTCGGATTTGCATTTATTTTACCAGGATTTGAGTACGAAATAACATTAAATTTGGCATATATTCTATGTATCGATCCCTTGTCGCAAGTTTGTTTTTCTTCCTCGGTGTTTCTTTCTCTCTAAAAGCTCAAAGCGCGGATGCCATCGTACAGCATCTGATCGACGCGTTAGGTGGCAAGGAGAAGCTGCAATCCATCAATTCGCTCTATCAGGAAGGGACATGCGTACTTGACAATGGCTCCGATGTCAAGATCAGGACCTGGCGGGTCTTTGACAGGCTGTATAGGCAGGAGATCGATTTTGGCGTGGGTAAGGTGGTAGTCATCGTGACGCCGCGGCAGGGCTGGATCTCGAGCCCGCGTACGGGAGGCGTCTTCAAGGCGTTGCCGCCGGAGCAGGTGAAGGCCCTGCAGACCGAGATCGACCCTGCGGGGGTTTTCATCGATTACCGGCAAAAAGGCAATAAGATCGAAAGGATCGGCACCGACACGCTGGATGGGCATCCCTGCTTTAAACTCAAGGTCTGGTTCCCGAATAACGAGTCGATAGTCTATTCCGTGGATCAGCAAAGCTGGTATCTGCGTAAGGAGACGCGGCGCGGCGGCGGCATCATGGGTGGTGGCGGCAGCAATGGGGGCTGGAGTGCCAATGCCGACGGCATGGTGGATATCGGCCTCGACGACTGGCGGGCCATACCCGGGGGATATGTGCTGCCTTATGCGATCACCATCGGGGGGCTTGGGCGGGTGAATATCACTAAGGTGCAGGTGAATGGGGATGTGGATGCGGATACGTTGAGTAAGCCGAGGTAGGGGCGGCGGGCGGCTAATTGAGCCTCGGAGTTACGGCACGCTGGAAATTTAGTCGTATTTTTAAGGTATGAAGATTAAAAAGCTGCAAATCAAGAACTTTAAGTCGTTGGTCGACTTCGAATTGGAGGATTTGAAGCCTTTTTGTGCGTTCGTTGGGCCGAATGCCAGTGGGAAGAGTAATATTTTCGAGGCGCTGGAGTTTACGAACTACGTGATTAGATACACTCACGAGGCTCCTCGTTTTTTTGGAGGCTTATCATATATCTATAGCTACAATGCCAGACCGATCTTGGATCATAACGATATTTCTATAAAAGATAGCTTATTCTTCAATTATAATTTTGATACTAATATCAATATTGGCTTTCATGCCAGCTTTCTGGGAGTAGAAGAATCTCAAAATCTATTTGGGTCTCTTACCGCTGTAGGCTCATCACCTGTTAATGGTGCCAATCGATTGCCTTCATTTGATATAAGAAATTTGCAGAAAAGAAAGACGTTTGTCAGCCGTTGGAAAGAGGCGGGTAACCCGTATGATAACGAATACGAGCAGTTCGTTGATAATTTTGTCAGGATATTTATCGGTAAAAGCGATTTAAATAGGACTCCTGCTATCAATACTAAACTATCTCCAGATGCATCGAACCTCCCCCAGGTCATAGGTATGATATTTGAGAACGAAGAAAAAAGGAAGGATTTCATTGAATGGTTGCGAATTTTGATACCCGAATTTAACAAGATCGAAATAAGAAGATCAAATATTGACGGGAAGTACGAGTTTTTCATTTATGAGAAAGGTACTGAAAAGCCCTTTCCCCGGGGCCTCATATCAGATGGCACTTATAATATTTTGGCCCTCTTATCATTCGTCTATCAAAGCGACCAACCTCAGTTTTTGTGTATCGAAGAACCGGAGAATGGTTTGCACCCCCAGGCAATCGAATTGCTCGTCGACTTCTTCAGAGAACAATGTGAAGAAAAAGGGCATCACATTTGGCTGAATACACATTCGCAAACGCTGGTCCGCCACCTCGAGATTGAAGAGGTAATCCTTGTAAACAAGGTTAATGGTGCAACCAAAGCCAAGCAGTTAACAAAACAATATGATGTCGATATAAGAACGGATGAAGCCTGGCTAACTAATGCACTGGGGGGCGGCGTATTATGATCAAAGTAGGCTTTATTTGCGAAGGTTACACTGAAAGGATATTGCTCGAATCGACAAGTTTTAGGCAGTTGTTAACCTCGTTTAATATTGAACCGCTACGAGTAATCAATGCTGAGGGATGTGAAAATTTGCTCCCGCATAATATTCAGCCTTACACTTTAATTCTGGAGAACTTAGGCGCCCAGCATATTATTATTGTCACTGATTTGGATGATGATTCCTGTGTTACTGAGACGAAAAATCGAATTTCAGCGAGAAAGCAAGATATTGTTATAGTCGCAGTCAAAAAAATTGAAGCTTGGTTTTTGGCGTGCAACGTTAGCATGTCCCATCTAATACAAAAGCCACAATTCAAGTTCAACAAGCCGGAGGAAGAGAAAGAGCCTTTTGATACGATCAATCAATTGCTGATTGTTAACACTGGCCGGGGCGTAGGCAGAAGATCAGGGAAGATTAAATTGGCTTATAGGATGTTGGAGGTAGGATTCGACGTGATAAATGCAGCGGCTCATCCGAATTGCCCCAGTGCTGCTTATTTTTTGCGGAAATTGAAAGAAATTGGCGCAAGCGGAACCTGAGATGGGCTGGCATAATAAATTCAACTTTTCTTTTTTGCACGCACACCTTTTATGGCGATCTTGACTTTCAGGAGATCGCGGCCGAGATCGTGAATCGCTTTTTCGATCTCTCCCGCCCTTTGCAGGGAGGGAAATTTTTTGCCGGCGGCATACTGGGCCATTAGAGAACGATTTATCCCTAATTTCAGCGCGACTTCGGAGAGGTTGAGGTATTTCTTCTCGCTGAATACGGCAGTGAGGTCGTAGACAAGGTCGAATTCAACCTGGTTGGAATCCTGGCCGTGTAATTTGTTTAATACACCCCTGATCCTTTTTTGTAGTAAGTCTAACGTTGGGGCGTTGCCGGTGATCAGATTATCATCATAATCCACACGGCCCCACAACTCCTCGTCCGAGCCTTTTTCGATGATCAACGTGATCTTTTTCATTGCAGCACATTACGGCCGGCCTATTTCAGGCCTGCCTGTTTTAAAATCCTGTTTAGTGTTCCGGGAGGAATCTCCTTTTTACCATGAAACGCGACGGTGATCTTCCCTGGTTTTGTCGGATGGACAAATTGCATGTGGCTGCCAATTTGAGCTTTTACAACCCAGCCGTTGTCTTTCAACAACTGGGTGATCTCGAACGAATTCATTGATGGTTGATTTTGGATACATAAGATTGTTATTTGAACGTTTCATAATTATTATAAGGTAACAAAAATGTTACCATTTCCAAAAACATAAATTTTTTCGTTCGGCGTCGCAGGATGACAGACTGCGGGACCAGGGCGCGTGTTGGGGGGTGCGCCGAGGGTGGGGGCTGGCGGTAGGCCGTGGAACCACGGCAGGTGTGGAGCGCGCGACGCGGGCGCGGTTCGTGGGGATTGGGTAGGATGGGCCGATCTAGTATGAGAAAACAATAATGTGGATAAATCTCCGTTATCCACGGGAGAAATCCGATCCAATTCCTATTAAATAACCCAGAACCTGTTGTTTATGATCAACAAGAGCGTGGTGGTCGTACTCCTATTGACCGTCGTGTTTCGCCTAACTGCTTTTTCCCAAAGCTTTGTCGGGTATGGATATGATAATTATGCCGGGGTCAACAGCCTTATCCTGAATCCGAGCTCTATAGCGGACAGCCGTTACAAGGTCAACGTCAACATCTTCAGCATTAGCGCGCTGGCGGGTAACAACGCTTACGAAATGGACCGCAGCCGCCTGTTTAGCGGCAAGTTCTCGAACCTCAACGAGGGCAGCGGTTTTTACAAGAGCACGAATACGGCCAACAAATACCTTTATACCAACGTCGATATCCTCGGGCCCGGCGCGACCATCACCCTCACGCCCAAAGACGCCATCGGCATCACCACCCGCCTGCGGGTGATCGGCAACGAATACAACCTGGGCGATCCGCTGTTCCGCCTCACCGGCGAAACCAATCCCAACTTCTATAATACGAACGTCGAGAACGCGAGCCTCCAGGTCAAGACCAACGCGTTTGCCGAAGCCGGCCTCACCTACGCCCGGGTCCTCTGGCGCGATGAAAAATCGGAGTTCAAGCTGGGCCTCACCGGCAAATACGTTATCGGTCTTGGCTACGCCAGCATGGCCTCGGGACCGCTGCAAATCGAGATCGACCCCACCAACCAGATTCTCAACCTCCAGGGTGACGTCACCGCGCAGTATAGCGCCAACCTCGACAACGCGGGCAACGGCACCAGCATCAACAACATCATCAACAAAAATGCCGGCAGAGGCTTCGGCTTCGACGTCGGCTTCACCTACGAGATCAAAGGCGCCGACCCCTCCATCGAGAAATTCCGCCTCGGCCTCGCGGTCACCGATATAGGCTCCATCAACTACACCAATTCTGCTAACAGCAGACAGTATACGCTGGCGGCCACCGGTGACAACACCCAGGACTTCGCGAAACTTAGCGGTGAGTCGTTCAACGATTACTTCAACCGGCTCCAAAGCACCGGGATGATCACTTCCAAAAGCACGGCAGCCCTATCGAAAGTGAGCCTGCCGACGGCCCTCCACCTGAACCTCGACTACGAGATCTACAAACGGCTTTATATCAACGGCGACGTGTTGCTCAATATGCAATCGACAAGCAACCCCATGGCTCCCAACTACGTGACCACCCTCACGGTAACGCCCAGACTGGAAAAGAAATGGGTGAGCATCTACTCACCGGTGTCGTATAGCGCCAACGGCCAGTTGAATTGGGGCGCGGGTGTGCGCGTCGGTCCCTTTTTTGTAGGTAGCGGCAGCGTCCTCTCCAGCCTCATGAAGCAACGCATCCAGGCCGCCGACGCTCATATGGGTCTTACCATCCCCATCTTCCAACACGCTTCGAGCAAAGACAAGAAGCCGACCCTGGCCGATACCGTCTACCGCGACAAGAAACTCGTCGACGACCGCGATGGCGACGGCGTCGTAGACTCCAAGGACCAATGCCCGGACAGCGCAGGGCCGATCCCGCTCTTTGGTTGCCCCGACGACGATGGCGACGGCGTTCCCAACTACAAAGACAAATGCCCCGGCGTCAAGGGCTCGCCCAATTTCCAGGGCTGTCCTGCTCCCGATAGCGACGGCGATAGCGTGAACGACGATGACGACAGGTGCCCGCTGGTGAAAGGGGTGAAGAGCAATTTTGGCTGCCCGCCGATCAAAGACGAATACATCAGTAAAGTAAACCGCGCCGCGGACCGCGTGTTCTTCGTCCGAGCCAAGGCCAATATCGAACCCGTGTCTCTCTACGAGCTGGATCGGGTCGTCGAGGTGCTGCAAAGCGATACCACGCTCCGCCTGCGGATCGAAGGATATACCGATGGCGAAGGTCCGGACGCCCGCGAGCTGGCGCTGTCGACGCGGAGGGCCCATAGCGTCTTTAAATACCTGGTCAAGAAAGGCATCTCCCCCGCGCGGATGGATTACATCGGCTATGGAAAGGCCAAGCCGCTGGCCGATAACGATACGCCGGAAGGGATGGCGCAGAACCGCCGCGTGGAGATGAAGCTGATGAACTATCCGAAGAAGAAATAGTACTTACAGAACCCTATAGCCATAAAGATGCGGACGCATCTTCGCCCGGAGGGCAGACATAAGCGTCCGAGAGCCCGGCCCCTGAAAAGGCCGGGTTTGTTTTTGGGGGGCGGCGGAGGCGGGGAGCCGGGGTGCACGGCGGGAGCCAGAGCGTGGGAGGCTTTCACGGGGAGCCCGAACGCCGGAGGCTGGGATGCCGCTGCGGGTTGGGTGGCGCGGGGTGACGTGGCACGGCGGGGTGCGTCGGAGTGGCCCCTTTTT